>CAITKI010000073.1 GCA_903892905.1 uncultured Microcaldota archaeon | reverse complement strand
GTTTATAAATTCTTCTATTAATAACGGGATAACAACTTTTTAAAACTTAACTATCAGCGATTTTAGTAGATATAGAGGTGGGAGAATGGCTATTGAGAAGTGCCCTGAATGCGGAAGCGCAAGGCTTACGCGCGACTATGAAAAGGGCGAGATTGTGTGCTCTAATTGTGGTTTGATAATTGCCGAGAACCTCGAAGACCCGCGCCCTGAGTGGCGCGCGTTTGACGCCGAGCAGCGCGAGAAGCGCGCCCGCGGAGGCGCCCCCATCAAGTACATGCGCCCGAACAAGGGCCTTGTTACGGAGATTGACCAGTACAACCGCGACATCCGCGGCGCAAAGATATCGCCAAAGAAGCAGGCGCAGCTCTACCGCATGAGGAAGTGGCACAAGAGAGCCTCTATCGCCTCCTCAATGGAGAGGAACCTTGCCATTGCTCTTTCTGAGCTTGACAGGATTGCATCCTATTTGGGGCTTCCGGACTCCATCCGCGAGTCTGCAGCATTGCTTTACAGGAAGTGCATCAAGGCAGAACTCATCCGCGGAAGGCTGATTGAGTCCGTGGTGTCCGCCGTCATCTATGCAACATGCAGGATGCAGGGCATTCCCCGCACGCTTGACGAGATTTCACGCGTTTCAGGCATTGAGAAAAAGGAGATTGGGCGCGCATACCGCTTTGTGAGGCGCGAGCTTGACATTGACGTGCCGCTCACCGACCCGGCGCACTATGTGCCCAAGTTCACGGCAGCCTTGAAGCTGTCAGGGCATGTGCAGGAGCGCGCAATTTCGCTTCTCAAGAAGGCGATTGCAAAAGGGCTCATCTCAGGCCGCGGGCCGACAGGCGTTGCCGCAGCAGCCGTGTACATTGCATCCGCAATGTACGGCGAGAGGCGCACGCAGAAGGAAGTGGCTGATGTCGCAGGCGTGACAGAAGTGACAATCAGGAACCGCTACCGCGAACTGAAGAAAGAGCTAAATCTGAAGGTAACTCTGTAAGTAGGAAGAAGTTGCCTTTCTTTTTTCTTTATTTTTTTCTATTATTCAGTCTTTTTTCAGCTTTTTGAATTCCTTCAGCCCAAGCGCCGCCTCTGCCTTCAGTGCGTTGAGCTCTATTGCAAGATATCTCCGCGCGGCTTCGGTCGGGACGCTGCCGCTGAAGCGCATGCCCTTCAGGATGCCAAGCGCAACTTCGTCATTTCTTTTTGACGCGTAATTGAGCGGCTTTATCCTTCTTTCAAGCGCGGCTATCTGCCCTGGCTGCATCTGGTTGAGCGTTGTTGCTTGTTTCCCCATGTCAAACACCAACTCAGAGCAGCTTCTGCCTGCCGAACTCGCTTCGAGGCACGACTGCCTTCAGCGCTTTCTTGAGCGACATGAGCTCGTTCTTGTAGCTTTCGAGCTTTTCCACGTCGTGCTCGCTCTTGGCGAGGTTGCCGAGCCTGCGCGCCGTGTCCTTGGCGTTCATGAGCTCAGGCCTCTCGTCCACGCGCACAGGCACTGCCTCCTGCTTTTTGGGGGCCGAGACGATGAGCTTGAACGATGCGTCCACAAGTTTCTTCTCAACGCGCGGGTTGTCCGTGTACTTTATTATGGAAGAGGATATGCCGAGTATGCATTTCCTCATGTTTTCCACTTTCTGGCCGTTCACCTTGCTTTTAGTCAATTGCATTTTCCCACCTTGCCCCTTTTATTGCAATAACAGTTTAAAAAACGATTTTCTGCACCTTCTCCACTGCCTCGCGGAAGTTGCGGTTCTCGTTGTACGCGCGGTAGAGGAAGAAGTAGGCGAAGCCGGCGATGAACCACAACGCGGCAAAATTCCTGCCCTGCACGTGCAATGTTGCCACGAGGTAGAAGATGGCGAGGCAGGCAACTGCGCCGAACACCGTGACAAGGGGCAGCTCGCCCCTGCCGACCTTTATGTTGAGCGGCACCTTGAACGGGCGCGGCAGGCCAGGCTCGGCGAAGCGCAGCTTGAGAAGCGAGAAGTTCGTGACTGTGTAGGCTGTGAGTGCGCCGAACGCGTAAAGCTCCCCGAGGAATATCATGTCGCCGCTGTAGGCAAGCACCATGGCGATGAGCGAGAAGAGCGTTATCGTTATCCAGGGCGTGCGGAATTTGGGATGCACCCAGTTCACCCTGCGAGAGATCATGCCCGCGTTGCTCATGAAATATGCCACGCGCGACACCCCGATTATGCCCGTGTTCGCCGACACCAGGCAGACCAGGAAGCCTGCGAACGCCACGATGGGGACGAGCAGGTTCGCGAACGGGAGCGCCTGCACTAGGGGCACCAGCGGGCTGTCCATATGGTCGGCAAGCACCTGCCAGGGCACAATGCCCAGCGCCATTATGGAAAGCAGGAACGCGAACAGGAGCACGAAGAAAATCGCCATCAGCGTGGCGCGCGGTATGACGCGCTCGGGCCTGCGCGTCTCCTCTGCGCCCTGCGAGATGCTCTCTATGCCAACGAACGCCACGATGGCAAGCGTGATTGAGTAGAGGAAACTGTTCACGCCCGGGTCGGACGCGACAGGCGTGATTCCGGCGGCGAACCTGTCAAGCGAGAATGCCGAGGTGTAGCCAAGGTCCACAATGACTATCAGTATCGCAATCACCACCACGGTGAGCGCGGAATTCACGAAGGACGACTCGCGTATGCCAAGCAAATTGACAAGCAGGAGCAGGAATATCATGCCTGATGCCGCAAATGGGATAGACATGCCCGGGAAGAAGAACGACATGTAGCCTGCGGATGCAACCGCGAAAAGCGCGATGTCAATTGTGTAATCCAGCATCAGGCCCCAGCCTGCAATGAAGCCCACGAGCTGGCCAAATGCGCGCTTGCCAAACGAGGACGAGCCGCCTGAGACAGGGATTGCGGAGCCGAGCTCTGCATAAGACAGGCCAGAAGTGACATAGACAATTGCTGCGACAAGCAAGGCAAGGGGCATCAGGCCGTGCGCATAGGCGGCAATGAGGCCCAACGCGAGGAAAATGTCGGCGCCGACGTCGGCAAACCCCATGGAGAAGCTGCCCAGGAGCCCGAGCTCTTTTTTTAGCTGGTTGGAGTTTGTTATGATTTCCATGAACTGGCTCCTAGCCGCGTTTCAATCATTTCTTTTTTCCTTCAATGTACAAGTAAGCGGAATATGCTGCAGACACTGCCTCGCCCACGCCCACGATGGCCTGCTTGAAGCGCGTGTCAGTGACGTCGCCTGCTGCAAAAATGCCAGGCACGCTGGTTTCGGAGTTGCGGCTGATTTTCACATAGCCTTTTGCGTCGGTTTCCACGCCAGCCCGTGCAGCTAGCTGCGAAAGAGGCGTGTGGCCGATTGCCACGAAAACAGCGTCAATCGGCAGCTTGTCGCTGCCGTTGTGCGGCTTGTCAAGCAATACGCCAGTTGCCTTCTTTTCGCCGTAAATTTCAGTGACGTTTGTATTGTAAATGATTTCCACCTTGGGGTTCTTGGACACTGCTTCGTGGTTCGCAGGCTCGCAGCGGACCTTGCCGCCGCGGTAGATGATGTACACCTTGCTTGCGAACTGCGTGAGCAGCAGCGCGTCCTTTATGGCGGAGTCCGCGCCGCCTATGACCGCAACCGTTTTCCCCTTGTAGAAGCCGCCGTCGCAAAGCGCGCAGTAGTGCACGCCCTTGTTGGCGAATTCCTTCTCTCCCTTCGCGCCCAGTTTTTTCCATTCCGTGCCTGTTGCATAGAGGATGGTGGTTGCCTTGTATTTGCCAGAGTCGGATTCGACTTCAAACGTGCCGTCCTTGCTGCGCAATATCTTCCCCACTTTCCCGTCCTTTATTTCGACGTTGGGGTAGCTGCGCGCGTGCGCCTCGAGCTTGTCCGCAAGCTCCATGCCTGTAAGGGAGATGAAGCCGGGATAGTTTTCCACGATGTGGGTGAGCGTGATGGTGCCACCGCGCATTTCGCCAAGCACCAAAGTCTTGAGGCCCATCCTGCCGGCATACATTGCACCTGAAAGGCCCGCACAACCCGACCCTATTACTATTATGTCGTATAGCATACCAACCACGTTAGAGGTAATTGCCATAGCAACCCTTTTTAGCCTAATTGTGCCATCTCCCGTCATGAGATGCCCTTACTGCTCGCACACTGAAACCGATGTGGTGGACAGCCGCGACACGGACGACTACCGCATCAGGCGCCGCCGCGAGTGCGCCAAGTGCAAGCGCCGCTTCACAACGTATGAGGAAGTGGACAAGGAAGACATTTTTGTAATAAAAAAAGACGGCAGGCGCGAGAAGTTCGACAGGCACAAGCTCATGTCCGGCCTGGAGAAATCATGCGAAAAACGCCCTGTTTCGCGCGAGCAGATAGAGGAAATGGCAAATTGGGTGGAAGGCAAGCTCAGAAAGGGCGGGAAAAAGGAAATCGCGACGGATGCGATAGGAGAGCTGGTGATGGAGCGCCTGAGGAAGGTGGACGACGTCGCCTACATCCGCTTCGCGTCCGTGTACCGCTCGTTCACAGACATTGATTCATTCGAGGACGCGCTTCGCAAGCTCAAGAGGAAAAAATAATTTTGGGGGAATGGCTAGATGAAAACTTACCTTCAGGTGGCGCTGTTCTTCGCGCTCACGCAGATAATCGGGATATTTGCCGGAGTGGTGCTCATACAGGGCGCCATGTCCAACCCAGACATCCAGTCGCTGTCCGTTGCGCCATTTGCGAACGCCAACGACCCTGCCAACGCCCTGTTTTTCATCGCATACATACTTTTCGGCGCAGTGATGGTGATACTTGCCGCGCGCTACTACAAAGGCATGATAATGTTCCAGCTGCTTGAGTCGCTCGTGATATTCTCGGCGTCCAGCATAGTGTTCTTCGCATTTGCCCTTTACCCTCTGAACATGGGGCTGGTGGACGGGCTTGCCTTTGGCGCAGTGCTGGGGCTTGTACTTGCAGCTGCGAAATTTGTCTTTGTACAGGCAAAGAATGCCGCAGCAATAATTTCCAGTGCGGGCGTGGGCGCCATCTTCGGCTTTTCGCTCGGCTTCCTGCCAGCAGTGCTTTTCACCATCCTTCTATCGATATATGATTACATAGCGGTTTTCAAGACGCGCCACATGGTGGAGATGGCGCGCGAGCTTTCCACGCGCCAGCTTTCGTTTGCAGTCACCGCGAAAGAGGTGCCTGCAAGGAAGCAGGATGAGAAAATCGAGGTTTATGTGGAGCGCGCGAACAAGGAAGGCGACAGGCTGGACCTTGGCACCGGCGACCTGTCCGTGCCTGCCATGCTCTCCGTTTCCGCCTACACACTGGGCCCCAACGGCTTGATTTACTCGTTCGCAGTTGCCATCGGCTCCACGCTCGCGCTCTACGCGCTCCTTAAATTCGTCTCTAAAGAGAGAGTTTTCCTTCCCGCGCTCCCGCCCATTTGCCTTGGAGGGATGCTTGGCTTGCTTGTAGTAAAACTAGCCGGATTTTGATTTTTTCGTTTTCTTTTCCGCTTTTTTGCTTTCTTTAGCCACAGGCTTTGCTGCCGGGCTCGCTATTGCCGCATCGGCGCGTTTCATCAATTCCTCTTCCTTTTTCGCCGCGTCCTTGATTTCCTGCACGAGCGCGTCGATTGCCGCGTCGTCAAAGCCGTGCGCGGCTGCGCCTTCCTCGATTGTTTCGTAGGCAGCCAAGCCGCAGCCTATGCAGTGGAAGCCATGCTCGAGAAGCACCGCTGCGGCAGATGGCACATTGAGCACCAGCTCGCCAATGGGCGTTGCCCTCGTAACTACGTATGCCATACTTGCACAAGTACGCCATTGCCCTTTAAAGCTTTCCGACTAAATTCAGACCAACGAGGTTTAGTTCAATGGACGACTACGAAAAAATGCTGGACAGGGCGCGCGCGGCGCTGCCCGAGAAGACGCTCGCCTTCGAGAGGTTCGAGACGCCCCAGCTGGAATCATTCCTGCAGGGCAGCAAGACCCTGGTGAGGAACTTCGACGTCATCCTGCAAAAGATCAGGAGGCCACCGGAAATACTTGCCAAGTACTTTTCGCGCGAGCTTGCAGTGCCAGTCACCATACAGGGCGGAAAGCTCGTTCTCAACGGGAAATTCTACACCAAGAACCTTCAGGACAAGCTGCAGGCGTTCGTGGACGCGGCAGTGGTGTGCAAGGAATGCAAGAGGCCTGACACCAAGATAATCGAGAAGGACGGGGTAAAGACGCTGGTATGCGAGGCGTGCGGAGCGCGCGCGCCCGTGAGGATCTAGAGGTATATTTATGGCAGATGCACAACCGCCGCCTGAGATAAACTGGGTAAAGCTCCCCAATGAGGCAGAGGGGGAAATACTCGGCGTGGTAATCGGCAACGTGGGAGGGGGAAGGCTCACGGTGCAGTGCAAGGACGGCAAGGAGAGGATGTGCCGCATACCTGGGAAAATCCGCAGGTTCATCTGGGTGCGCGACGGGGACATCGTCATCATCAAGCCTTGGGAAATCGGCGGGGACAAGAAGGCAGATATCGTGTGGCGCTACAACAAGTACCAGGCTGAGTGGCTGAGGAACAAGGGGCACATAAAGTAGTTCAGGAAGCAGCAAAGGCTACGCCAACAGCAAGCCATATTAACCGCGTCTTCTGGATGTATATCATGGCAACACAGCCGCCTTCAGCGGCTTATTGCCATTTTGTCGAACGCAGAGGTATTGAAAATGGCAACACAGAGCAACCGCAAGCGCCCGAACAGGGAAACCAAGCAAATCAAGCGGGAGGACCCGCTCGAAGAGCAGGTATTCGACCGCGAGACGCGCTTTGCCATCATGAAGCTCCGCCAGTCCGGGCACTTTGACTCCATGGAATATCCCATAGCCAAAGGGAAAGAGGCAATTGTCTTCCTCGCCACCACAAAAGAGGGCGGCAAGGTGGCCATCAAAATCTACAGGATAGACACTTCCAATTTTGTGCACATGCACGACTACCTTGACGGCGACCCGCGCTTTGCAGGCACCTCGAGCCACAGGTACGAAACTATCCTGGCATGGGCAAGGAAGGAATACAGCAACCTCATGAAATTCCATGAGGCGCGCGTGCCCGTGCCCCGCCCCCTTGGTTTCTTGAGGAACGTGGTGGTGATGGAATTTTTCGGCGAGGGCAACATCGCATTTTCGCAGATTTCGCAGGTGGGAAGCGAGCACCCGCAGAAGGATTACGAGTTCATAATCGAGCAGATAAAGAGGATTTACCAGGCGGGCTTTGTGCATGCAGACCTGTCGGAGTACAATATATTGGTGACAGACGATGGCCTCAAGATTCTGGACTGCGCGCAGGGCGTGCTCCTCGCGCACCCGCACGCCGAGGAATTCCTGAGGCGCGACGTGGAGAACATCGCGCGCTATTTCAAGAAGCAAGGCGCGAAGGAAACCGACGCCGAGGCTGCGCTTGCATGGATAAAGGACGGCAAGCCCATACTGCATGGGCTTGAAGCGGTTTGAGTTGTTTTGAAAGAAAGAAAAGAGAGCCCCCGATGGGATTTGAACCCATGACATCCAGTTTACGAAACTGGCGCTCTACCGCTGAGCTACAGGGGCGCGCATAAAAACGCGCAGATATGAAAATGAACGCCGACGAGGAGATTTGAACTCCTAAGCCCCGAGGGGCACTAGATTTCCTGTTGACAGCTTCCGCATCAGATCTCGAGTCTAGCGCGATACCGGATTCTGCC
>CAITKI010000072.1 GCA_903892905.1 uncultured Microcaldota archaeon | reverse complement strand
TCCGCATTCAGGGCACTTCTCAATAGCCATTCTCCCACCTCTATATCTACTAAAATCGCTGATAGTTAAGTTTTAAAAAGTTGTTATCCCGTTATTAATAGAAGAATTTATAAACTTTGCTGTAACTCAGAGGAAAAGAACTAGCGCGAAAGCAGGTAAACCACTACAATCACGGCGATTATCATCACGCCGGCGAATATCAGCCTGTCGACCATGCTAGGGTATTGGATTTCTCTTTTTATAAAGCTTTCATGCCCAATACCAACTATGCGTGTTGCATTTGTGACAGACATCCGATTTGAGCTTCGCTCAAATGTCTGTCCGCACTCAAGCGAGGTACTTGCATGAAAGTCGCTTTCGTGACGGACACCCACTTTGGCTACCGCCGCTTCGAAGCCGACGCGCACAAGCAGGGCAGGGAAGCCATCCTTTCAGCCGCTGCCGAGGCAGATTTGCTCATACTTGGCGGCGACAACTTTGACACATCGTTGCCTCGCATGGAAACGCTTGCCGAGGTCACCACCATACTATGCGAGGCGCTTGCCATCTTCCGCTCGCGCGGCATAAGCGGCACGCCCATCTACGCAATCCACGGCAACCATGACCGGCGCGCCAAGGGTTATGTGCACCCCACCGAGCTTCTTGCGCAGGCAGGCTTGCTGGTCAATTTCCACAACAGGACAGTGCTTCACGTGAAAGGCGGCGAGAAAGTCGCCCTTTCCGGCATGGGCAGCGTGCCTGAGGACCTTGCCAAGACCGCACTTTCGCAAATCGCCTGCAAGCCGGCGTCAGGCGCCTTCAACATCTTCGTGCTCCACCAGTCCTTCCAGGAGTTTGACGTGTCAGGCAATGACACTTTCATCACGTTTGACGACCTCCCGGCCGGCTTTGACCTTTACCTTTGCGGCCATGTGCACCAGCCTGCGCTTAGCGGCAAGGTGCTCAACCCCGGAAGCACAGTGGTGACACAGATGCGCAAGGATGAGGTGGGCCAGCGTGGCTGGCTCCTGTACGATACGCAAGCGCGCAAGCACGAATTCAAGCCAGTTGTCTCGCGCCAGCTATTCCATTCCATCCTCACGTTCGACGCGGCAAAGCCAGACGAAATCCGGGCGGCAGTGGAAAAGGAAGCGCACCGCCTGCACGCAGCCGCGCCCAAAGCAGCGCCCTTGCCGCTCATAAAAATCGTGGTGAAAGGCACGCTTGCCAAGGGCTTGGGCACTGCGGACCTTGCCCTGCCGCACCTTGGGGAAAATGTGTTCGTGGAAAACGGCATGAACAGCGAGAACCTGAAGGAGAGGATTGCGCAAATCAAGCTCTCGCGCGAGAAAAAGCTCTCTGCAAAGCAGCAGGGCATGGAAATCCTGAGGAAAAAGCTTGAAGGCACGGGCTTTTCGTTGGGCGAGCCGGAAGACGTGTTCGAGAAGCTCCTTGAGGGCAACGGCAAGTTCCTGGCTGAGGTAAAAGAAAAAATCGAGAAGGATGCCTCCAAATAGAAACCTATTTATAGATTGCTCTATAGATA
>CAITKI010000071.1 GCA_903892905.1 uncultured Microcaldota archaeon | reverse complement strand
GCGCAGCCTCGCGCGATGCCGAGGAGCCTATCTTGTCCATTATGGGCTTTTTCGCAGCCTCAAGCTCGCCTATCCTCCCGGAGAGGACGGCGGACTGCTTTGCTATTTCGTCAAGCGCCTCCTTTGCTGCGGCGTGCTTTTGCACCGCGTCCGTGAAGTTCTTGTTGAGTTTCGTGTGCTCGGCGTTTGCCATGGACGCCTTGGCGCGCTTGAAGCTCGTCTGGGAATCAGTGTATGCAAGCGCGTCGTTCTTCTCGCGCTCAAGAATGGAGAGGTTTGCCTCGCGCTCGCCAAGCACAATGGAAGCCTCGGTGATTTTCTGCTCCACCGTGCCAAGCTCGCCTAGTGCCTCGGCCTTTTTCTGGTCGAACTCGGCAATGCCTGCCGTGCCGTCTATTATCTGGCGGCGTTCCTTGGCGTTCATCTCCACGATTTTCTGGACCTGGCCTTGCGCGATGATGTTGTGGCTGCCAGCCTCCATGCCGTACTGGCGCAGCTCCTCCATCACCAATGTTCTCGTGGAGCGCTTGCCGTTTATCCGGTAAAGCGTCTTCCCCTCGGAGTTTATCGCGCGCTTTATCTCGAACTGGCGCTCGCCGTCGATGAAAAGCGTGACCTCCGCGAACTTGCAGGAAGTGTTGACAAGCTCCGCGACCTTCTTCGCGCGGAGCGCCTTGAGGCTGCCCTCGCCCAAGGCAAAGCGTATCCCGTCGGTGACATTGCTTTTCCCGCTGCCATTGGGGCCTGCGAGGCAGACATAGCCGTTGACAAAACTAGCCTCGGCGCGCCTGAATGACTTGAAGCCGCGGAATTTCAAGCCCTTTATGTAAACCATTTCTTGTCCCTCGCTGGTCGCTAAGGGGGAAATTGGGCGCGAAATATTAAAAAGGGCTCGACGTCCTGCCTACTTTTGCTGGACGATTGCGGAAATCCTGCCGGAGGTCACATAGGGGCCGCTGCAGGGCGAGTTCTTGCAGTTGTAGTAGGCAAGCTCCACGTAAATGGTGCGGAAGTCGTTTGCAACCGGCAGCGGCGCATCGTAGAATGGTTGGGTGAAGTTCATCCGCGCACCTGACGCGATGGTGCCGCTTGGCGCAGTTCCTTGGTAAACCAGCCTGCCCGTCGCACCGATGCCCGTTGTGGTGAAGTTTATGCTCGAGACGTTTATCGGGAAGCCCAGCCCGTTTGTGAGGGTGAACAGGAGGGTGGCGCTGCTGGAGTCCCTGTAAAGAACATAGGGGGAACAGGACAGGTCTGGCTGGAACACGCACTCCTGCGAGGCAAAGCTGTTTGCGGAAAATGCGCCAGATGTGAGAAGATAGGCGACCACCACGAAAAGGATGAGAAGCGCCCAGCCGTATGTTACAAGGTACTCCATCGCCGCCTGCCCGAGCAGGGGGCGAGCAGTCGTGCCAGAGCACGACTCAATCGCAGCCTGTCCATTCAGGCAGCCAACCTTCGCGTCTTTCGTTGCCATATCATTTCCTTCCCGGTTAGGGAATATAAAACTACTTGCCTACTGCCCGCACGCCTTCTGCAGCGCGGCGTAGTGCATGTCCGACATGCCGATGTGGTAGTAGTGCTTCTCGCCCATCTGGTCGAAAACGTCCATCTCCACTCCCACCTTGCCAAGCGCCATGTCCACAGACTTGCCCAGTATCTTTACGTGCGTGTAGGGCGCGCGCACTGTGTTGCCCTCGGCGCGCACAATGATGCCGTTCTCGCAGATTATTATTTCGCCTGACTCGTCCAGCCCGTTTTTGTATATCGGGATTTTCCCCTTGATGGTGCCGAATGTCTCGTCTTTGAGTTCCTTTGCCATGTTATCGCCCTCTTTGTGCCTCTTTTCCCATGCAACTTTATGATTGTTATGCCTTGCCTGCCCCTTTTCCACGGCGCGGGCTTATCATCATGCCCGGATGCCGTCAAGCTTTGTTTGCACGCCTGGATTCGCCTCGCCTTTCTCCACTGCGTTTATGCCGATGCTTCTCAGGTAGTGCGCGGCTGCGCCAGGGTTGGCGTTCGCGCAGATTATGGTGCTTGCGCCTGACCCGTAGATGTAGCGCATGGTGTCTGCGAAGTCCGCATGGTCCGAGAGCGGGAATGCCTCGTCCACTGGGAAGCGGCTGGCAGCCGCCCAGCCCGTTGCTACCGCGGTCTTCACGCTCTTGCCGGTCTGCGCCGCAATGCGCGCGCCTGCCGAGAAATTCACTTCCGGCGGGGGAAGGATGGAAACTTGCGCGCGAGCAGCCTCTTCGCTTCCGGCCTCGATGTAATCAAGCCGCACGCCGCACTTTTCATATGCCGCGCACATTTTCGCCGCGCGCGCGCCCACGACCGGCGCAATGCCGCACTCCCTGTTCAGGAAGGAAACCAGCTCCTGCGCCTTGCCAGTGGAGTAGGCGCCGAACACCACAAGCGAATTGCTGTTTGCCTTCACGAACTTTTCCATTTTTGCAAGCACGTCATAGCGCTTGGGGAAGCGCATCTGCGGCAGGCAGTAGGTGGAGTCGATCATGAGCGTGTCGCACTTGAGTATTTCCGCGGCGCGCGCAGTGTAGGAGTCGTGCAGCGAGAAGTCGCCGGTGTAGGCAAAGGTGCCGCCGTCGAGGCGCGCAAAAAGCTGGCGCGCGCCCAGCATGTGCCCAGCATGGTGAAGCGTGATGCCTGGAAGCTTTCGCGCAACTGGCTCCTTGCCCACAAGCGTGAAAGTCTCCTGCGAGGCGAATACCTCGCGCTTTTTTGAGAATGCCTCGGTGTGGTCGGAGTGCGCGTGGGACACGAAGCAAAGCTCGCCGGATGCGTCGTCAAGCGAGAGCGTCTGCCCGCCGGAAGTGAGTGTGCCGGATTTGAAATCGTACATCTGATCGCGCAGCAAAATCGCATGGAAAAGTTAAAAGCGTGAGTGGTGCCATGGCGCGCCGAAGCGCAGAACAACCTGGCCCCGGAAATCACAGCACGCCGAAGTACCTTTCCTTCTCCCAGGGCGTGACCTGCGTGCGGTAGCCGTTCCAGTCGTCCTTTTGCACCTTGAGGAGCATGCCGGAGACGTGCTCGCCGATTGCGCTGCGGATTACGCCGCTTTTCGCAAGCTCCCGGCTCGCCTCCTCAAGCGAGGCAGGGAGCGTGCCAATGCCCAGAAGCTTCCGCTTGTCCTCCTCAAAGCCGTACACGCGCTCCTCCACGGGCTTGGGGGGCGTGAGCTTGCGCTCGATGCCGTCAAGCCCAGCCGCAAGCATCGCCGCAAAGGCAAGGTAGGGGTTGCACGACGGGTCGGGGAAGCGGCATTCTATGCGCGCGCCCTTGCCGCTGCCGCCCAATGCGCGGGGGATGCGGATGAGCGCGGAGCGGTTTATCCTGCCCCAGCAGATGTACACCGGCGCCTCGTAGCCAGGCACCAGCCGCTTGTAGGAATTCACCGATGGGTTGGTGACTGCGGCGAGCGAGCGCGCGTGCTCCATTATGCCTGCGATGAACTGGTGCGCTGTTTCCGACAGCTGGTACGGGTCGGACGCATCGTAGAATGCGTTCTCGCTGCCCTTCCATAGCGACTGGTGCACGTGCATGCCCGAGCCGTTTATGCCGAACACGGGCTTTGGCATGAAGGACGCGTAGAGCCCGTATTTCTTGCTAAGCGTCTTCACGGTCGTCTTGTAAGTCATCACGGAATCGGCAATCGAAAGCGCATCGCCGTAGAAAAAGCCTATTTCATGCTGCCCCTGCGCCACTTCGTGGTGGGAGCGCTCGATTTTCAGGCCCATTTTCTCCAAGGCAGGAACTATTTCCTGGCGCAGGTCAAATGCCGCGTCGCGGGTGGAAAGGTCGAAGTAGCCGGCGTTGTCGTGCACCTGCATCTTTTCCGGGTCCACCTCGCCGTTGGTGCCCTTGAAGAGGAAAAACTCAAGCTCAGGGCCCACCTTGTAGTCGAACCCGAGCGCCTTTGCGCGCGCGAGCTGGCGCTTGAGCACGCTTCGCGGGTCGCCCACGAAGGGCGTTTTCTCGTCGACGTAAACGTCGCATATGAGGCGCGCGGTCTTGTTGCCCGTCCAGGGAAGCACCGCCCATGTCGTGGTGTCGGGCACCAGGAACATGTCGGACTCCGCTATGCGCGAAAAGCCCTCCACCGACGAGCCGTCGAACCACGTGCCGGTTTCCAGCACATCCTGCAGCCGCTCCACGGTCACCTCGCACATTTTCGGCGTGCCCAGTATGTCCACGAATTCCAGGTCCACGAACCGCACGCCCTTTTCCTTTGCGTCCGAGATTATCCTGTCCTTTTCCTCCCGCGAAATGTCGCCAAGCATTTGAACACCCCTTTTGATGGGGGAGTGGGGGATAGGTTATATAAATACTTCTCGGGTGATTTTCGCTTTGAATAATCAAAGCCTTTTTAAAAGCTTTGAGCAAATGTACATATATAATGCTCAAAAATAGCCAAAAGGTGGACAAATGATCGACAAAACAGACGAGGAAATCTTGCACGAGCTATTGAAGAACTGCCGCGGCTCCTACCGCGAAATCGCGTCACGCCTGAAGCTGCACCCCACTACGTTGATTTCGCGCATGCAGAAGCTTGAGAAGACGCATGTCATACAAGGGTACGGGGCGAATGTTGATTTGGGAAAGCTTGGCTACGAGTTCATGGGCATGGTGCAGATAAAGATAGCGAAGGGAAAGCTGCTTGAGGCGCAGGAGAAGATAAGCCGCCTGCGCGGCGTGGTGGCTGTTTACGACGTGACCGGCGAGTACGACAGCGTGGCGATAATCGCGGCGAAAAGCCGCGAAACGTTTTCGCAGACCATAAAGTCCTTCCTCTCATTGCCGCACGTGGAGCACACCAACACGCAAGTCATCCTGAAAACCGTGAAGGAAACCTGGCAGTTCGAGCCAGTTTAGGAAAGAAGGAAAGAAAACAAAAAAGCGGGGAAAAAAAGGGCGGCTAGCAGGACATGAGGGACTCTGCCAGGAGCTTCTCGGCCATGTGATGCGCCTTGCCGTTTGCCATGGGCTTCTTGCTGGTGCGCATGAACAGGATGGCAAAATTCTGCTCAGGCGTCGTCCTGGAATAGTTTGGCGCCACCAGGAGCTTGCGGCACAACGCGCGGTAGAGCCTGTCCTGCGCCTCGGGCGCCGCGGCATTCCATCTCTGCTCGAACGGCTTTTTTGCTTCTGCCCTTTTCACCATGGTTGCTGAATTCATAATTGACACCTCAATTTTGTTGCGCATCAAAACCAGGAGGGAAACGCTTGCGCTGTTGGTTTTTTTCCGGAGGCGCCTGCACTTGCCAAGCCACAGGAGCCAAGAATCAGCCAATAATAAGAATGAGGCCAAGGATTATGCTAACTGGGAGGGAAAAGCAGGATATGCCGTTTCCGTTTGCCATTAGCTGCACCTTGTAGTCCGTTTCTTGCGTGAAGAATTTAAAAACGTATTTTATTTGCTCGTTGCCCTTACTAGCTCGCTTCTTGCCTGCTCCACCTGCGAGCGCGCAACGTCCTGCTTCTTGCGGAGGTTCGGAAGCAATGAGTTTGAGAAGCGTATGGGCGAAAGCTCGTCATAGATGCCGCTCATCATTTCAAAGTAGCGCGCGGCCTGGCGCTTGTCGCCGCGCTTGAGGCATTCGAGCATCTCGCGGCGAAGCTCGCCCACGAAATCGCAAAGCCCGAGAAGGTACGGCTCGAATGGCATGCCAAGCTCCTTCCAGCCCGGAAGCGGCTTTTGCTCCACCGCTGCAAGGAGAAGCTGGGCCTCTGCAATTTCCTGGTAGGGCTGCTCAAGAAGGTACTCGAACTGCTTTGTCTTTGAGAACGGCGAGATTTTCCTGCGCGCGGCCGCGATTTCCGCCTTTGCCTGCTTTACCTCGCCAGCGTGCATCATCTTGATGCCAGTGGCGCAGTGGCGCACAATCTCGCGCACGCTGCCAAGTATCCTGTCCTGCTCTTTTTCCCTTCGTGACAGCTCTGAGACTATGAGCGAGATTTCCGCGCTTATCCTTGTTTTTGCCATGTTCAGGGATGTGGGAAATGGGATTTAAAAACCCCTTTGGAGAAGATAGGCTCATGGATACTGTCGTTCTCTCGCTTGGCGGCTCGCTAGTCAATCCCGGCACTCCTGACACGCAATACGTTGCATCCTTGGTGCGCCTGCTTCGCGGCATGAAATGCAAATTCGGCATAGTTGTCGGAGGCGGGAAGCTCGCACGGCAGTGGGCAGATGCCGCGCGCAAGAAGGGCGGCTCGGAGTTCGATGCTGACGAGGCTGCCATCAAGGCGACGAAGAAGAACGCGCAGATTGTGATTGACGTCCTGAAGAAAGACGTCAATGCAAAGGTGTGCAGCACGTTTGACGAAGCGCGCAAGCAGGCAGCAAAGCACCGCTTCGTGGTGATGGGCGGCACGATACCAGGCATCACGACCGACTCGGACGCAGTGCTTTTGGCTGAATGCCTGGGTGCGAAGCGCGTGCTCAACCTCTCGAACATTGACGGCATTTACAATGACAACCCTGTGAGGAACCACAACGCGAAAAAGTTCCGCAGGATGAGTTACGCGCAGCTCATTGACCTTGCAGGGAAGAACGACATGAGGACCGCGGGCACGCATTTTGTCTTTGATTTCCTTGCCTGCAAGCTCATCGCGCGCTCAAAGATAGAGGCGCACTTTGTGCACGGGAAAAACCTGCTGGATGTAAGGAAGGCAATCGACGGCAAGCCGCACGGCGGGACGGTCGTGAGGTAATGCTCACTTTCAAGGAAAGGACAGATTCGTGGAACGATATGATGCTCACGCAAGGCAAGATTGCACAGGAGCATGCGAAGAGGAAGGAGCTGGGCTTCAATGACGGGCTGGAGAATTTCGGCACGCCGATATTGATGACGTATTTGCCCCTTGCGCTGCTTGTCCTTATCCTCTCGGGGAATTTTGACCTGATATACCTTGCCGCGCTGCTTTTCAGCCTCGCAGCCACCGCGCTTGGCATTTTCCTGGTGTCGTTCTCATTCACGCTCATGGCTTACGCCGTGGCGAAGTTCCTTGGCGGGAAGGCGAAGATGGGAAGATTGTATTACATGGTAAGCCTGGTCGCAGCGCCCACGTTTGTCTTCACAATTGTAATCAACATCGCGGTGATACTGCTCAAGTCCATAATGGAGGCGATGTCGTTCCCGCTTGCGGCAACCGGCATACTGCAGCTTGCAGGCGACGCAGTCGCCATATCTGTGACGCTTTACGGATTTTACCTGCTCACGCTTGCCATTGACGCGCTTTACAAGTTCGGGAGGAAGAAGTCCGTTGCCACCTGGCTCGCGCCCACCATAGTGCTTGTGAGCGTGGGGGCGCTGCTTTTCGCAACCGTGCTTCTGGACCTGCTCAAGTTCCTGATAAGGACGCTGTAATTCACTTCTCTTTTTCCAGCTTGACCTGGCGCACGATTATGCCCGCTTCCTTGAGGAGAGACATCGGCAGCTCGCTCATGGGATAGTCGGCGTTGTACACCACTTCCTTCAGGCCCGAGTTTATGATGAGCTTGGTGCAGAACAGGCAGGGGCAGAACGTGGTATAGATGGTCGCGTCCTTTATGGAAATGCCATGGTAGGATGCCTGCACGATAGCGTTCTCCTCGCCGTGCGAGCACACGCACTCGTCAAGCTTGGTGCCGCTGTCAGCAAAGGAGTTGCAGCGCGGGCAGCCGCCCTCGTCGCAGTTCCGAATGCCTCGCGGCGTGCCGTTGTAGCCTGTGGAGATTATCCTCTTGTCCTTCACTATCAGCGCTGCTACGTGGCGCTTGATGCAGTTGCTGCGCGTTGCTACCACGCGCGCAATGCCCATGAAGTATGCGTCCCAGCCTGGGCGCTTGGACTTGAAGTCTGCGGAGATGCCTGCAAGCAGGTCATCCACCACTGCATAAAGCTCGCGGAACACGCTTTCGTTCTCAAGCTTTTTCGTGGCAAGCGCGAAAACCTCGGTGAGAGACTGGCCGAACTCGTCCTTGCTTGACATTTCGGCCTTGTCAATCACCTTGAATGCCTCGAACGAGTGGGGATCGCCCTCGCGCCTGCGCGCTCGCATGCGCTCGAAGCGCAGCTTGGGCGATGCTGTTACGTAAACAAGCGTGGTCTTGCCGGTTGCAAGCAATGCCTTCGCTTCCGCGGGGTTCCTGATGGAGTCAATGACATAGTTCCTGTCAGGCAATAGCTTTGCAAGCGTGCGCTTGGCGAGTATATCTGCGCCGAAGTTGCGGCGAAGCTCGTTGCCTTTTGCAATGAGCGCCTCGCGCGTGATTTCCTTGCCCTCGGACGCCAATTCCTCGCGTATGGCGTCGGAGAGAGAGTAGTAGTAGAAGCCCTTCTGCACCAGGTAGTCCGCCACCGTGCCCTTGCCCGCGCAGTTCTCGCCAGTAAGACCTATTATCAATGCCATGAGAATGACCTCCCGCCGTTAAAGTGCCTGAAAAGAGTTATAATTATACCATTATCTCAAGCAGCCGCTTTATGTCCGCAATGTTCACGACCGGCTTGCCGTATGCCTCGCGGTCGTCGGAAATTCGCTGGCAGGCGGTATTTATGTAGGCGTCGAACTTCAGGAAGTTTGCAAGCGCGAGAGGGGAGAACTCGTTTGCCACCAGTATCTCTGCGCGCCTGCCTTTTTTCTCAATAAGCTTTTTTGCCAGCTCTGCGCCTGCCGTGTTCATCTGCCCTGGCTTGGTGGAAAGGAGGATGCCGAATGTCTTTGCCTCTGACGCTGCCAGGAGCGCGCCGTTCTTGCGCTTTTCCTGCTTTGCGATTTCGTCAGTTATCCAGTAGGCATCCTGAAGGTGCGGGTCTGCGCATAAGACGGGCTTGCCCGCGGGAATGCCTGTGGGGTGGAATTTGCCGCCGCCAAAGTAGACGACAGTGCCTGCGCTGCGCGCCGCACCCGAGTATGCTGCGGTGCCGTCGCAGCCCAGCACCTGGCCGACTGCGCGCGTGTGGGAACCGCCTTTGCCGGATGCGACGGAAAAGCCTGCTTTCGCCAGCTGCCCGCGCACGCGCGCGGCATTTTTTGCGTGCTGGATGGGAAAGACGAGCGATAGTTTCTTTGCGCCGGAAGCATGAAGGAGAGATGCTGCTTTTTGAAGCATCACGCCCGTGGCTTTCCAGTCAAGCTCGGCGTAGTAGGGTATGTATTCCACTTTCAGGCCAGGCACATGCACACGTGAAAACTCAGCGTGCCCGTAATGGATGAGCTTTTTCGCGCCGATGTGGCGCGCCTCGTCAAGCGCCAGGTCGCACGCGCCGAAGCACGCTGATGCAGAAAGAAAAACAGAGTGCCCCTGCGCGGACAGGCGCGCGGCATGAGACAGCGCCTCCTGCTTGAGGCCTTCGGGGACCTGCAGGATTATTCTCACTTGACCAACTTTCTCACGCAGAGCATGTGAATGTCACCGCCCTGCCGTTGTTCTGCTCGTCAAGCTCGGTCACCAGGTGCTCGTAGTCTATCATCCCCGAGAGCGTGTGCCCGCCTGCTGACGGGCAGACGAACGTTATGCCGACCGTGCTTGTTGCTCCAGGCTGCATGGCAGGGACGTCCACAGACCCGATGAGCACGCTGTCGATATAAAATGCCGTCTTGGTGGCAGGGCTGGGGGCCGTGCCTGAGTTGTAGTTCGTAATGCTCCCATTCATCACCCTGTAAAGGGAAGCGGGATTGTCGAATGTGATTGCCTGCAGCTGGAGGTCAGGCAAGCCCGACGGGGCGGCAGGCTGTGTTGGCGCAGGCGGGGCCTGCACGCTTGGAGGCGCAGGGGGAGTTGCGTTGTTCCCAGGCGCAGGAGGCACATTCTGAGGCTGTGACTGCACGGCAGGCGGCTGTTCCCCGCCTGTTGCCGGTGCCGGCGAGGGAGACTGTTGCGGGCTTGCTGCACAGCCTGCAAGCATGAGGCAGACTGCCGCAACCAGGACAACTCCTAACCACTTCATCAAAAACACCTCGCTACTTTGCTTTCGTAATATTGACCATGCGGATGGTGAAGACCAGCGTCTGGCCTGCAAGCTCGTGGTTGAAGTCCACCTTGGCGTCCGTGGCGTTGATTTCAATCACCTTGCCTGTTGCGCCGTTCTGCGCGTAGATGAGCGCGCCCACTTTCATGCCTGACGAATTGCCTATGTTGGCAAGCGGCACTGAGAACGTGGCGTTCGGGTTCCTCTGCCCATATGCCTGCTCGGGCAGGAGGGTC
>CAITKI010000070.1 GCA_903892905.1 uncultured Microcaldota archaeon | reverse complement strand
GTTGGCAATAACAAGGCTTGATACGGGGTTCAAATTAAAATCTGTGTCAAAAAAGGTAGAATTTAGGACTTGTGTAAGAAAACAGGATTTTGGCCCTCATTCTTCGTTGGAGAGTGGGGGTTATGTGGCGCTGCCAGTTATGTGGCGCTCCCCTTGGAACATGAATCATTCCAAGGTAGAGCTAGAAGCAAAGGCCACATAAATAACTGGATTATAAAGCCTTCAGATATTCCATCAGATTCGTATTGTTACGCCAATGTTTTGATGGTTTTGTTCTAATCTCGCAAAGAGCCAAAGCCTTTGCTTTCATTTCCAGATCAGTTTCGGCGTAAATGTTGGTCGTGTTAATGGAGACGTGGCCGAGCCAGGCACGAATGGTATTGATATCAACACCAGCTCGTAAAAGATGCGTGGCGGTTGTATGCCGGATGGTGTGAGGACTGACTTGTTTGATTTTTAGAGAAGGGCTTTTCTTTAGTGCTCTTTGAACATAACGTTCGACCAATGTGTGAATGCCAAAACGAGTTATAGGCCGCTTGCTGCGATTGAGAAAAACATGTTCTGCGGGATCCCTCCCCTCGATAAGTGAAACAATCTCGCTAACCGTTTGCGACCACAATGGACAGCGACGAGATTTATTCCCTTTCCCACGAATAATGACCGAGGAAAGATCGCGCCGAGGTGCACGAGCAAGATCGAGATTGGCAATGGTTAGTTGAGCCGCCTCATCCGCGCGGGCTCCAGTGTTGTAAAGAAAAAGAAGCAACGCATGGTCACGACGTTGTTGGGGCAGGGATCCTCCTGAAGCTTCCAGCAAGGCATCCATTTCTGCCTTTTCAAGATAAGGAATTAATGAGCGCTGAGTTTTCTTGAAAGGGATGGCCCTAATTTGACCACACCATTGGATGTGCTCAGGACTATAAAGGCCAATGAATTGGGCCAACGAATGAATAGTTGCTAATCGTTGGTTCCGTGTTGTGATGCTCGAGTGACGCGTTTGTTCAAGATCCAGAAGAAAAAGCCGCACGCGTTCTGGTGAGATGTCTTCAACGGTGAGTTGATCAATCGCTTTTCCTGCTTGACGGGCCATGAAAGGAAGAAGTAGGCAAAGGGTATCGCGATAACTGCGCTGCGTATTAGAGGAGAGGTTTTTGACACTGAACAAATATTCCGTAAGAAAACGTTTGAGCCAAGTACCGAGCAATGTGTGGTTAATCATGGGAAGCCTCCTTAAAAGCATATTGTTCAAAACGACGTCCAGCTTCTTCAAGTATTGCGGGCGTCATAGTGAGATAAGTGGAAGTCGCCGCTAAACAGGTATGTCCCAAATAGACGGACAACACCGGTAGAAGTCTTTGGACATCAGCACCTTCTTTGTACCACGCCGTTAGACGATGGACAGCAAAGGTATGGCGTAGATCATGAAGACGTGGCTGGAATCGGACGCTGTCCGTACGATGAACACCGGCTTTTTTACGGATACTTCGGAAGATGTTCCCAAAGGAGGATTGATTAACCCTCTTTCCGTTACGCCTAACGAAAAATGGAGATTCAGGATTTTGGGAGTATTTTTCTTGCTGACGTTGCGCTGAGTATTGCTGTAAAACCTGGGTCAATTGTTTTCCAATAGGCACGAAACGGGTTTTGAAAAATTTTGTCTCCCGAATTGTAATTAGTGCCTGGCTTAAG
>CAITKI010000069.1 GCA_903892905.1 uncultured Microcaldota archaeon | reverse complement strand
CCGGCTGCGGCAGCAGGTGCCGAGCCGAAAAAAAGGCTTGCAGCAAGGCAAAACAGCCCTCCTGCGAGTGAAAGCACGGTGTAGATGCGGTTTTCGCCCTCCACATAACATTTTCCCTGCTCAAGCGTTTAAAACTTTCGCCGCCCACTCCCTTCGGTGGTAAAATGCTCACGCTTGACAATTACAACTTCAAGGGAAAGACGGCGTTCGTGCGCGTGGATTTGAACTCCCCGGTTGACGAAAAGACGCTGGCAGTGGAGAAGGGCGAGCGCATATCCGGGCACGCGGAAACCGTGCGCGACCTGTCGAATTTGGGCGCGCGCGTGGTGGTGCTCGCGCACCAGGGAAGGAAGGGCGATTACGATTGCATCTCGCTCTCCCAGCACTCGCTGCTGCTTGGCTCCGAGGTGAAAAAGCCAGTAAAGTTTGTAGATGATGTTTGCGGCAAGAAGGCAAAGGACGCAATCCGCGCGCTTTCCGACGGCGACATCCTCCTGCTTGACAACGTTCGTTTCTTAGATGATGAGACAAAGTACAAAACAATAGAAGAGAACGCCAAGGCAACGCTGGTAAAGGAGCTTTCCCCCTACTGCGATGTCTTCGTGCTGGACGCATTCTCAGCTGCGCACCGCGCGCAGGCGTCCATCGTGGGATTTTACAAAAAGCCCGTGGTGGCTGGCAGGGTGATGGAGCGAGAGCTCACTGCGCTCAACAAGCTTCGCGAGCCAGTTCACCCCGCGGTTTTCATCTTCGGCGGCGCAAAACCAGATGACTCCATTGGCATACTTGAGAACTGGCTTTCCGAGGGAAAAATTGACTGCGCGCTCACCTGCGGCGTGCTTGGCGAGCTTTTCGTGCTGGCATCAGGCAAGGAGCTGGGAAAAACGCTTGACTTCCTGAAAGAGAAAAAGGCGCTTGAGCACCTTCCAAAAGCGCGCGAGCTATTGGAGAAATATCCCAGCAAGATATTGTTCCCGACAGACGTCGCAGTGGACTCCGGCGGCAAGCGCAAGGAGCTTGACGTTGCTTCTCTTCCCTCAAAAGACAGCATAATGGACATTGGCAAGAAAACAGTGAAGCTTTACGAGGCAAAAATTGCAGGCGCGAAGACCGTGATGATGAACGGGCCTGCGGGCGTTTACGAGAAAGACGAGTTTGCCTACGGCACGCGGCAGCTTCTGAAAGCCATCGAAGGCAGCAAGGCATTCTCAGTATTTGGCGGCGGGCACACGCTTTCCGCGCTTGAGAAATTCAAGATAGACAAGCAAAAGCTTGGCTATGTTTCACTGGCAGGAAAAGCGCTCATCGAGTATTTGTCAGGCGAGGAATTGCCAGGCGTGAAAATTGTGGAAGACAACACGCCTGAGGACAAGGGCTGCGGCTGCTGAGCTTGCGCCAAGGGAAAAGAAAAAAGCTAGCGCGCGCTCGCGCTAAGAGAATAAAAAAATAAAGAAAAAGGGAATGCCTAGTCCGCAGGCGCTTCGACGCTGGTAGCACCAACAATCGAGGACCTTGGGCCGACTGTGACCATGGCCGCCTGCTGCTCCATCTTTGCGCCGCCCTTCCCAGGGACGTCGCAGAACAGCGCGGTTTGGAAGTTACCCTTGCTGTCTGCTTTCCAGACGATGCGCGTGGCGTTCAAAAGGCCATTGGCGCCCCTTATGCCAAGCACAGTCACTGTGCCGCCTTCTGCGACCGAGGTCACGCTGAATGCCACCGAGTCCTTTTCAACAGAGGTAAAGGATGCGAAGAAATCGCATGCCGTGGCGCTTATCGCCCCTGCTTTTGTCTTTGGCAGGATGCCTATGTTGCCGGCCGCAGTGCCCTTGTTGAGGATCTGGCCGATGTAGTTGCTGGACACGTACACCTTCCTGCCTATTGCAGGGAAAGTGATGGTGGCAGCCCCCTTGTCAGTCACCGTGAAGCCCGCCCTGGCATCAGTCTGCTGGTCTGCGTAAAGCGGGTAGTCTGCAGCATACGGGTAGACTATGGTGCTGTCAAAGCTGTACAGGCCATCCTTCAGGCCGTACTTCTGCATCATGTTCTTCATGTCCACGTTGTTGTGCCCTTCAATGGTGAGCCTCTTGGTCTGCGCCTGCGTGCCCACTGAGTTGTCCGCATTCGTTTCGCGGTTGCGGATGTCCTTGAGAGTGTCAAGCGCCATTATCTCAGGCTTTGCGCGCGTGAGCCTTACGGACGCCACTTCCTGCCCGTTCATCTCAAGCGCGAGCACGCCTTCGCCCTTGTCCACTATGGTGTAATAGCCGCTCTTGTCCTTGCCCACGTTGATAAGCACAGGGCGCGTCTGCCCGTAAGGCAGGCACACAAGCGTGCCCTCAGGGCTAAGCTGCATGGACCCCTGCGTGTTCGAGCCTATCACGAATGTCGAATCAAGGTTGGTTGCAACCCCGTAAGGGATTATCTGGATCTTCGCATCCTTCTTCGCCATGCTGGACTCCGGCTGGAAAAGCACCGCCGTTTTCTCGTGGTCAAAATACATTGTTGCCTGGCTGGCCTGGTACACCCACTCCAGGTCCTTGTTGAGTCTGGCCGTGGTAAGCAGGCTGTCTATCTTTGTCACGCGCTTTGCCCACGAAAGCACCCTCCATGGCGTATTGAGGAACCTGCCGTCTATTTTCAGGTTGTGGAGCGTGTCCTTTGCCTGCCAGTTTATGGAGTGCGTGTTGCCGGCAGCTCCGAACATCTGCTCGGTCTTCGCATCCTTCGCCTTTTGGAAGGAAGCCACCTGCTTCTGGCTTGCGCAGCCTACAAGTGTGGCCACTCCTATCAGTGCCGCAGCGGTATAAAGCAACGGCTTGTTTACGTGTACTCCCTTCATTCAAAACACCTCGTCAATATTTCCTATTCCTTCGCTATGAACATCCTGGCATCAATCTCCTCGCACTTGAATTTCCCAAGCACGGCGTTTATGCCATTCACAAGCTTGCCCATGAATACATTCCAGGTCTGCTGGTCTGCGTGGAGCGCTGCCTTGTTTGCCTTGAAAAATGCCACTATCTCCTGCCCCATTGCCGCCGCCGATGCGCTGTCTGGCGAGGCAATCATCCTGCCATACATATCATCGATCGTGGCTTCAAGCGCCCTTGCCTTATTGCCCGGGGTTTCCACAGGCGGCTTGATTTCCTGGGGCTGTGCCTTAGTTTCCTGAACAGGCGCCTTGATTTCCTGCGCCGGCGCCTCTACTTTCTGGGCAGGCGCCTCGGCCTGGACGGCAGGCAGTTCCTTTGGCTGCACAGGCGCAGGCTTTGCTTCAGCAGGGGCGGGCTTTGCCTCTGCAGCCTCAAGCTGCGCCAGGCGCTCTTCCATTTCCCCCTTGGCAATCCTGAGCTCGCGCCACAGGTTGTGCGAAACCTCGTTTTCAATCGATGCAATATCATCTATCTTCTGCTTCAGCTCCTCCTTGCCCATTGCGAGGAGCGACTGGCTGTTGGAGCCCTCAATGATCGCCTTTGCGCAATTATCGGCCTCAGGCGAATACTTCGGGGCGCTTTGATCCGGAACTGCCCCGGGCGCAGCCTGCTCCGGCGCCGGCACAATTATCTCGGGCTTCACTTCCTCCTCGCGCGCCTTGGCTTTTTGCTCAGGCACGCTTGAGGCAATGTCTGTCTGGGGCGCCTTCTTTGCGCCTGCAGGCGTTGCAAACATTGCGAGGTTGGCAAGGTTGGATTCCACTTCTGATTTTGGATACTTCAGCACCTGGACCATCTGGCTCATTGTAAGCGTGTCCGTCGCCGGCGAGCTGGCAAGCGGCTTCCTGCTGTAGGCGTTGAAGCTGATTGTCAGCGCAGCCAGCCCCAGCACCGCGAGTCTGGCCGGGGAAACGATGGTTTGTTTAGTCCTCATAACCACACAATACTCCTTTCTATAACAAATGGTTTATAAACCTATGTACAAAAATGAGAAAACGCGTATTGTCTCTTTGCCGCCTTCCTCTTCCAGGCCGGCGCCCGCTCCTCGATTCTTCACCAACGATTTTATAAACAATTTCAGGCATTAAAATGGCAGGGTGCGTCCATGTTTCTCTTTCAAGTAACTAATGCCGAACAAGCGTCTCCCATTGCAAAGCTGAACCTGTATAACACCGACCTGGAAAAAAACATCTTCGCCTGGCGCTCACACCCCTCTAAAGACAATCTCACCTTACTTATTAAGTTGACATTCAATGCCATGAGCGCGGCTCAGGGCATCCTCAACCCGAAAAGCAAGGATAAGGCGCCTGAAAGCTCCCCGCAATACCAGCTTGCACTTCGCACCATGAGGCTTGCAAAAAGAACAATAGAGGAGCTTAACAGCAAGGGATTCAGCGACGAAGCCTACACGTACCCCAACGGCTCAGTAATCAGCGTGGCCGGTGCCGTGGCTTTTTTCACAGTGGACGCTGTCAAGGGCCCGGGTCCGCTCGCCTACACCAACGACATCCAGAACGCGGCTTACCAGGACATGTACTTCAAGAACTATTTCGCGGTCCTCTTCTCGCCCTCTTTCAAGGATGCCGACAACATGTCAGTAATCCGGCTGGCAAACGCGCTCACCGACGCGGCATACGTGCGGTCGGCCACCATAAAAATGCCCTTCAGCAACGAAAAAGACGCGCAGGCATTTGCCGATTTTGCGAAGAGCGGGGGCATCCCGTACTGCAAGGTGACAAGCAGCCCGGAAATATCCGACGCAGGCTTTGCAAACCAGAAAATGGTCATCTTTTCAATAAGCTATGACGGCAACTATCTCCCGGCTGAAGGCGCATCCAAGGCCAGGCTGCCATCGATTCCAGACATCAAGCAGTACACCGTGGCGCCCCTCCCGAAAAGCGAGTATTCCCGCACAGGGCTGGTGTATGGCGACGCCCCCACGCTGGATCAGCTGAAGGAAAGGGACAACCCGTCCTCATCACAGCAAAAAAGGACGCCATATTCCTTCTTCGCAGAGTACCAGTATGCCGAGAAATTCAACGAGGCGAACATTGAGAGCATAGCATCCGCGAAAGACGCCTTCCTTGGGTTTATCAACGACTACATGCAGTACATGGGGGTGTCGCTGAGCAATTACACCCCTCCGGATTTGACCACCTTTTTCGGCGCACCAGATGGAAAAGGCAGGGACTTCCTCATCGAATTCAAGCAAATGTTCGAGTCAGGCAAGTTCATAGGCTCCGCCACCGTTGAAAGCAGGAAGCAGGTGGCGGACAACGAAAAGCTCGGCGGAAAGAGGAAAGAGCTTTTCCAGAAGGTCGCTAACGACGTGCTGACGGAATGCGGGGTAAATGACAAAAGCCTCCTGCTCTCCCTGCCTGCTGACAAAACCAACCAGGCGGTTTCTGTATGGGACAAGCCAGACGAAGTGGTAAAATCCTGGGTGGACAGGCTCACTGCCTTGACTTCCGACCCGCAGCGCGCAGAATACGCCAAGCTGGCCCTTGCAATACTGTCCGGGGACTATGAAGAGGCAAAAAAGCTCAACAGCGACCTCAAGGTCTTTGACCCAGGCTTCTTCGCATCCATTTCCAAGCAAAAAGCCGCGCTGGTGCGCAATGAAGACGGGACCTACGGTGTAGGCAACGCCGACCTGCTGGAAAAGCTCCTTGGCAGGTGCGACAATGGCGTGGGGCTGCGCTACGAAGGCACGCTTTCCGACGGAACCAAAAAAGGTGTGCCAAAAAGCACAAACCGCCAGAGGTTCGGCGCCTTCTTCGTGGATGCGGTGCTCGAGCCTGACCGCGGCGTGCGCGTCACCACAAAGGACATGAACACCAAGGTGAAAGTGGACGTCTCCTCGCCGGTGCGGGTTGGCGAGAAAGTCACTGCGGACATCACGGTCTTCGTCAACATCAACGATAAGGACAGGCTTTTCCTTGAGAACAGCGCCAACAGGCTTGACGTGTCCGGGCGGGCAGCCGACGGGTCGACACTGAAATACGAAGCAATCAGCGAGCCCGCGCAGGTCGAGGTGGAAGTTGAGGAAAACGGAAAAAAAGTGACAAAGAAGGCAATGCGCTACACCGTCACTTTCAACACCAAAGACGTCTTGTACGTCCAGGCAAACGCGCACAAGGGCGACCTGGAATTCGGCTGGGCGTGGGCGGGCGCGAAGGCCGAGGAAAGGAAGTATGCGACCTCCTATCCGCAGGTGGCCGGGCTGCCAACCAAAGGGTCAGTGAATGGACGGTACAACAAGATTCCGTTCATCGCTTATTATGACGACGAACAGGGTAAGCGGCAGAAAGTTGACGTCAGGATAGCCTTTTCGGCAAGGGATGCAAACGACAAGGCGATCGGTTATATTGCACCTGGAAAAAGCGCTGTGAAAAAGCAATTCTGCTACACAGTGAGCCAGCCAGGCGGCAGCGCTGAAATCGCCATATACCGAGACATTGTATTCGGCGACAAATCACACACGAAGGACGAACTGATAGGTCTGGCAAAGGAAGGCGTGGTTGGCTTCGCGGTGGGCGCCGCGGGCCTTAAGGAACCAATGTGGATAGCCCTTGACGGCACGACCGAGCTGGCAAAGGATGCTTCGCTTTCAGAATCCAACGGAACCATAACATCTTCGGTGAAAAAATCCGGCATGCGCGACGTGGTGACCCACGAGGGGCTTGAAACCGGGCAAGTGCCTGGAAAGCCCATGGCTGCAAGCAGGGCGCAGCACCTCATCCCCTATTATACCATACTCCCGGACCAGCCAGTGCAATTCGGCACGCCTGGAAAGGACAACCCTCCAATAACGCCAAGAGAAGTGCGGCGGCTTGCGCGCGAATGCTACACTGCAATCGTGAGGCCGGAGACCGAAGTGGTCGGCGGGGAGGAAGTCCCAGTGCCCACGATTTTTGACTTGAGCGGCAAGAGGCTTGGCACCACTGCACAGGCCGGCGAACCCGCCCCAACAGTGAACGGGATATTCGTGTGGTACCCGGCAGCACAGCAGAAAACCGACGTGAATTTCAGGTTCACCTATCCTGATGTGTACGGGCCTTCGGATGCGAGCGCCATAGTGGGCGTGATACAGCCCCGCCGGCAATACATCAGGAGACAGGTCCAGTGAGGGATTTGCATGGCAATTTACCAAAACAGGAATGAAACAGCGCCGCCTGCCAGCCAGGAGGTGCCAAAAGCAGTCCTCCTGGTGCTCACTGAGGCCGGGGTCAAGGACGGCCGCATACTGAGCGCGCCCACTGTCATAGGACCGGACATAAAGAAATGGAACAGCGACCTTATGGCAATCGCCGGAAGCAAGCAGGCGCTCCTTAACCAGCTGCACTCTGTCTTGCGCGACGAGTCCAATGACATACGGCTCCGCAGGGCGGCTGCGTTCTTTTACGGGATGAACATCGATGCCGATGTGCAATTCTGCGACCTGCTGGCCAAAAACCCAAGCCAATACTTGATAAAAAGCGGCAAGCAGACCATGATAGTGACGAGCGAGGCCCAGCGTTTCCTGCGCCAGATATATTTCTTCGACTCTGGCATAGTATCGGACTGCACCAATGCTATCTCGCTCATGCTCAAGCAAAAGCTCTATTCGCTTCCGCCTGCGGGGTTCACTGTTGCAAAGGCGCCATCCGAGGCCTTCCCGAACACATACGAATCCGACCTGACCCCAAACAAGGAAGTGCAGCTTGGGATATCTCCCGAGCCGCTCCGCGCGCGAAACCCGATTGACTTTTTCAGGATGCCGTTCCCTGAACGGGTGCAGACTGTCCTGAAAAGCTTCCCGGTTTCCCTCAACCTCGGCTCGCAGACATCATATGATTTCACAGGCACATACCTCCAGCCAATCGTTTCGCTTCTTGGCGGCACGATAACGCCCAACGAATCCAACGGAACCAATGTCATAAATCTGGGGGCAGCCTACTTCGTATCAGACGCAGTCTTGAAGGATTTCTTCAAAGCCCGCGCAAGCGAATACCTGGATCAAAAGCTTTCCACGCCAAGCGGGCAAAAGACAGTCCGGGACCTGATTGAATTTGGCGACCTGGGGAAAACGCAGCTTGCAGCTGGCAAAACAATGAAAGACGCAATTACCGCGCTTGAAAATGGCGCAGTCCAGGACTTCATAGCATGCCTTGACCCGAATTCCACGCTTTTCCACGCCCTGAACGGCGCGACAGGGGGCAAGGCAACCTACAAGGACATCACGCTCTCCGCAGACCTGGCGCAGCTCCTTGCAAGGCAAATCCATTCCTATTCCGGGACGGTAGAAGGGTATGTCCCGATAGGCGTGTTCGACCTCTACGTGTATTATGATTTCACGAACAAGCTGTTCTCCACAACGCTGCCGCCATCCACGATTTCCGGGGAGAGCCAGCAGGGCACGTTTGACCTGAATACCCACACAGTCGGCGCCAGGCTCCTCACTTCGGTGCACAATGTCAGGCTGAAAGGGAAATTCCTTGCCGGTGCATCAGCATCCTGGACAAATTCCGGCACGCTTTCAAAGGAAAAGCTGAATCAGAGCGTGGAACTTGCCGTTGACTTAGGGACCGGGGTGGAGTACACGCCGGTAAAGTTCGGCGGAGTAATGAAAGGCGCAATCTCCCTTGGCTTTGATGCCATTGGAAGGATCAACATGGGCACACACGCGCCAGAATACAACCTCCAGGTGGTGCCGAACGTGAACCTTGACATAGGCAAGACGCGCTTCACGGTATATACCGGCATTTTCCTGCCCAACCTCGGCGTGCAAAACCAGGCAAACTGGCAGAACTATTCTACAGCTGGCATGTCTGCAGAATGGCGCACCAAGACGCCCGGGCTCAAGCCGCTTCAAAACATAGGCGTAAAAGTTGATGCCTATTCGGCGTACAAGGACCTCGAGAAGCTCGGCGCAGGCAAGTTGAACGTTGCCGTAACATTCACGGTGGGGCTTTAGCATGGGAAAAAACCTGCCGCTTGCAGTTCTTGCCATCCTGGCGCTGCTTTCAGCGCAAGCGTGCGCCACAACTTTCACGAAAAACTTCATCTACAACTATTACGGCGTGCAAAACGCCTATGTCAACACCGATGTCGAGCTCAGCCCGGCAATCAGCGTGCCTTCGGGGCAGACGGTCTATTGCGTGGGCGACACGTTCACCCCAAGCATCTCATTCTATTCCGACTGGTATTCATCAGTATATGACGCCCAGCTCACCAGCTCTGCAACATATGGCGGCTGCCTGGTCACGCCATGCTCGACGCACAACAACACCGCGATAAATTGGGCCAACAACGCCCAATTCAACCTCCTCCTTACGCCAGACCACTACAATTCCGTGTCGGACTTCACCACCAAGCTCGCCAACAACAACATACCTTCCAATACTCCGGGCGAATGCTCCAAATACCTGAACCAGAGCAACCAGCCTTTTGTGGTGAATGGCAACTCGCTCTTCAAGTCCGACATCGGCGCATTTTGCCGCGGAACGCTCAGCCTGGTGTCAAGCAACTCGGCTTACAACCGCGTGGTTGCGTCCGAGTACACAGGCTCCATACCGGCAATCAACCCTCCAATCATCCTCAACACGGCAAGCTCCTCGCTGACTTTCAACGCAAAATTCGATGCCAATGATTGCATTATTTCAGGTCGCACGTACGCCTCTGGCTGCTTTGAAGGAGTGTGGATGTATTACAGCCAGGCCGGAGCCTTCCCAGTTTCATCGCAAAGCACATCTGTTACAATAACGGTCAAAAACCCGTTCTCCTGCAACCTTGTGTCGCTCACCAACGCGCAGGTGTCGCCCACCACAAACGTGCAGCCTGGGCAGCAGCTTTCCTTCGCATTCAACGTCCTCAACCCCACAACGAACGGCGAGAGCGTGAAAATCAACGCAGTGGGCGCGAGCTGGGCATTCTCCCAGCCGGTTGTGACAGGCGGGCTGCCGCAGACATTTGCAAACAACGGGGTTTCCTACACAGTCTCAGGCACGTTCACCGCGCCGCCAACAGCGGGCACCTACAATTTCAACCTCACAGTGAACTACTCGAGCGCGAACGCGGACTGCTCGGGCGCGACCAAGAACTGCAATGCATCATTCCCGTTCACCATTACGGTTTCGCCTTCCAACCCCGTCAACTGCACAATCGCATTTGAAAATCACGGCACCACTTTCACGCCGCTTGACACTGCCTGGGTGAATGCCACCTGCCGCGCGAGCAACAATGCCATTGTGCCCTGCGGGCAGCTTTCCTGGACCACCACCGCGGCAAGCGGCAGCATGGCGCCCCCAACCACTACCTCCCCCTCGCGCTCGCAGCTCACGGTAGCTGGCGTGAGCGCGCCGCAAACGAATGCCATCGTAAAGGCGCAAAACGGCACAACATTCAACTGCACCATCCTCCTCAACGTGACAGCGCCTGACTACATCCCGTTGCTTTCCGCACCCCCTCAGGTGCAGGTCAATGCCCAATTCACTGCGAACATAACCACCAAGGACATTGGCGCTGCGGCAAACGTTTCCACGGTCACCAAGATGCGATTCGGGTCGCTCACGCAACCATTCTCAGTCGGGCCGCTTGCGCAGCAGGGCATGCAGCCCAACAGCTCCGTCTTCATCTGCCCACCAACGCCTAACCTTTACGAGCTCAACGCGACAGTGGACTCGAACAACCAGCTCAACGAAAGCAATGAAAGCAACAACTTCGCAACCATGATGGTGAACTGCACTGCCGCGCCGCCGGTTCTCAAGCCAGACTACATATCCGCAATCTCCGCGCCCCTCAACGTGCCGGTCGGCGACCCCCTGCCCATAAACGTGACAACGACAAACATCGGGCAGGCGGCAGCCGCCAACAATTCCACCACCCGCCTCCTGATTTCAGGCTATGGCTCATCAACGTCATTCGACTTCATCATCCCCGCGCTTGGCCCAAACGGAGGCAGCGCCACCAACAGCGCCTCCAATGTCCACTGCCCGCAAACGCCTGGCGACCTTGCGCTGCTTTCCACAGCAGATTATTTCGGGCAGATAAACGAATCCAACGAGTCGAACAACAACGACACCTTCACAGTGCACTGCGTGCCAGGCAACCTGCCAAACTACGTCCCCAACATCACCGCGCCCTCGCTCGCATTCGTGGGGCATGACTTTATCGCGAACTTCACCACCAAGAACAGCGGCACGGCCAATGCCACGAACTATTCGACCACGCACACCACTTTCCAGGGGGCGGCCCATGATTTCCTTGTGGTTCCGCTGGCAGCGAACGCGCAGCAGGCGGATTGGTCTAACCTTTCCTGCGCAAGCGCGGGCGCCAAGAACATAGTGGAGCGGGTAAACAACTATGGCAATGTCACCGAGTCAACATATGCCGACAACGAGCAGGCATGGAGCGTCGCCTGCTACAATCCGCCCGACAGCTGCAACCTGTCATTTGTGGGGCACTCAAGCACCCTTTTCATCAACGACTTTGCCCAGGTGCAGGCAGCATGCTACAATGGAGGGGCGCAGACCGCCTGCCCGCCCTTCCTCTGGCAGCAAAACGCGCTAGGCGGCGCCATGTCCCCGATCAACACGCCTGCCAACTTCGCCCCCAACAGCACGCTCATCACATTCATGGCGCCTTCGCCGCAGCTCGGCAGGAAGATGAATGCCACCTCCGCGCTTTCCGGCGTGCCGCTTTACTGCGAGCTGCCCTTCACAGTATCTGACGGCTCGCCCATCGGGCCTGACTACATCATCACATCCATCCAGCCAGACCACCCCACCTCTGCCATCGGCCAGGTGGTGCAATTCACGGTCACGGTACTCAACCGGGGCAATGTGAATGCCACCAACATTTCCATAAGCACAGCGATCTTTTCCCCTGGCTGCACGATTATCACAAACAAAGACAGCTATTCCCTGCCTGCAATCCCTGCGCATGCATCTGACATCAGCGTGAACAAGCTTGCCTGCACTTGCTTCTCAGCCGGCGCGCAGAACATCACGGTCTCTGCAAACCCCACGCACGCGCAGAGCGAGACAGATTTCACCAACAATGACAGGACAGAGCCATTCATCTGCCAGCCGCCGTTCCCGACCATCACGTGCTCCTATTTTGTGTAAAGCCGGCAGCCAGCCTCCCTTATTTGCTTGAACGTCACATAAAATAACACTCATTTTCACTCATTATTATAAAATCTGCCATCAAATACAACAAATATGGCGTCCCTTCTTGAGAACTTGATGAAAAAGCCCGAGAAGCCTGAAAACAAGCAGCCGGCACCAGCGGCTGCTGCCCCGTCCCCAGAGCCATCAGACGAGCTTCGCCTCAAGCTTTTCCGCCTCATAATAGAGCGCTACCGCGAGGAAATAGAGGAGCACGAGAACAAGTCTGTTTCCGACCTGAAAGGCATGGTGCTCCCCCACGACCCCATAATCGTGAAAACGCGCGATTCGCTGCTCGAAGGCTTCCGGCCCTACATATACGAGGAGCATTTCCTGACAGCTGCGAAGATGTGCTGCGAGTACATTGCCTCGTTTGCCACCATCTCGCCCCCCGTGGCATTCTGGCTCACATTCTCTGACATGCAGTCCATCATGGCAGGCGACGAGATTGACAAGTCCATTTTGCTTTGCAGCCTGCTTCGAAGCATCGGCTCCCCAGACGCGCGCATTTTTGTCACCAACACCAAGAACTCCTATGTGCTCTGCTCGTTTGGCGGCAAATTCCACCTCTCGGCGCACTCAGGTGCCGAGCCTGCCATCTGCGCAAGCGAGCAGGAGGCAATATTGCGCATGAGCGGCAAGCCGCTCTACTCGTTCAACGACCGCGACTACTCCGCGCTTTCGGACGAGGAATAGGCGCGCCTCAGAAGCATTAAAAACCCGTGCCCACCCAAACCCACTATAACGTGGTATTTATGTCAACGCACACACTCAACAAGTTCGAGCTTGCCCGCATACTGGGAGCGCGCGCCCTGCAAATCTCATACGGCGCGCCGCCTTTGATGGAAGTGAAGGCAGGCGAGTCCTCGATTGACGTCGCGCGCCACGAACTTGACGCAGGCATCATCCCGCTTGTTGTGCTGAGGTAAATCTCTTTCCAGCTTTTTCAGGCTTAGCGCGCGCTCTTCCCACCACTGGAATCCTACCCTGCGAATATTTTTATTCCCCCAAAGCGCGCATTTTTCCATGGAAGGCGCAGCGCTGGCTTTTGCAGGGGGCAGAGGTAAGCTTAAAAACAGTTGTATGAATATGTATAACTGCACGAGGTAAAATATGGGAACGAAGTTGCACTATCCGCGGCTTGACACTGTCATCATGGTGGAGAACAGGATAAAGCGCGCAAGAAGCTACCTTACGCGGGTGCAGCTTTGGAAGTCCCTCCCCAAAAAGGTCCAATACCAGACTTATTGCACCATACTTGGCTATCTTGAAAGCTCGCGCAAGATAATCTTCACGCGCGACCGCAGGATAGTCTGGGTGTTTGCAGACAGCGACAAGGCAAGGGCGCTGCTTTCCGGGAGCGTGCGTGCCCATGCATGAAGTCAGGTTTTCCGCTGCTTTTGACAAGGATTTTGCGCGGCTAAAGGCAAGGGCAAAGAAAGGGAATGCCGAGGCAAAAAAGCTTCTTTCCTTAATTGACGATGCGGTAAAAGAGCTTTCCTTGGACCGCGAGGCAGGCAGGAAAATTCCGAGCAGCCTTTGGCCGCGCGAGTACATCCAAAAATACGGCGTCACCAACCTCTGGAAATACAACCTCGACTCCTACTGGCGCCTGATTTACACCATAACCGGCACGGAAATAGAAATGTTCCTCATTTGCCTGGATTTCATGCCGCACCCCGTCTACGACAGAAAATTCGGGTACAAGTGAAAACTCGCTACTCAAAATCAAGCAGCTTCTTCTGGTTTTCCACGCGCAAGGTGGACCACTTTGTCCGAAGGTAGGGAAGGAGCGCGGGGTACTCGCTGCGCCTCTTAATGTAATCCTGCGTGACTGGGTCGGATGTGTAGCCCGAGTTGAAGTCAATGCCCACTTCCTTCTTTATCTTCTCAATCTCGCGGTCGCGCGTGACTTTTGCAATGATGGATGCCGCGCTCACTGTGAGGTACAAGTCATCCGCCTTGTTCGCAGACACTATCTTGTGCTTTGTCCTCATGTACTTCTCAATCCTGCGCGCGAATTTCGCAGGCACATTGTCAGGCGAGTCAACGTAAACCGTTGCACCGGAGAGCGCAAGGGAGTCGATAAGCCCCGCGATTTTTATCGCTTCAATCTCATTGAGCGAGTACTTGTCCATCATGACATTGAGCTCCTGCGCGGTCACCTTGGCGCAGGCGTACTTGCACATGTGCGCCACTTTGGGGTAAAGCTTCTCGCGCTGTAGCGGCGAGAGCTTCTTGCTGTCCTTCACGCCCATCTCCTTCATCTTGTACTCGTCCAAGGGGTTGATTGCAGCAGCGCAAATCACCATGGGGCCGATTATGCATCCCCTTCCCGCCTCGTCCACGCCGATAATCATAGAAACCGCCAAAAATATTTGGAAAGTTATTCCACGTCAATTTCCTTCACGCCAACACCTGCTTGCGCATTATTCCACTTCAATTTCTTTAACAGTGACGCTCCCTGCAGCTCCGCCGTCTTGGATGTCAATGCTTGCACCTGGGTATTTTCCCGCCAGGCGCTTCACAATCTCCTCCTTTGCAACCGACACTCCCTTGCCCATTGCCAGGATGATGAGCGTCACCGTTCGCTTGCCTGCTGCGCCGCTGATTGTGCTTTCTATCTCGTCCACAAGCGAAGGCGTCTCCATGCGCCACTTTCGCGGCTAAGGTTATTAAAACTCAGTGAGTCGGCGTTGCAGCAATACCTTGCTCTTTCTCATGTACTCGCCCAAAGGCACTGCCAAGCGCGTTGCAACATGTGCCAGCGCTTCCTCGCGCGTTGCAAACTTCTGCGGCGCTGCCTCAAATGCATGCCTCACGTTCTCGCGCACCTCCCACACGCCCACAGGCACAGTATAGCCGGTGCCAATTTCGCGGAAAACGATTGCGCGCGCCTGCCTTCTCATCTTGTAAAGCGCCTCGACAACGCCCAAGCGCGCGGCATAATAGCCGCCTCCCTGGCGCTCCGCATAGTCGCCCCTGCCCTGGTATGGCTCGTGCTCCTCGGAGAAATTCACCGTGCCGTCGGTTTTCCAATTCTCCCACGCGGCATGCTCGATTTTTATCCCGGCTGTGCCCATTCGTTTCTTTTTCCTATTTTCAATCTCCGGCGTGAGCGCAGCCTCGAACTGCTCATACT
>CAITKI010000068.1 GCA_903892905.1 uncultured Microcaldota archaeon | reverse complement strand
CCTATAATGAAGTCCTCTGGCCCGGCCCCTGGCCCGCAGTCCAGCAGTCCGCTGCCATGCTCAAGCGTGACGAATTCGTCCGAGAGCACCAAGGTGCGGTCCGCCTTCTTGCCGATTTTTTCCTGAAGAGGGTGCTCGTAGTGCATCTTTTCCAGCTTCTTGCCGGACAGCTCGCCTTGCACCACTGCGGATTGGCCAGTAAGGGACATGACATGGTCAAGGCGCTCCTTTGCGATTATCCAGGTCTCCTCCCCCACCTTTGCCTTCACGTAGGTGTAGATGGGGTGCACCATCACCGCCATGTTGGCAACCAGCGTCCAGGGCGTGGTGGTCCAGATGATGAGGTATTCGTTCGGCGCTGCTGATGACTTGAATTTCACGTAGATGGACGGGTCTGCCTGCTCGCCGTATTCCAGCTCGTAGTTCGCAAGCGTGGTCTCGCAGCGGCTGCAGTAGGGCACCACGTACACGCCCTCGTGCAGCAATCCCTTGTCGTGCGCCGCCTTCACCGTGCCCCATGAGGCGTCTATGTAGCTGTCCTTGTAGGTGATGTAGGGCTTGTCCCAGTCCATCCACACGCCGCAGCGCTTGAACTGCCCTGAGATCACGCCGATGTACTGCGTGGCGAATGCCTTGCACTTCTCCACGAACTTTTCCACGCCATACTTCTCTATCTGGCGCTTGTCGTTGAACTTGAGCTCCTGCTCCACCTTCACTTCGATGGGAAGCCCGTGCGTGTCAAAGCCAGGCTGCGCGCGGACGTTGTAGCCCCTTGCCCTCCTGTAGCGGCACACCGCGTCCTTTATGGACTTGTTCCATGCAGTGCCCGGGTGTATCTGGCCTGTAGCATAAGGCGGGCCGTCGCAGAAGTAGTAGGGCACACCATCTTTGAGCGAGCGCTTGACCTCTTCGTAAATCTTGTCCTTTTCCCAGAATGAGAAAATTTCCTGCTCGAGCTTTATCTGGTCATGCAAGCACAATCACCCTGAGATGAAAACCTCGTGCGCCACTGCCGCAATTGACGGGAGGCAGAACAGCGCTGGCACGAAAGCAAGCGCCAAGAAGGCGTTAGTGGCATTGAAGAGAAGCGCGGAGAGGAAGAAGCAGGCAAAGGACGCCACCACAAGAAGCACCGCGGCCCAGGGAGTTGCCACTGCCGCTTTTTTGAGCTGGAGGAAAACAAAGTAGCCTGCCTGGGAAAGCGCGAAAAGCGAAAGGGCGAAAAGCGGCGAGGCTGCTCCTGAGAGCGCGAAAATCACGGCGGCTGCCAGGCACACCGCAAGCTGCATGGTGAATTCATCCATATAATCGAGTGTAATACGAGGGGGCAAGCTTTTAAGGCATTTGCGGGCAAAGTAAGCCGGGAGAGATATGGCAGACTATGTTCCATGGACCGAGAAATACCGCCCTCGCGCGCTTTGCGACATTGTGGGCCAGACGGACATAGTGAAGCTGCTTTCCGCTTATGTGAAAGAGAAAAATATGCCCAACTTGTTGTTCGCAGGCCCGCCAGGCATTGGCAAGACCACTGCCGCGATTGCGCTTGCGCGCGACTTGTACGGGGAGAATTACCGTGACTGCATACTGGAGCTCAATGCCAGCGACGAGAGGGGAATAGATGTCGTCCGCGGCAAGATAAAGGACTTTGCGCGCACAGTGTCGCTCGAAAGCGTGCCATTCAAAATCATCTTCCTGGATGAGGCAGACTCGCTCACCAATGACGCGCAAAACGCGCTGCGCAGGACAATGGAAGTATACGTTGGCGTGACGCGCTTCATACTTTCCGCAAACTACTCATCGAAAATAATCGAGCCCATACAGTCGCGCTGCTCTGTTTTCCGATTCCGCCCATTGCAGCCCGAGGAAGTGAAGCACATGCTTTCCAGGGTGGCAAAGGAGGAGGGCGTGACACTGGACGACAAGGCAGTGGAGGCGCTCCTCTACATATCTGAAGGCGACATGCGCCGCGCAATAAACGCGCTTCAAGGAGCAAGCATGCACGGCAAGAAAATCACGTCTGAAATGGTTTACAAGAGCGCAAGCCGCGCAGAGCCTGCTGAAATAAAGGAGATGATGGAGCTGGCACTCGCGCGCAAGTTCATAGACGCGCGCAAGAAGCTGCACAAGCTCATGGTGGAATACGGCATGAGCGGGGAGGATGTTCTTCTTCAGATGTATCGCACAGTTGACCAGCTCTCCGTTGGCGAGCGCGAGAAAGTCGCCATTGTGGACAAGATTGGCGAGTACAACTTCCGCCTCGTGGAAGGCGCGAACGAAACGCTGCAGATTGAGGCGCTGCTCGCGCAGCTGCTCATGGTGAAATAGACTTTTTTTATCGCATCTTGAAGCGAAGAAGCGCGGCAAAGCCCCCGTAACCGTCTAGCTCCCTGCCGCCATCGGATTCGTGCGAGAAAATGGCAAGCTTCACTTTGCGGGCCTCGCCTTCCTCCACGATGCGCTCTACCTCTTTGTCGGTGCGGAGAAGCTCGTCGAGCACAAGGATGGTGTCCACTGCGGATGCTGCAACCGCTGCGGCCATTTCCTTTTTGCCGTATGCCACGAGCCCGGAATCTTTCCTCAGCTCTGTGGAGAATTTGTCCATGAGCACCAATTCATTTTCCGCGCGCTCCTCTGCTGCGACCTTTCCCACCACCCCGCGCTTCAGCAACTCAGTGATGCCAGTCCTCTCTGCATAGGAACAGTGCTCCAGCACGATTTTTTGCGCGAGCTTGCTGTCTTTCTGCTTGATGAACTTGAGAAGGTTTTCCTTGCCAAAGCCTGGGCCTGCAACTATTATTTTTCCCACCTGGGAAGACTGCAGCTTCTTGAGTATTTCACCAAAAAAAGATTGTGTCTTCTCGTCGAACTTGTCATCGCGCTTGCGCGCGCTGTTCTCAAGCTCAAGCTCATAGGCAACGCCAAAGCCGCGGAGCGTGGCATAAATCGCCTTGTTCTCGTCAAGCACCAGCATGCCAAGCCGGGGGCGCTTGGTTTCCGCAATCGCCTGCTTGATGCGCGTCATGTGGTGGGACATCCAATTGTCCTTGATGATGGAAACGGGAAAATGCTCCTCGATGTCAATGGTGTGGTACGCGCCCTGCTGCACATATTCCTCTGGCGTGCCTTCGATTATTTTTCCAGTGACGCGCAGCCTGTTTGCATGGGGCGAGAACTCCACTTTCTCCACGCCAAGCTTCATTGTGACCGCTTTTTTCTCACCAGCATCATCTTCGGTTGCCTTGAAGCGGCGCCAGGTGCGCGCGATTATCCTGTCGCCAGGGCTGAGCAATCTCTCAATGTGCCACAAGTCCTCGGTGTTCTCAGGCGTGAGGCGTATCTCGCCAACTTTTGGGTCCTGCTTGCCTAGCTTCATGGAAATCCCTGATTGAACAAATAGAAAAGGGAAAAAAGAAGATATAAGGCTACTGGGAAGGCTGCTCTGATTCAGGGATGCCCCGCACGATGTCCGCGAAATGCCCGTCCCGCTCCACTGCCTCCTGGCTTATCTTGTGGTTCATGCCCTTCTCCTGGTCCTTGGAGAAGAACTCCTTGAGCCTGCGGAACTGCCAGCCCAGCGTGCGCTTGCCGGCCATGCGGTCGACCTGCTGGTCGTATATGGCGTTTATGGCGTCAAAGTCGCCCTGGTATGCGGCAACCAGGTACCGCTCGGACGCCTCGCCCTGCAGGGCCTCGATATAGCCTGCAAAAGCCGCCTCCTTGGTGGCCTTGAAGCCCACCACTTTGAGGTTCCTGCGCGTGTATTCTATGCCGGATTTCACCAGCTTGTCCATGCGCTTCCCGTATGCCTTGATGTAGTGGTTCTGGCGGAGAGCCTTCCAGACATCGACAGACAGGTAGACGCCCACCACAGCCATGCCCACCACGAACACCGCGCCTGCGTAGATGAGGTTGGGCATGTTGCTTATCTGCTCGAGGAAATGCATTATCTCCCCCTTGGCAGCGATGAATGTGGCCGTGCTGACCAGCCCCACCCCTGTCAGCCCCTTAAGGATGCCGCCGAGCTTGTCCATCCAGGTGCGAGGCTCGGTGTGCTCAAGCGCTGTTTCGATGTTGGAGAGGCGGTGCTGCAGCGAGGCGTATTTCTTGCCAAGGTCTGCGCGCACGCTCTGCACCTTCTTCACAGTATTGTCGATGAAGTCGTCCATTGCCCTAAGGTAATCGAGGTCGACTCTGAGCTTGCGGTATATGCCAAGCCCAGCCATGCCGGCTTCGTACATTGCCTTGACGACGGCATCTATGTCGCTTATCTGCTTTTCAAAGGCATTGACTTTTGCCAGGTTCGCCTCCGCAAGCATTGCCTCGCCGTTCTTCGAGACTTTTAGGCTGGAGAGGTCCTGCTTTGTCTTGCCTATCATTTCGACGACAAATTCGGAAGGGTACTTTTCAGCCATGAGCTTCTGCAGGTCGTCAAGCGCCTTGTCCACGTGGGCAATCGTCTCCTTGGCATCCGTCTTGCCGTTTTCCTGCGGCGATGCCAGGTATATCTTCGCAGATGCCACGCCTATGATGTTGCCGCGCGCCACCGGCATCTCAGTGGTGTAGTTCACTGGGAGCTTTTCAAAGTCAACCTGGGGAAGCTTTGCCTTGAGCCCCCGAAGCGCCTCCACCTCGGGTGCAGGAAAAGCCTGCACGCCGCTGAGCGCAGGAGTCATTTCCACGCCTACTCTCTTGAGCTCGTTGGTTCCGTTTAGCTGGAAAAACTCGGCGGAAAATGGGTTCTGAATCGGCGGCTGCTTGTGAAGTCTCATGCTTATTACCTCCCACGCCCTTGTTGTCGTCTGTATGTGTAAATTGTGGGTGTAAGGCTATTTAAACCTATCTTTACATTTTAGGCAACATAAGATAGGCGAGAGCGGATGGGCGGAATTGTAATAAACGATTAGGTCAGAATAAAGGCAGAAGTGTTTCCATGGAGCAGAGAGGCAAGACAAGGATAGCAATCATTGACAGGGACAAGTGCACCAAGGAAAAGTGCGGCTACCAGTGCCACAAGGTATGCCCAGGCGTGAGGATGGGCGACGACACGGTCACCATAGATGCCGAGGGCTACCCCGTCATCTCAGAGATACTTTGCACCGGCTGCGGCCTTTGCCCAAAAAGGTGCCCGGTGGACTGCATCACCATCATCAACCTTGCAGGCGAGACTGGCGCGCCGATATACCAGTACGGCGAGAACACCTTCAGGCTTTATGGCATGCCATTGCCGCAGAAAGGCGTGGTGGGGCTCATCGGCAAGAACGGCATTGGAAAATCCACCGCGATAAAGCTTCTCGCAGGGCATCTGCAGCCGAATTTTGCGGAGTTTGACAAGAAGCACACTCACGAGGAAATAATGTCGCGCCTGTCGCCAGATCTTCAGAACTACTTCCGCTCGATTGGCGAAAAGAAGGTGAAGATATCGCTAAAGCCGCAGGACGTGAACAAGCTCACTGAGATTTTCCGCGGCACTGCAGAGGAGTTGCTGAGGATTAGCGACGAGCGCGGGGCAAAGCAGGAAGCGATTGAGCGCTTTGACCTCAAGGAGCTTCTTGGGAAAAGGATATCAGTGCTTTCCGGCGGCGAGCTTCAGCGCGTGGCGATTGCGGTTGCATACTGCAGGAGCGCTGACCTGTACTATTTCGACGAGCCTGCTGCATACCTTGACATCAAGCAGAGGCTCGGCATGGCGCGCGCGCTCAAGCGCCTGTCAGAGGAAAAAAGCGTGATAGTGATTGAGCATGACCTTGCAATATTCGATTACCTGTCCGACTATGTGCATGTGCTTTTCGGCACCGAGAATGCGTACGGCACGGTGTCCGGCGTGAAGGCGGCAAGGAGCGGGATAAACGAGTACCTGGACGGCTACCTGAAAGACGAGAACACTCGCTTCCGCGACCATTCCATCACTTTCTCGCTCACCTCGGCAACTGAAGCAGGTGGCAAGAGCATGAAGTTCGCCTATCCTGCGCTTGAGAAAAAATTCGACCAGTTCACATTTTCTTCAGAAGGAGGGACGGTGCGCGAAGGGGAGGTAATCGGCATACTTGGAGAGAACGCCATAGGGAAATCGCTTTTCGTGAAAATGGTCGCCGGCGTGGAAAAGCCTGACAACTGCGAGCCGCTTTCCGGCATGAAGGTGTCCTACAAGCCCCAGTACATAAAGGCAGAGGAGGGCGTGGAAGTGCGCGAGCTTTTCATATCAGGCAAGGTGGATGCCGCGTTTTTCGAGACCGCGAAGAGGAAGCTGGCGCTGTCGCCGCTCATGGAGAAGAAGCTCACCGAGCTTTCCGGCGGGGAGCTACAGCGCGTGGCAATTGCGCTGGCGCTTTGCAGGGAGGCAGACGTTTACCTGTTTGACGAGCCGTCCGCTTTCCTTGACATCGAGCAGAGGCTGGAATTCGCGGACTTGCTGCAGGGGCTGATAACCGGCAGCAAGAAATGCGCGTTTGTCATAGACCATGACCTGGTGCTGCTTGACGCCATTTCCTCGCGCATGATGATGTTTGCGGGAGCGCCCGGAAGGCAGGGGCATGCAACCGCGCCCTCAGGCAAGCGCGAGGGCATGAATGCATTCTTGAAAGCAGCAGGAATCACGCTTCGGCGCGACAAGGAAAGCAAGAGGCCGAGGATAAACAAGCCTGGCTCGGCGCTGGACAGGGAGCAGACCGAGGCTGGCGAGCATTACTATTACGAAGGGTAAGAAGACAGTGCTCGCCTAAGGCTGCAAAGGATAGATGGCTTCTGGCTAGAAAATCAGACCTTCTTTACTGACAGCACGGAATTTTGCGTCTTTGAAAGCACCACTTCGTATGACACGGGGTTGGTGGTGGAAGACCAGGTGACCTTCCATGCGCCAGGCGTGCCGGAATATACGTCAAGATAAAGCGCATCCGCCTTGGCATCGGAGTTTCCTTTCACGAACGCAGCCACATCCGCAGTGCCGTTGTAGGTGTGCGAAGCGATTATTGCCTCCTCTGGGAATGCCAGTATGCATGTGGGCGTGTCCAGGCACACCTTGCAGCCGCGCGTGATATACTCGGGCGGCTGGGCGACGAAGTTCTTCGGCGGGTAGTCGTAGAAGACATGGATGCGCTCTGGGCAGGGCGTGGCCATGCCGGAAGTCACGCGCGCCTTGAGCTGGTAGTATGGCGAGCCGTCGTCAGCCGTTGCCGGCAGTATCTCCATTATTTCGCGCACGTCCGCTGCCGGGTATTTCTCTTTCAGGTCCTCGAGGAAAAAGCTCCTCGCGCCCTCCTCGGTCATCTGGTAGGACGGCTTTGCAGAGAACACGAAGTAAATCGCCGCGAACGCGATGATTGCGAGCAGTATTATGAGCACCGTGGTTTTCATGCTAGGAAAATGGCAGGTGAAATTTAAGAGTGTATTGGATAAGGGAAGAATAGGGCGTTTCCTAATTCGCCTGGGCAGCCGATAATGTCTTGTTTTTTCTCTTCGTAAAAGCTGAGGCGACCACCGACTCTGCTTGCAAGCTTCATCGTCAGAGGTCACTGGTGATT
>CAITKI010000067.1 GCA_903892905.1 uncultured Microcaldota archaeon | reverse complement strand
GTGAGCTTCAATGGAAACAAGCATGGTGCCACTAATAGCCGGAATTCTCGTGTTTCTCGCAAGCATAATCTCGCTTCGGCTCGGCATATCTGTTGCAATAATCGAGCTGCTGCTCGGCGTTATCGCAGGCAACTATTTCGGCTTCCAGGCAGAGCCCTGGATGGTCTATCTTGCTGGCTTCGGCGGCATAGTCCTTACTTTCCTTGCAGGTGCAGAAGTAGATTTGCCGCTGCTCCGCTCCAAATTCAAGGAGAGCATGCTCATCGGCGGGGCGTCTTTCCTCGTGCCTTTCATCGGCGCTTTCGCCTACACTTACTTCATTTCAGGCTGGGCACTAAACGCATCCCTGATAGCAGGCTGCGCGCTTTCCACCACCTCTCTCGCAGTTGTTTATTCCGTGCTCGTGGAAACTGGGCTTTCCCGCACAAAACTGGGCAAGCTCCTTATGGCATCCACATTTGTAACTGACATCGGAACCGCGCTTGCGCTTTCCATATTGTTCATAAAGCCGACATTCGGGACGCTTGAGTTCGTGATAGTCTCTGTAATCGTGATATATCTTGCGGTGAAGCACTCCCGGCTGCTTTTCGGCAACAGGGCATACAAGAACAAGGTGATAGAGCCGGAAATCAAGTATCTCATGTTGCTTCTCCTGATATTCATCTACTTCGCGGCTGCCGGGGCAAGCCACGCGGTGCTGCCCGCGTTCTTCCTGGGGCTTTTCATGTCGCCATATTTCACCGAGCTTTCAGACACCAAGGAAGTGCGCAACAGGCTCCGCACGGTGGCATATGCGCTCATCACGCCGTTCTTCTTCATAGTGGGCGGCATGAACGTTTCTCTGCCGCTAGTTTTCGGGGCGTTCGGGCTCTTCATTGCGCTTTTTGCAGTCAAGCAAGCAACAAAATTTGCAGGCATCTACTTCCTTGCGAAGAAATACCTGCCAAAAAACGAGATGTACACAACGCTCCTGATGAGCACAGGCCTCACGTTCGGAACGATTTCAAGCGTGTTCGGCTACCAGGCCGGCTACATAGACCAGACGCAGTTTTCCGTGCTTGTAGCGGTGGTGGTCGCAAGCGCGGTCATTCCCACGGTGATCGCGCAGAAGTGGTTCAAGCCCGTGCATTCGGAAGACATGATGAATGGGGGATAACTTCTGCAGCAGACATGCGGCGGCTTATTAATCTGACAAGGGGTCAGTCAGATATACGAAGAGTCCCTTTCCGTTTTTCTTATGTTTCTAACGATATCTGGGTTAGAAATCGCACACCCGCAAACCATGCAGAAATTCGCATTTGGCGAGTTCTTCTCCTTGCAGTTCGGGCAGATCTTCAGATGCAGCGACTGGGCCGGCTCAATGGATTTTTCACCGTGAATGATGATGCCGCGTTTCTCAAGAATCTTCCTGTCAATGTCCCCACCTGACAAGTGAACATAGGTCGCAGGCATTCTCGATCCTCCGCTCCATCCAAATATCACTTTCAGTTCCTGCTCGGTGAAATCCTGCGCCAAATGCGTTGCCCGGGAATGCCTGAAGAGATGGGGATAAATTCGTTTTTTGATTCCTGCCTTTATCTTTGCCCTGTCAAGTATTCGCAAAAACGTCGAGTGGCTTCTCACTGGCATGTTATTCTTCAGCATTATGAACAGGTGCGCATCTGGTTCTTCCCTAAACGGATGGTGGTTCATCCATATTTTCAGGTCTGGCACAGAATCGATGAGCCTAACCCTGCGCATGCCTGTCTTTCCGTTAAGCATTGCCAGCGCCCCAAATCTGTCGAATTCAATGTGCTTAATCCTCAGGGCAAGAAGCTCGCCTATTCTTGCCCCGGATTCATACAGGACCATAAGCATTGCCCTGTCTCTAGGTGTCCTTGTCGCATCGGCAAGGCGCCCAACTTCGTCCGCCGTCAGAATCTCTTCCGGAAGCTTCCGCTTTTCAAGCCCATGCGTTCTTATCCATTCCACGCATTCCGGATAGTGCCGTCCTCCATAAATCCACTTATAGAACGCCTTAACTGAAACTTTAAGCGAGCGGGACTTGTACCAGGCGTGCGCCTTCAGGAAGTCTATGATGTCGTTCTTTGTCGCATCCTTGTAAGGCTTTTTCAAAGTCCGGCCAAGCTTCGCCAAGCAATATAGATAGATATAGCGCGATCCGGCAGCCATGCCTTGGGCTGACTTTTCGCGCTCAAATTCCTTGAGCGTTTCGATCTGGCTCTTTGTCAGATCCTTTGCGGACGCGATGAACCGGTCAGGGTTTCGTTCTTCGGAAGTCATGCCCCTGTCCCAAGTCTTGTTCTATATAAACCTTGCGTCCGTCTGACGCATAGTTGAGCATCAGACCGCCTGCCAGGGCGGAACTCGTCAGTCTGAGTGACACTATTTTTGACACACAGAGCATTTCCGCGTGACATGATTGTGCTACAGTTTTTTCTTTTGCTCCCCCTTAACGGCTGACACGGGCGGTAGCAGCGTTTCCTCCCCGCGCCTCGTGGCGCGAATGTCGGCATACGCATCCATCAGCTTGCCAAGGAAGCGCGAAAGCGGAGCAAACCGCCATTTAACTGCCCATGTCTGGGTGCGCATAACATTTTCCATTTGATCATCGCGGAGGCAGTTATAGTATTCGAGCGCTGCATCCTTCTTGAGCCGCATCACCTTGTCCAGATCATTAGAACAGAGGTCTGCGGGATATAGCAACTGCCTGCCTGTCAGAAAATCCTCGTCGCTTTTTGCGCTTTTTTCCAGTTGCATCAGCCCCCTGTAAAGCAGAAGGGAGTGGTAGAATGGCATGGCGTCGAGCGAGGATGAGTTGCGGATGATTTTGCCAGTTATCCTGTAAGCTTTGCTCAGGTTCCTGTCGCATATTTCACCGCGCGACTTGCCTTTTGTTGCAAATCTCATCAAATCCATCTCCATCCACAGATTGCATCCCCTCTCATCGTCATGATAGAGAGCAGGGAATTGTAGGCATCTGCCATTTGCTTATCACAGATATGGACATTCCAGTGGGTGAGCTCGCAGCTAGGAATATCCTCACCTCTGATCACGATTTTCCATGAGAGGTTGGTGCCTTCCTTGGCAATTGGATAATATTCATTGTCAAACGCTGCCAGCTGGTGTTTGAATGATTCCCCAGATTGGGGAGATATTTTCCCGATTTCTTGGGCTAGCCCATCAGTGGCGTTGAACCAGTCCAGAATGCCGTGTTGTATTGCAAAATACCGAGCTAATTCCAGCACAGTTTCCCCAGACAATATGGCGCTGGCAATCGTCTTTTTTACCTCCTTGGCAGTGATATTGCCCCTGAAGGGATTCAAGATGTCCAGTGAAGCGGGCAGCCACGTGCGTTTGTCGGCAGATGGCTTGTGGTTGTGATCTACACGATTCAGGGCAGCCATGAGTGAAGCCTCGTTAGAGGCAGACAACTGATTCATGGCAGCTATGAGCGAGTTGTAATTACCCGCCACTTCCCCGTTCGGAATGCTGACCTTCTGACCGAATTTGTAGAAACAGCTGGAAAAGTCAAAGCTATCGTGGACGCCGATTGAGATCGTGCATTTCAACTCCATGCCGGGCCTGACAATGGGGTTATTTTTTGCTTTTTTGGCATCATCTATGACGGCACGCAAGCCTCCTTTAAATTTGCCTTTGGCAGAGGGGTATTTTTCTGAGACTTCTTTGGCGAGCCCATTTGGGGCATCGAACCATTTCAGGACATGGTACTGCCTTGCAAAGTGCCGCGCAACCCTCTTTTCATAGGGATTGATGATCACATCAGAAACCAGCATCTCCTTTGCCTGCTTTGCCGTGAGCTTAACGCGGCGGGGGTTCATGATGTCGAACTGAAACGGGTTTT
>CAITKI010000066.1 GCA_903892905.1 uncultured Microcaldota archaeon | reverse complement strand
GAGGACGAGCATTATTTGCAGAGGAAGAAGCTGCTCAAGGACTTTTACGAATACATGTTCATGAACCCCATGGTGGCGGAGCAGGTGCTGCGCGGCTACAACGAGCCCTATCCGCAGAAGGCGGTGTTCGTGGAAGGCTACAGGAACTTCCACGCGTGGATGAACGGCATACTGGACGCGTACACGAAATCGTCGCTGTACATGCTTTGCAAGAAAACCGGGGACATGCGCGCGGCTTTCCTCGTGCTTCTGGGCCTGAAGTCGCTTCTTTTCATGCAGAACTTCATGCTCACCGTGCCCAAGGACGCGACGCAGATAGATGCGCCTGAGGCGAATTATGAGCTGGGGCATGGCCTGAAGGTGAAGATATACGACGTGCCTGGCGGAGAGGCGCACATCTACACCATTGAGAACCCAGTGATTGAGGAAATGCCCTCTAAGCTTCAGGAGATGCTGCGCGTTGCGATACAGGAAGGGTTGAAGGAAATCAGCCAGATGGTGGACTATGGCACGATTTTCGACGACAAGAGCAGGGAATTCACCCAGCAGTTCATAGACAAGGCTTCCTTGGAGAAGGTGGAAATCACGCAGGAGCAGGCGATTGCCATGGGCAGGGAGGCAGCCTCGTGGACAGTGGGCTTAGGCTCGCCGATTGAGAACATGGCCTTGGACCAGGACAATATCACTGATATTTACATTGACAGCGAGAACTCGCCTTTGTACATTGAGCATGCGAAGTACGGGCTGTGCCACACGCTGTGGCGCTACAACAGGGAAATGCTCGAGCACGCTTTCAAGAACATGGTGGCATCCACCATGGGCACGAGGAAATTCGACAAGAACTCGCCTGTGGTGGACGTGGTGCTCACAAGGCTTGCGATGAGGTGCCACTTGCAGCAGCCGCCAGCGACGTTTCGGGACCTGCAGGCTGCGCTTCGCATAATGCGCGACAAGCCCTTCACCTACCCGATGTACCTCAAGCTCAATGCCATGTCACCTTTCTTTGCAGGCTATGACGACGTGATGGTGGGCTTGGGCTGCTCCGAAGCGGTGCTGGGCCTCAAAGGCGTGGGAAAAACGTCGTTCACATCTGCGAAAATTGCGGCGATTGGCACCAAGAAAAGAATATTGCCTATTGAGGACATTGAGGAAATACCGGTCAAGGCGTACAGGAAGAAAGGCTTCCACATAGGCGCTGTCCAGGTGCAGTCTTCAGACAGGGACGAGGTGGGCACATCGGAGCTTGACCTGGTTTCCATGACAAACGCGGCGCTGCGCATGGGAGACGCCTGCGTCATCATCAACGAAATCCGCTCGAGGACCGCCATCCAGGGCGTGATAAACATGCTCAACACCCAGCCAGGCATCTTCCTGCTTTACAACCTTCACGCCCAGTCGCTGAAAGACGTGCAGGACAGGCTGGAGACGGTGTTTGGCATTCCCGCTGCATCCATGTTTTCCACTGACAGGTACTCTTTCCTGAAGAAAATACGCTTCGGCAGGAAGACGCGCGTGTACAGGATGCTGGGCTTCCAGTACGAGACCGACATCAAGGAGCACAAGTTCGTGCAGACATTCGACCTCGAGCGCGGGGAAGACATTGACGATACCATGCTCAAGTGCCTGTTCTTGAGCGAGCCTGCTGCAAACGCAAAGTCTTTGGCTGACGCAGACCTGGGCAAGATTGCAAAGAGCCTGAAGCTGGATTTCGTGCCCCCTGCGCTGGAGAGGCGGAGCGACGAGACAGGCATCTCGCCCAAGCAGTATGTGATGGAGGCTTTCCTGAAAGGGAAGCTTTACTCGCAGGTATTCGAGGCATCCGAAAAAAACAACCACGCGCAGTTTCTGGAGCTTGACTTCGTGCTCAAGTGCACCACCGCGGTGAACAACCTGCTCAAGAAGGTGCAGAATGAGAACATAGACTGGGCAAAGGTGGACAAGGAATGGTGCAAGCTGTTTGAAGGCCTTGTGAAGAAGGAGTTGTCCGAGGCGTCCGCAGACGAGACGGCGACGGGCACCAAGGAAGCCAAGAAGGCGTAGATTTCCTTATTTTACGGGCGCTTTTTTCCAAGATATTTAGCATACTTGCCCAGCGCCTGCTTACTGTTCAGGGGTTTTGCCCTTTCTCTTCCATCTCGCGGTCTTCAGCGTCCATGCGCGCCTTGAGCAGCATTGTTTCTGATTTTTTCTTGCCCATGAAAACACCACCGTGCAGGCGTTTGACATCACCATATTTTTTCCTTCAGGTACTTTTCCACCATCTCCACAATCTCTTTTTTCCTGCGCGGGTTGAGAGAGATGTGGATTTGCCCAGTTTTTGGAAGCCAGATTAGGAACCCATCATTGGCAAGCTCGCGCGAGAGGCTTTCGGCTTCCATTTGGTGCTCGCGCGGCAGCGCCGACCTTGCATGAATAAGCTCCGTATGCTTGCCGCCCCATCGCCTGTGCCTTGCCAGCTTGTAAAGGATGTGCGCCTTCAGTTGCTCCCTGTTTATTTCTTGCTGCGTGATGGAAACACCTTTCAAGTGTTCATTGTTATATATAATGACATATAAATATTTAAATATTGCCATTCATTAATATGGATGGTGGTTGATTGACAGACGAAAACGAGCCCTCATTGTTCCTCCAGTTCATAGGCGACAAGCCGAAATGGAGGGTGATAGACTTCCTTCTGGAAAACAGGCTGCGCGACTTCACCAAGACGGAGATTGCAAAAGGCGCGAATTTGAGCTGGGCATCGCTATACCAGCATTGGGATGAGATTGAAGGCAAGAAAATCGTGAAGCTCACGCGCGTGGTCGGGCGCGCAAAGCTCTACCAGCTCGATGAAAAGTCGCCGCTTGTGGTGCTGCTCAAGCACATAGAGTCTACGCTCATCCGCGATGCAGCGGATGCGGCTGAGGAAGAGGCTGTGATGAAAGTGAGCGCGAGGGCTGGGCGCGGGAAGTAGGGCGGTGCGCCACGCTTTCGGGCTTGGAACGCCTTTTTATGCTTGTATGCTGATTTCATGGCAAGGGTGATACCAATGGTGGACATGAAACTTCTTTCGAGGCTTACCGAGTCTTTCGGCGTCCCAGGCTATGAGCGCGAGGTCGCGCTCATCATGGCGGAGGAATTCAAGAAGGCTGGCTATAAGGTGGAGATAGACCCTATTGGGAACGTGATTGCGCGCAGCAATGCCACCAAGAAAAAGCCCCTCATGCTTGGCGCGCACATGGACGAGATAGGCATGCTTGTGAAGTATGTGAACGAGAAGGGATTCATCAGGTTCGTCAAAGTCGGCGGCATTGACAACCGCGCGCTTGTGAACCAGCGCGTGGTGCTGGAGACGGACAAGGGCAGGATTTACGGAGTGATCGGCAACAAGCCGCCGCACATGCAGAAGGCGGAGGATATGAAGTCTGCCATTGACAACAAGTCGCTTTTCATTGACATTGGCGCGAAGAACAAGAAGGACGCGGAGAAGATGGGCGTGAAAATCGGCGATCCTATCAGCTTTGACATTTCCACCAAGGTCTTGAATGGCAAGCTGGTGACAGGCAAGGCGCTGGACAACAGAGTGGGATGCTACATACTTCTAGAGCTTGCCAGGAAGCTGAAGAACAGGAACGTGGTGCTGGTAGGGACCACGCAGGAGGAGGTTTCCACATTCGGCAAGGGCGCCATGATTGCCGCATATAATTTGGAGCCGTCCGCTTTCATTGCAGTGGACACCTCGATTGCAGGGGACCACCCGGAAATGAGCGAGGACGAGTCGCTCATACACCTGGGCAAGGGCCCTGCGCTTTGCCTTGTGGAGGCTGGCGGAAGGGGGAATTTTGCGGATGTGAGGCTCAAGAAAGCGTCCATAGATGTTGCAAAGAAAAACAAGATGCCTTTCCAGATAGAGGTAATAGAGGGCGGCGCGACTGACGCTGCATCGGTCTATGGCGAGCGCGGCGGCATCCCATCGATTGCCATTTGCGTCCCGACGCGCTACATCCACTCCAACGTGGCGGTGTGCGCGCTTGACGACATAGACAAGACCACAGCATACCTTGTGAAGTTCGTGGAAGCGATTGCCTGATGGGCAGAATATCACGATGAAGGGCGTAATATCGTTTTTGGTTGCGTCCGTTTACCTCCTTGTTCTCGTTTCTTCAGCTATGAAATTAGCTAAGCGCGCGCCGGATGTTTCCTACCAGCCTGTTGTTGCCATGCATGTGCAGGAGCAGGCAATAATCGCGGCGTTTTCCGATGCATTGTCGGAAGCTGCGGGGCGTGCGCTTGCTGCTTCGCAGGCATCAGGCGCAGAGCCGCCTGCTGCAGTGAAAGCCGCGGTTTACCTTGCCGCGCTGGATTTTGAGGCGCAGCTGCGCGGGCAAGGATACGACGCTGCATTTTGGTGCGGCAAGCCTTCCGGTGCTGCGCTGCAGGATGCGTCTGCAAGGATGGCACGCGGTGAGGGAGCGCTAGAGGCAGGCGCAGAGGATGGAAGCGAATGGCGAGCTGTCGTGCCTGACGGGGCGCTAATGCTTTCCAACCCTGCCTGCAGCGAAGCGTTTGATGCCAATCTTCTTCGGGAAACAGTGCGCGCAAATGGCGTTGGCTTTTCACTCTATTCAAAAGGGGCGGGCACGGGGCACGCCGTGCTGCTGCCGGATGGCTTTGGAGGCGGCATCCATGGCTAGCCTGCGCAGATGCATGGCAGGGCAGTCTTCGCTGGAAGCCGCGCATGCCGGCAGGCGGGCGCGAGGGCAGTCTTCGCTCGAGGCGCTCCTTGCATTTGCCGCGCTCTTGTGCGCGCTTGCAGTGCTTGCCCATGCCGCAAAGGCGCAAACCGATGCCTTTGCCTCTGCTGTGCAGGAAGCGGATGCGCGCGCGTCGCTTGCGCGCGAGGCATTCTACATTGACCTGTCATCAAGCATCATGCCTCAGGCCGCACTGCAGAAAAACCTGAGCGGCGTGCCTGCAGATGATGGGAACTGGCTTGCCTCAAGGCAGGAAGGCGTGGTGCGCGAGCCGCTTTTCCATAGGATATCGGTGGATGCTGATGGGGGATATTATGCGCAAAGCGAATGAGGGGCGCGCGCGTGGGCAGCGCATTGGCAAAAGAGATGATGCCGTGCTCACTAGGGCAGGAGCATGCCGAAGTGCGTTTTGGTCCATTGACGCGGCGTTCGCGCTTGTGCTGTCAGTCGCAATGTTCGCCATGTTCTCAGCCATGCTTTACTCGCAAAGCCTGGCTGTGCAAAGAGGCGCGGATGAGACGTCAGGCGTTCTCCTTTCCGCGCGCTTCTCGTCCTATGCGCTTGAGAAGGCGGGCAGGGGGGAGGCGGTTGACCTGGCGTCCATCCTTGAGAAGACAGGCAGGAAATACGCCAGCCTGCGCATTGGCGATGAATTTGCGTATGCCGGGGAGAAAGATGGCGCTGTTTACTGCACGCAGAGGCTGGATGTGCGCGGGGGCAGGATGGCGAGAATGGAGGCATGCATTGGATGATTGCAAACGACAAGGGAGGCGCCTGGCGGGCGGGAGCGTGCATTGGATGACACGGCATTTTGCTTTTCTTTTCAGCCTTGAGGCTGCATTCTCGCTCACGTTGGTTGTCGTCGCTTCAGCCTATTTGCTTGCCTTTGCGCCACAGGAAGAGAATGCGGGGGAGTTCCTTGCCTGCTCCGACGCCGCCGGCGCGCTTGCGGAATTGCGCGCGTTCTCCTCGCAGGGGGCGCTTCAGGCATCTGTTGGCGAGGCAGGGAATCTGCTGGGTGAGTGCATGGAGGCAAAAGGCGCGGGCGTGAATGCATCCTCCTGCGGGGAAGGGCAAAGCGAGGCTGGCGAAAAATACTCTTTTTCATTCCCTATTTGGAAAGATGGGCGCGTGGAGAGCGCGCAGGCAGAATGCCGACAGAGAGGTTGACAACGGGGAGTGCTTTTTTATGCTTTCCATCGTAAGGAGGTTCAGGGTGGTCATGTGAAGTTGTTCCCAGTATTGATGCTTTTCGCACTTTTTTCCGCGTCTGCTTTTGCCTATGACGTTGTGATAAAGGTGACTGTGTCTCAGGACACGCTCGCCATAGGCACCAACATAACCATCGTGAAGGACGGCACCCTTCTTTACAACGCAAGGGCGGACGGGAACGGCGTTGCTTCGTTCAGCCTTGACGCTGGCAGCTATTTCGTGTACCTTGACAGGGGCGGATACTCAAGGCACGTCAATCTCCTGGAGGTCAGCAAGAGCGACAACATCACATACACCATGCGCCAGCTCATCTCCTATGCAAGCGCATACGGCCAGGTGACAGGCCCTGCAGACTTTAGCACCGCATCGGTGGCGGCGTATGCGAATGGCAATATCGCAAAGCGCACCACGCCCAATAAGGACGGGTATTACCTGATGTCATACATCCCTGAAGGGGAGTATGCGCTGGTTTTTGACGCGCAAGGGTATGTGGAAAAGAACGTGTCCGCCACGTTGCTCCAGTCGCAGTTTTCAGAGGTGAACGTGAAGCTTGACAAAACGCCGGTTGCGCCAGATGCCCCCGCAACAATTGCCGTGCCGACGGCTGCGCAGAAGCAGTCCGTGATAGAAATCCTGATTGCGAAGGGCGGATTGCCACTTTCAGGGCAGGTCGTGGCAGTTAAAACGCCTGCTGGGAACTTCGAGGTCATTACGGGCGCCGATGGGAAAGCGCATGTGAATGCCGCATCGCCAGGGGAGTATGTTTTCACCTATGGCAACCTTACATCGAAGACTATAGTGGAAGGAGCCCCGGTTGTTCCGGTGCAGAAGCCCAATGTTACTGAGACTGCGCCAATAATCCCGCCTGCAACTGAGCAGCCGCAAACCCCAGCAAGCACAGGGGGGATTGTGGCTGGCGCGGCAGTGGTCGTGGCAATCATGGTGATCGTGGCGCTGGGAATCATCATTTTCGTGGCAAGCAGATTGGCCAAGCAGCAGAAGCCGAAGGCGGATGGGAAGGGAGACGCCCTGCAGCATGAAGCTGAGGAGCACAAGCACGCCCACCCGCACCAGCATGCCCACAAGCATGAACACAAGAAGCAGTGAGAGATATGCCATTCAACGCCGAAAAATTCATCGAGGGAGCAGTTTCCTCCATAAAGGCCAGTGTGGGAAATGGGCGCGCCATAATAGCGGTGTCAGGAGGGGTGGATTCCTCGGTCGCAGCCGCGCTTGCAAGCCGCGCGCTTGGGAAAAACATCCACTGCATGTTCGTGGACACCGGGCTGATGAGGAAGGACGAGGGAAAGCGCGTGTTGGCCATGCTTTCGCGCGCAGGCGTGAAGCTTGACGTGGTGGATGCAAGTAATGATTTTTTTTCCGCCCTGAAAGGGGTGGAGGAGCCGGAGAAGAAGAGGAAAATAATCGGCGAGAAGTTCATCCGCGTTTTCGAGGCAGAGGCGAAGAAGCAGAAGGCAGCTTACCTGATACAGGGCACCATTGCGCCTGATTGGATTGAGAGCGGCGGGGGAAGCAGGGACACCATAAAGTCGCACCACAATGTTGGCGGCCTGCCTGAAAAGATGGGCATGAAGCTTGTGGAACCGCTGCGCGACCTGTACAAGCACGAGGTGAGGATTACTGCCCGCGCACTTGGCTTGCCCCCTGAAATGTCAGAGAGGCAGCCGTTCCCGGGCCCAGGGCTTGCTGTAAGGATTGTGGGCGATATAACGCCTGAAAAGGCGGCGATTGTGCGCGAGGCTTGCTTCATTGTTGAAGAGGAATTGGAAGCAGCTGCAAAGAGCGGGAAGATGGAGCTTCCATGGCAGTACTTTGCCGCGCTGCTGCCCACGAAAACAGTGGGCGTGCGGGGCGATGAACGTTCCTACCAATACACTGTGGTTGTGCGCGCGGTGCGCTCGCTTGATGGCATGACTGCGAATTTCTCGCATGTGCCGCCTGAAGTGCTCCAGAAGATATCCACGCGCATCACAAACGAGATACGCGAGGTTGGGCGCGTGCTTTACGACATCACGAACAAGCCGCCATCCACCGTGGAGTTGGAATAGGGATATTTGCGAGTGAGAGAATGGCGATTCTTATAGTTGACATGGGCAGCCAGTACACTCACGTCATCTGGAGGACGTGCCGCGACTTGGGGCACGACGGGAAAATCGTGCCAAAGACGGTAACGCGCGCCGAGCTTGACGCTGCGGATGCCGTGATACTTTCAGGCGGGCCATCCTCTGTTACGAAAGACAATTTCCATTTCCTGCCGGATTTCATCAAGGCGTCAGGCAAGCCCATCCTGGGGATTTGCCTTGGGCACCAGCTCATCGCGCACACGCTTTCCGGCGTGGTGGTGAAAGGGAAGAATGCCGAGTATGGCGTCTCGCGCGTGGAAGTTGACAAGCCGGGCGTGCTGCTTGAAGGCGTGCCCGCTTCGTTCAATGCGTGGGTGTCGCACTTTGACGAAGTGAAGAAGATGCCTGATGGTTTTGTATCGCTTGCGCACTCGGACACCTGCGCGCACGAGGCAATGGAGTGCCTGAAGAAAAAGCTCTTCTCCACGCAGTTCCACCCCGAAGTTTGGCACACCGAGAATGGCGAGAAGATACTGGAAAACTTCCTGAGGCAGGTTTAGGCAGCCACGAACTTTTTCTTTGCAACTTGTATCCCTAGCGCAGCTGCGCCGCCCATTGCCGCGGTTGCGAGCTGGAAAATGCCCATTGCCGTAAGGAAAGCAACAGGCACCATGCCAAACGAGAGGAGCGCGAATGCCGAGAGGAAAAGGAACAGCGCCTTTGCCGCAGCGCCAAAGCCAAGCGCGGCAAAGCGGTTGGTCTTCTTATCGAGAACGAAATACTTTATGCTAAGCACAAGGACGGCGTTCCCCGCCCAGATGAAGGGAATCATGTAAAGGAGCGCGGGAGAGGCAGCGCCGAAGACGAGGCCTGCGAGAAAGGCGCCGATTGAGGGAAGGATGATTACGGGCAGCAGGCGCGCGCCTTTCAGGTTGAGCGCGGCAAGCACCAGCGCGCAGTTCACCGCTGCGCCCACAAGGAGCTGCTCGTGGCCTAGGAGGAAGGGAAGGGAGAAGGAAATGGTTGCATAGACTAGCATCTCCACGTATTCCTGGAGCCGCGTTAGGGAGTACTCCTGCTGGAAAAGCGAGTCGGATATGCGCGCGTATTCGAACTTCATTGCATCGCCTCGTCAATTGTACAGGGGCGATAAATATAAACTGTGCGAGCGAATTTCGCGTTGATGGCAAAGGAAAAAGGCAAGAAGGACACCCGCCCCTTGATGAACATGCTCCATGAGGTGCAGGAAAGGCACGGCTACATCTCGGAGCACATGCTCAAGCAGATTTCGGTGGATCAGGACATCCCCATTGCGCGGCTTTACGGAGTGGTGAAGTTCTATACCATGTTCCACACCGAGCCGCAGGGCAAGTATGTGATTGAGATTTGCGGCTCGCCCTCCTGCGTGCTCAACAACGGCGTCCGCTTGGAGAAGTTCCTGGAGAATGAAATCGGCGCAGGCATAGGAGAGACGAGCAAGGACGGGCTGTTTTCCCTTTACAAGACGTCGTGCATAGGGTGCTGCGACGAGGCGCCCGCCATGCTGATAAACGGGGAGCCGCACACCAAGATGACAGTGGAGAGGCTCAAGCTCATCCTGAAAAAGCTTCGCGACACCGAGGCGGCGCAGGCCGGGGAGAAAAAGAAGTGAGCGCATGCAGATATTACGGCAGACCAAACTGGAGGCGCTGGAGAAGGCGCGTACGCTTGGGCCCGATGGCACCATTGCCCTGATTGAGAAGCGGGGGCTTGAGGGCAGGGGCGGCGCGGCATACCCCACTGCCAAGAAGTGGAAAACGTGCAGGGATGCCCCGGCCGACGAGAGGTTCGTGGTGTGCAACGCAGACGAGGGAGAGCCCGGCACTTTCAAGGACAAGCTGATAATCCGGCACAATGCCGAGACGCTGGTGGAAGGGATGCTTATCGCTGCTTACGCGGTGGGCGCCAAGAGGTGCTTCATCTACCTGAGGGGGGAATATGACTACCTCCGCCCGAGGCTGCAGGAGCAGGTGGATGATGTGCTTGCGCGCGCAAAGATGGAAGGCGTGACAATCGAGATTGTGAGGGGGGCAGGGGCATACATATGCGGCGAGGCAACCGCGCTTCTGCAGTCCATAATGGGCTTTAGGGGCAATGCGATGTGCAAGCCGCCCAACCCGACCACGCACGGGCTCTGGGGCAAGCCCACTGTGATTAACAACGTGGAGACGCTTGCATGCGCTGCGCAGGCTGTGCTGTTTGATGACTGGGACAGCTCGCTTCGGCTTTTCTCGATATCGGGCAATGTGAAAAACCCCGGAGTGTACGAGTTCCCGCTTGGCGTGAGGATGTCCACCATAATAGATGTGGCGCGCCCGGAAAAGAAGCTCAAGGCCATGTCGTTCGGCTGCTTCGGGGGCATAATGCCTGTGGACGAGAACATGTCCGTGACTCCGGAGACCATCAATATGGAGAAGTGCCAGCACGGGGCGTACAGCATCATTTTCATCGACGAGACGAACAATGTGGTGGACGTCGCTTATTCCATTGCAAAATTCTACACTTACGAGTCGTGCGGCAAGTGCACGCCCTGCAGGGAGGGCACCATACGCATGCTCAACCTGCTCAAGAAAGTGAGGACTGGGAAGGCGGTGAGGAAGGACCTGGAGCTCATGCGCGAGCTTGCCACCCACATCCAGGACACCGCGCTTTGCGGCCTGGGGCAGACGTGCGGCAACCACATACTGACAAGCCTGCAGCATTTCCCGAAGGATTATGACGCGTTCATGAAAAAGTTGTAGACAACTTTTTCAGAATTGGAATCGAAGATTCCAATCTGATGAGGAAGTAGTTGCGATTAGCGGCACATAGGGTCATCAAATGAAGATAAAGCTGAACAACAACGAAATCGAGGCGGCGGAGGGCAAGTCGCTTCTGGACATCTGCCGCGAGAACGGCATCAATGTGCCCACGCTTTGCTACCACGCCAGCATGACGCCCGAGGCGCGCTGCAGGGTGTGCCTGGTGGAGATGGACGGCAAGCTCGTCACCTCGTGCTCCACAAGGCCGCGCGAGGGCGCGAAGATTGTGACAAACTCCGAGCGCGTGATGAAGGCAAGAAGGCTGAACATGGAGCTCATGGTGCCTGAGCCTTCCTGCAAGCGCGAGGACGATTACGAGGTGTGCCAGACCTACAAGGAAGTGGGAATGGGCAATGCGCGCTTCTCGCAGATAAAGGATTACAAGCCGGACCTGGGCGCAGCGGTGATACGCGACAACAACAAGTGCATAAACTGCGGCAGGTGCGTCAAAGTTTGCGCAGAGATACAAGGCGTCTATGCAATAGACTTTGCAAGCCGCGCGCACAACGAGCATGTCACTCCGTATTGGGAGAACCACCTTGCCGATGTTGCATGCATAAGGTGCGGCCAGTGCATACTCAACTGCCCGGTGGGGGCGATATCCGAGCGCTCGCACATTGAGGAAGTGGTATCTGCGCTTGATGACAAGGGCAGGCACGTGGTGGTGCAGATTGCTCCTTCGATACGGGCTGCGCTTGGCGAGCTTTTCGGCATGCCTGTAGGCACGCTGGTGACAGGAAAGACTGTTGCTGCCTTGCGCCGCTGCGGCTTTGCCAAGGTGTTTGACGTTGACCTGGGCGCGGACATGACCATTATGGAGGAGGCGTCCGAGCTTTTGCGGCGCTTGGAAAACGGCGGCACGCTGCCCATGATTACCACCTGCTGCCCGGGCTGGATACTGATGATGGAGTTCTTCTACCACGACCTCATTGGGAACATGTCCACCTGCAAATCGCCCCATGAGATGCTGGGCATGCTCATCAAGACGTATTACGCTAAGAAAGCGGGCATTGACCCGAAGAAAATCACGGTTGTGTCCATCATGCCCTGCACTGCAAAGAAGTTCGAGTCCACGCGCCCTGAGATGGAAAGCGGCGTTGATTATGTGCTCACCACGCGCGAGCTTGGCAGGCTCATAAAGATGAAGAAAGTAGACTTTGCCAGCCTTCCAGACGAGGAATTCGACCCTGCGCTTGGCATTTCAACCGGCGCTGGCGTGATATTCGGCGCAACAGGAGGGGTGATGGAGGCTGCACTGCGCACCGCGCACTTCCTTGCAACCGGCAAGGAGCTTGAGAAGATAGAGGTAAATGAAATTCGCGGCATGAAAGGCGTGAAGGAAGGGAAAATCGTGCTCAACGGCAAGGAAATCCGCTTTGCAGCCGCGCACGGCGGGGCGAACGCGCGCAAGCTCATGGAGCAGAGGGACAAGTACCATTTCATCGAGATAATGGCATGCCCGGGCGGCTGCATTGGCGGCGGCGGGCAGCCGATTTACCGCGACCCGGACACGCTGAGGAAAAGGACGGAGGCGCTGTACAGCGCAGACCGCGCAAGCAAGCTCCGCATGTCGCACCAGAACCCCGTGGTGCAGCAAATCTACAAGGAGATGCTCGGCAAGCCGCTTTCGGAAAAGGCAGAGGAGCTGCTGCATACCCACTATGTGAAGAGAGACAGGTTCTAGTTTTCCTTGCTTGCAGCGGGCGGACCTTTTATAAACCTTTTTCTACACTTTTTACAACGGTGTAATGATGAATATCCGCAGCATAGGCAAGAAAGTTACGCATGCGTACCCGAGCGTATACCTCGTGGGTGCAAAAATCGGAAAGCCTATTTTTTGGACAGTGAAGCTGCTTGGCTTGGAACACAAGGCAGGCAAGAAGATTGCGCGCCTGTACTGGAAATATGGCAATGCAGTCATTGAGAAAACACCCGAGATTTCCAAAGGGCTATACCGACGTGCGAAGAGGTATGTGCCTTGCACCTGGAAAGTGAAGCTCATGGAACGGGAAGACCAGGCATTCCGAAGATGCCAGCTGCTTGCCGAGGAGCACTTGTAAAACTAGCCTTTTTACGGCGGCAGCCTGTAGACCTGCAGGTGCGGCACGCCGCCGATGTTTTTCGCGTGCGAGACCGCAAGCCCTGCCTTCTTTGCTGCCTGCAACGCCCGCTTGCCCACGATGTTGGCGTTCTGCGAAAGCGCAAGCGCCTCCACCGCCTCCTTTTCATCCACCTTTTTCCCAAGGTAGAACGGCGCGTAGGCCGACAGGTCCAATCTCGCCTTGCCGCTTGCCAGCACCTTGCCGATAAGCTCGATGTCGCAAAGCGCGACAATCTCGCCATCAGGGGAGGCATGCGTCTTGAGGTACATGGAAGAAAGACGGAGGCAAGCCTAATAAAAGATAGGGGAGGATTTCGGAACATGAGATTTTTCCTTGCCGCCCTTGCGTGCGCGCTTCTATTTGCCGCAGGCTGCGTGCAGAATGGCGCTGCCCAGGGGCAGACGTATAACCCGAATGCGGCTTTCGTGCTGCCGGTTTCGGATATATCCTACCATGCAACCTACAGCGTGGAGGAGGGCGGGCCCATGGCCAAGGAAGTGTGGCGCGCGCCAGAGAAAATGAGGTATGACCTGTCGGCGCAGGGCATGAAGGCGCTTTCGTTCTTCTTTGTGGGCTCGCGCGCGTATTCCTGCTCCTATATTTCCTCAACGCCCGCGTGCTACGACATCACCCCCATGCTTTCGCAATCTGACGCCACGAGGCTCGTGCCCACGGAGGCGGACGCCACAGGCGCAACGCAGGTGGAAAGCATCAAGATAGGCAATACCGGCGGAAAGTGCTACCAGATGGAAATCCCCGCGCTTGGCAGCCGCAAGCTCTGCTTTGCAGTTGGAGGGGTGATGGCGTATGATTCCTACAATGTGAGCAAGGGATTGACACATACCGAGTATTTGACCGGCCTGGAAATTTACGAGAAGGGGCGGGAAATCGATGCATCGGTGTTTTCCCTGCCCGCGCAGCCTGTGGCCGCGCCTGGCGCGGCTGCTTCGCCATGAGAAAAACAGTGGGCCCAGGAGGAGTCGAACCCCCCGTCTTCGCTGTGTAAGAGCGACGTCTTAGCCGATCGACTATGGGCCCGGCGCATGTTGGTTTTATCTTCACCGCCAAAAGCATTAAATACCGCGCGCGAGAATTGCCTTCCGGTGATTTATGATGGCTTATGAAACTCTGATGAACCAGCTCCAGGCGAGCTCCGTGAGCTTTATTGGAAACCTGCTTTCAGGCGTGTTTGCTTTTTGTATCCTGGTAGTAGTCATGCTCATCGGCATATGGGTGGCAAACCTGCTCGGGACGGTCCTGAAGGAATTCTTCAAGAGGGTCAGGCTCGAGAAGTTCCTGGAGGGGCACGGCGTGCACGACGCTTTCCTCGGGTTCACGCTTTCGGGCATTGCGATAATCATGCTCAAGCTATACGTGGTGGTGGCATTCCTCGGCATTGCGGCAGACATAATCCAGATGCCCATGCTCTACATGCTTGCGGCGCAGGCAATCGTCTACCTCCCCTCCCTTGCACAGGGGCTGGTGATACTGCTTGTCGCACTGATGGCCGCGGACTACCTCAATGACAAGATAAAGGAGAGCAAGAAGCTCCCGTTTGCAAACGGCATCGGGGTGATCGTGACTCTCTTCATCGCCTACAACGCGCTTGTCATTGCGCTGCCCATGCTGCTCCCGGCAGCCGACCCTTCCTTGCTTGTCTGGTCGTTCTTGGTGCTGCTCTCGGCATTCGCAATCGCGCTTGGCTTTGGCGCTGCAATTGCAATTGGCCTTGGCATGAAGGACACTGTGTCCGAGATTGCAAAGAAGAACAAGGACAAGTTCTCCAGGCTGCTCTAAGCACGCCTGTTTTTTCTTTTATTTTTCTTTTCCCCTAATTAGAATTCTATCCTGTCGCCCTCTCTCACCGCGCCTTTCCTGAGGACTTTCATGCGCACAAGGTCAATCACCGTGCTGCCCTGCGCGTATTTGCATTTCCCGTTTTCTATGAACAGGTCTGCCCCTTCCGCGATTTCCTTGGCAACCCCGGATGGCTCTGCCGCATCTTTCTCGCCGGACAGGTTCGCGCTCGTGGTGACGGTGGGGATGCCTGCCGCCTTGCTTATTGCGCGCATGAATGCGTGCTCAGGCACGCGCACGCCAGCTTCCATGCTGCCTGACACAGGAAGCTTGTGCTTGAGGGGAAGGATGAATGTGTAGGGGCCAGGCAGCAGCGCGTGCAGGATCTTTTCCTGCTCCGGTGTAGTAGCGCAGTAGCGCGAGAGCATGGCAAAGTCAGAGACCAGGATGGACAGGGGTTTTGCTGCATCGCGCTGTTTGAGCGCACGCAGCTTTTTCACCGCCTCAGCATTGGTGGCGTCGCAGCCCATGCCGTAAAGCGTGTCGGTTGGGTAGATGACAATGCCGCCTGCTTTTATGGCGGCAAGCGCTGCCTCGAAAGCGGTGTCGTGGTCTGACAGTGGGATTTTGAGTGCCATGGAATCACGATGCCTTCGCAGTGCCGCTGGCTGGTGTGAGCTGCAAGTGCCATGAAAACCGTCAGATTTTCTTCTTGCCTGCCTCGCGGATGGCGCGCACGAACTCGGAGACCTTTTTCTTGGTGTCCCCGCCCTTTTCAAGCGCAGTGCCCACCTGCACTGCCCCTGCCCCGGCGGCAATCACCGATGCTGCCTGCTCAGGCGTGCGTATGCCGCCTGCTGCAATGTAAGGGACAGTTAGCACGCGCGAGACAGCAGTCACCATTTCAAGGGGCATGTGCCCGTCCTTGGGATTCGAGCCGCAGTCCGTAAGCACAATCCTGCTGCCTGTCATTTCCGCTGAAAGGGCGAGCGCGGCCGCGATTTGCGGCTTGTCGCGCGGCACCAGGTTCACATCGCCGACCCAGCCCACCGTGCCGCCGGGGGAAATCACGATGTAGCCGACTGGAAGCGCCTCGAGGCCCATCTTTTTCACGCTCGGCGCGGCCAGCATCTGCGCCTGGCTTATCCAGTAGGGGTTGCGGCTGTTGAGGAGCGACATGAAATAGACCGCGTCGGCGTATTTTGTCACCGTGGAGATGTTGCCCGGGAAGAGCACCACTGGCACGTTCACCTTTTCCTTTATGCTCTTGGTGACACTGTCCAATAACTCGCCCTGCGCGCCCATGCTGCCGCCGATGAGCACGATGTCCGCGCCGCCTTCGCACGAGGCTGCGCCTGCGGCTATTGCCTCTGCGGGCGCCTTGTAGTCCACAGGGTCGATGAGCGCAAAGAGCAGGCCGCCCTTTTTCGCAATCCCGTCCTTGATGTAGTTTTCGACTTTGCCCATAATATCACTCCCTGAAAATGACGCCTTTCCATTTGATTTTTGCATTCAGCTTCGCGCGGCCCGCTTTCTTGGCAGGCGGCGCCCTGTCCTCGGGCTTTGCTTTCGCCCTGTACTCCCGCACCATTTGTTTGATGCCGGCAGCCAATTTAACCTTTGCCCTGTAGCCAAGCTCGCGCCTTGCGCGGTTTGTTGAATACGCCCTGTCAAGCGCGAGCTGGCGGATGTTTTCCGCGTCAAATGGCAATGGGTGCGCCATGCCAAGCTCTGAAAGCAGGCTGCCCATTGCATGGGCGGATTGCACGAACAGCATGGAAGAATGGCGGGTAGGCGCAGGCACGCGGAGCGACTTTGCAGCCATGGCAAGCAGCTCTTCCTGCGTTGGCGCCTCCTCGCCGACAATGTTGTATTCGTGGCAGGAAATCAGGTGCGCATCAAGCGCAAGGAGCACGGCGCGCACGGCATCATCCACGTGCACGAGAGGTATCCTGTTCTGCCCGTCGCCAAATATCCTCATCTTGCCCTTTTTCAGGAAACGGAAAACGTCGAAATAGCCCTCTTCGAAGAGAGGCCCGTAAATCATGCCAAACCTGAGAAGCGCGGTGGGAATGCCGCGGCGGTGCGCGCGCACCTCCCCTTCCGCTGCCAGCTTGCTTTTCCCGTAAGGGCTTTCCGTCATCGGCTCGAATTCCTCGTCCACCAGCTGCCCCTTGTATTCGCCGTAAATCGAAATGCTGCTTGCAACCACGAGCTTGGAAAGCTTTTGGGGGCAGGAGGAAACGAAGTTGCGCGTGGCAACCGCGTTTGAGAGCATGAGCTCGCGCTCGGGTTGGCCGCCCACCAGCCCTGCCAGGTGGATTGCCCTGTCCACCCCGACAAACGCCGTGTAGGGCAGCGGGTCGGAAGACAGGTCCCAGGAAAAGCGCTCCACCCCGCGCGGCAGCTTGGCGCTGCTTCCCGGGCGCACGATGGCGCGCACTTTTTCCTTGCGGGACAAAAGCGCAGCTAGCACGTGGCTTCCCAGCCTTCCGGTTGCGCCTGTCAGTAATATTTTTCCCATGGGAAGAATAGGGAAAGCAGGCTATTTATAACTTAGCTGGCAAGAGGGGATTATGCTCATTGTATTCGAAGGGATAGACGGCTCGGGCAAGGGCGGGCAGATTCGGCGCCTGCTTGCTTTTTTTGCGCAGAGCGGGATAAAGTGCAGGCTGCACAAGTACCCCACGCGGCGCGCCAAGGAGGCTTTTGCGCACCTGTCTGGGAAGAGCGAAGTGGCGCCTGGGAAGCTTGCGGACGTTTTTGCCGACGACATTGTGGATGAGCGCCGCAAAATCGAGCAGGAAATTTCTGACGGGTTCGTGGTGGTGTGCGACAGGTACCTGCACTCCACGCTTGCCTACCAGGGCGTGGCGCTGGGCTTTGCGCAGCTCAAGAAACAGCTTTCGGGCATTGACGCGCTTGTGCCGGACATTGTCATCCTTCTCGATGTCCCCGCGCGCGTGTCAGGAGAGAGGAAGCGCGCGCAGAAAACGCCAGACAGGTTCGAGAAGGACATTGATTTTTTGGAGAAAGTGCGCGAAAACTACCTGCGCGAGGCGCGCGAGGGCTTCCTTGCCTACAAGTACGCAGTGGTGGATGCCGGCCGAGCAAAGGATGAGGTTTTTTCCAACGTGGTGCTGCATGTGGAGCCGCTTGTTGTGAAAAGGATGAGCAGGTAGCGTTTGGAGGGGTGGCTATGCGATTTTTGGTTGCTTGTGCGTTGGCAATGGGATTGCTGCTTTTCGCATTCGGCTGCACTGCGCAGGAGGAGAAGGAATTCAACGCTGCGCTCATGCAGGGGATACAGCAAGAGGCAGTGAAGGGCGTGAAGAACGCGACCGGCGGGCTGGTGGATTTGGGCGGTTCCGCGCCCAAGGGCGAATGCCGCTTTGATTCTGACTGCGCAAGCGTTTGCGAGGGCAATGTGTTTTGGAAGCGCGGCTGCGATGCGCAAACTGACAAGTGCGTGAAGACATTTGACACTGACTGCAGCGCGCAGGTGACTGCGTTTGGGGAGGACAGCTTCCCGAAACTATGCACAACATCAGGCTGTGTGGACGACTCTGACTCGATACATGCGAGGAAAGAGGAGCTAGTTTCCCAGGCAAACGACTATAGCGCGGCAATGCAGCAGACCACCGAGCTTCGCCAGGTTGCTGCGAAGAACTGCATAAGCGCGCTTGCCGACGTCACGGACAAGCTCATCATCGACACCGCGCTCTCGTTTGGCAGGCTGCCCAGAAGCACTACCTCAATCTATTCCATGACCACAAAGCAAACAGTGAATACGCTTGGCAAGGCGGCAAGCGGAGGCAGCGGCAAGATGTCGGCAGAGGAGTTCATCTCGCTCAACTGCAATGCAATCAAGGCGCTGGACAGCGACTACGCGCTGATTTCCAAGAAGCGCGACCTCGTGATGGCGCAGGCTAAGCTGTATGAGGGAAAATAACTGGCGCGCGCAAAACTAGATTCCTTTCTCGCACCGCAGGTCAGCGCGCAATTCGCACCGCTCCGCGATGGTGCCGTCTTTTCCGAAGCCGAAGAAGGTGAGGCGAAGGGAGTAGGTGTCAGGGTAGGATGATGCGCCGCCGAAAATGCGCACTTTTTTGGAGATGCGCTCGCCAGGGAGCGCGATGCCTATCCTTAGGCGGCCGTGCGAGAGGAGCTTATCAGGCGCGAGGGAGATTGCCTCAGGTATTACGAGATCTGCCTCCACCCACAGAGGCGTTGAGGCGTCGTTTTTCACCGAGACTTCCATCTCCACCTCGCTGCGCATGTACGCAGGCATGCGGATTGGCGAAAAATGGGTGTTCGGGTTGAGCATGCAAGGTAATCGCTGGGGAGATTTTTAACCTTTGGCGCGGCAAGGAGGCACATGGGAATGCCTGAGAGCGAGCTCATCCGCGGGGAGTGCCTGGTGCGCGACCTGCAGTTCAACGAAGAGGTGAAGATGACGCGCAAGTCATTGGTGCGCTGGCTCGCCTTGTCGCTTGGCCTGATATCGCCCAATGAGACGCGCGCTGGCTTGCTGGAAGTGCTTGAGGCGCTGCTTTACTTCCACTTCAATAAAAGGCATGGCGGGGCAGACCCTGACATCTATCAGATACTGGAGAAAGTGAAGGAAATAAAGAAGGAGGAGCCGAACCCGAAAGCAGTGCGCTACCATCTGCTGCAGCTGAAGAAGCTGGGCATCATCGAGGCGAAATCGCGCAAGTACCGCTTCGTGCTCGCGCCCATGCAGGAGGACAGCAACCTCGCTTCCGCACTTTCATACGTATACAAGCAGAGGATGGACTCTTCTTTTGAGAAAATAAAGAAGGCGCTGTCATTGTTGGAAAAGACGCTTTAGTCTTTTCCAGAATTCGAGCTTGCTCGAATAAGATGGAGAAAACCCTCTAGTTCGCCTACTGCCCGTAGACCGGCACCATCTCAAAGCCGGATGCCCTGATGCGCGCATCTATGAGCGGCTCTATTTTCGAGAATGGTATGCCGGTGCGCCGCCCTTGGCGCAGCCTGCCAAGGTTGAGCGTGGTTGCGCCCTCGCTTTCCAGGTCGCGGTAAGCCGCCATGAAGAGCGGCTGCCTTATCCATTCAGGCGTGGCGCGGTTGTAGTCCTCATGCGCGTTGATTGCCGAGGCCCGGTTCCCTTCAAGGCGGAACTTGAGCATGAAGAAGTGCTGCGGCGCGTAGAGGAACCGCCTGGCGAACTCGGGCTTGGCGTCCTCGGGCAGGCGTATCCTTATTTCCTTCTCAGGGCGCGCGCCCAGCTTTTCCAGGCGGTCGCCCACGTCGGCCAGGTATGCCTGGTATGAGAATTTGCGGCTGCCGCTGCCCTCCATCTCCACGCTGCGCGCTATCACTATCTCGATTGCCTTTTTCGGAGTGGACTCCGGCCTCTGCACTAGCCTGTAATCAGCTGCCATGGAGTGATGTTATAAGAAATGTTTATAAATGATGTGTTGGCGGCGGCTTTCGGAAATGCACCAGCCCTTTCAGCGATTCCAGCGCGCCTGCAGGCCTGTTCTCGAACGTGCCGTGCGAGTGCGCGACTTGCGTGTGGAGCGAGCCGCCCACCTTCCTGATGGCCCCTGTTGCAAGGAGCCGCTCAAGCCCCTCCTCTGCGCGCGCGGGCGGGATGCTGTGCGTCTTTGCAAAAAGCGCGGCATTGAATTTGCCATGGTGGGCTGCGAGCCAGTCCTGCACAAGCTCAAGCAAGGAGTCATCCGAGACGCTTTCCAGCTTTTTTATGCGTGCGGAAAGCGCGGATGACTGGCGCTCAAGCTCGAGGCTGGCAAGCACACCCTCCTCGGAGGAGCGCAGGAGCGCGCGGTTCTTGGCAATAAGCATTGAAAGCTGCTCGTGGGCGTCGCGGCATTTCTTGGAAAGCGCCTCGTAGGGAGAATCTGCGATGGAGGCTGCTGTGTCAAGCGAGGGGAGGAGAAGAGAGGCAAGCTCGGCGGCGCTCGCTTGGCAGGTTGGGAACAATGAGAGCACGCGAAGGAATGTGGCGGCTGCGCGAAGCTCCTGAAGATGCGGGTCGCAGCCTGCAGGCGCAGATGCCTTGAGCGCGGCGGATTCCTTTTTTATGGTTATTTCGAGGTGCGCAAGGGGCAAGGAATGCGCGCCTGGCTGGCTTTTGCGGATGGTGATTGCCTGCCGGGTTGCGGAGACGAGATCAAACCCCAGCCCAGAGAGCGCGCGCGTGTCAGGCGGGAATTTTCCTGTGAAAGAGATTGGGATGGTGCGCTCGAATGTGAACTGCTTTTTGCCATCCATTTCATCGCCTCTTCCCCTTCTTTCCTTTCGTGGCAGCATCGCCTTTCAGAATCGCGATTGCCTCGCCTTGGTGGCGCGAGTCAGGCGCAAGCGCCGACAGGAGGTCGCGCTCGGACGCGCCAAGCTCGCGCAAAAGCGAGATTGCGGATGCGCGGCTGTGCCCGAATTTCTCGAGCAGCGCCGAAAATTCAGATGCCGAAAGCGAAAAGCTGCGCCGCTCGAATTCGGCAAGCATGCTGCGCGTTTGCGCGTCTGTCAGCCCGAACGAGAGCAGGCGCGAGGAAAGCTCATTGCGCTCGAATTCCAGGTCCATGCCACCACCCCCCAAATGAAGCGTCACCAATAGTTCCTCGCCGTCCACCTTGCGCAGTATGAAGTTGCGCGGGCACGCCGAAGGCTTCGAAAATTCCAGGTGCACAAGCGCCTGGCCAACAGAAAGCGAATGCGATTCCTCCTCGTAGAAGTCAGAGTACGAAAGCGAGGAGCGCACATAGCTGCGCTCAGGCGCATGCGTGAGGCGGAAGAGCATCATGGTGCCTGCGTTGGAGAATATGCTCTTGTGAACGTCGGTCGGGTTCTGGCTTGCCACGATGAGGCCAAAGCCGTATTTCCTGCCCTCGCGCACAATGGAGACCACATCCGAGCGCTCGTCTGATGCGATTTTCCATGCCTCGTCCACCACCACGAACAGATGCGGCTGCGGGCTTTGCGCGCGCTGGCTGGCGCGCATGCTTTCTTTTACGAACTGGAGGATGGAAAGGCCAGCAAGCGAGCGCAGCGTCTCTGTCGGCAGCGAGTGCAGGTCCACGCATACCAATCCTGAAAGAAGGGAGGAAAGCGGCAGGGTGGACGCAGTGAACGAGCCGCCCGAGGAGAGAAGGAGGTTCTTGATGCGCCTTGCAGCCTCGGCCGCGTCCGCGCTTCGCTTTGCCTGGCGCTCCAATATGCGCTGCACGCTTTCCAGCGTGGGCATCCTGCGCCTGCCATCACCAGCTGCCGCTTTCATCTTGAAGCCGGCAGAAACATACGCTTTCTCTATCGCGTCTTCGGTGAGGCGGCATTGCGCGTTTGAGTGCGAGATGTCCGTGAGTATGCGAAGCGCGTCCATCACCTGCGTCATGCGCGCGTGCGGCGAGCTTCCTGCAAGGTCCAACAAGTTGATGCCCTCCTCGCCAAATGCCACCACCTGCCCTCCGGCGCCCCTTACCCAGTCGGCATACTCGCCTGCCCAGTCCAGTATGAGCGCAGAGGAGCCAAGCGTGAGGCTGGCGCGCGTGATGAACGTCTTCACGAAATAGGATTTGCCTGAGCCCGTGGTGCCCACCACGCACAGGTGAGGATTCAGGAGTTTTTTGCTGTTCCAGAAGAAGGGGACGCCCAGGTATTTTGTCTTTCCGACGTAAATTGATTCTGATGGGGATGATAGCAGCATGTCTGGCGAAGGCTCAGGCGGCCTGAAAAGGAAGTCGCGTGCCGCCATTTGCCCTGAAAGCACTTTCTGCGCGCAGAGCATGCCGCACATAAGCGAGAGGATGCGTTTTTCTAAAACCTGCCCACTATCTTTTCCCGAAGAACATTGAGAATGTCAATCTTGGAGGCCTCTGACGCGATGGTATTGGAGGCGACTATCTCCTCCGCGCCTGCAAGCTGGAGCTTGGTGTAGGCGTCGCCCAGGAAAAGCCCGTGCGTGCAGCCGCAGCACACGCTTTTCGCCCCCTGCGCAAGCACCGCCTTGGTGGCGCGGATCATGGTGCCGCCGCCTGCAATCATGTCGTCCAGTATCACCACGTCCCTGCCTTTCACCTCGAAATCGGCCTCGAGGGACTCCACGTGGCGCACTGCCTGCTTCTTGTGGTTCTTGTAGTCCCCGCGCTTCTTCACCATGCTCTTGCCGTCGGCCTCGTCCACCATGTAGGCTGCACCCTGGTCAGGGCTTATGAAAAGCGCGTCGGGCTTCCTTGCCTTGAAGTATGAGACCAGCTCCTCGGAAAGCGAGAAGTTGCGAAGCTGCAGCCCTTTATAGGAAAACACGCCTGCTTTCTTGAGGAAGTGGCAGTCGAACGTCGCAACCGAGGTGAAGCCTGCTGCCGAGAGCATCTGCAGCACTATTTCTGCAGAGAGCGCCTCGCCATGCTTCCATATCTTGTCCTGGCGCGCATAGGGAAGGTAGGGGATGATTGCCTCTGTCCTGTTGGCAATCGTGCCCACCGTCTTGCCCATTATGAAAAGCTGCAGAAGCGAGGAATCCTGTTTTGGATAGCAGCGGTGCAGGAGCTGCACGTTCTTGCCGCGGCATTCCTCGAGCCTGTGCATGAAGATGTGCGATTCCTTGTCGGGGAAGTTCCGCAGCTCCACGTTGGACGAGTAGATGTAGGAGCAGTTCTGGCTTACCATGAGGTGGTATGGCTTGCCGTCGGGAGCGGAAATCTCGGATGGAGCCGGCTTGAATTCGGGCGTCTGTTGTGCGCCCTCAGTTGCTTGCGCGACCATAAGTAAATTGGGGTGAAACGGATTTAAAAGAGTTGGGGAGGAGTTGGCGAAATTGAAAATGCTTGCGCTGAATTATGCTGTTTTGTTTTTTTCCTTCTGCTCGCGAGCCGCTTCCGCCTTTGCCGCCTCGGCAATTATGCTTTTCAAGGGAGGGAGCTCCTCTTTCACAATCTTCCAGATTATTTCGTTGTCCACGCCAAAGTAGCTGTGTATTAACTTATCGCGCGTCTTTGACATCTCTGCCCATGGGATTTTCGGGTGGCGTGCCCTCACTTCCGAGGGAACCCCCTTTGCCGCCTCACCGATTATCTCTATTTTGTGGACGACTGCGTTGAGAAGCACCTCGTCACTGCAAAATTCCTCGAAGCTTCGTTTGCCCACAAACTCGTCTATTTTGCCAATTGCCTCGAAAATGTCCTGAAGGAATATTGCGTGGCTCCTTTTCATACGTATACTACCTCGGAAAGTATTGCCTGCCTAAATTCGGGGCGGATTGCCTTTTTCCTCACAAGGTCGACTTTCCCTCCAAGTATTTCTTCCAGCCTGTTTTCAAGCCTGATGAACCCGAGAAGGCCGGGCGCATTGGAAAACTCGACCAAAATGTCGATGTCGCTCCCTTTCCGCTGCTCGCCGCGTGCGTATGAGCCGAAAACCCCTATCTGGCTCACGTTGAATTGCGAACAAAGCTGGCGCTTGTGGAGGGAGAGCTTCTTTTCGATTGCCGACGGTTTGTTCATGGATGTGATTGCGGCTATGAAGAATATAACCCTTGCCTTGAAACGCGCGCTTTTCCCAAAAAGCGCGAGATATGATTAAAAGTTTCTCCCCCCCCCGCAATAGGCATGCAACTACGCGCGCGTGCAGGTCAAGGTGCCACACAGTTGTGCCGCGGCACAACTTATCGTCCGACTCGAGCCGCGGCTCGGGTGGACCATTTGTCCGACTTGCGCCGCGGCGCAAGTGGAGCACTTGGCGGAGCGCCGCCAAGTAGCTCGGTGCGCCGACAAATCGGTCCCCAGCTCGGGCAGGGTGCGATTGAGTTGCACTCGGGTGCAACTGCAGGCGCCTTGGTTGGCCAAGGCGCCACTGAGTACTTGGTTCTCTTAGCAGTCGTGCTAATTGTAGCTCTTGTAAGCGTGGCTCTACTCGGCTTCTTCCCAGGAATGGCAAGCGACGCGCAGATAACGCAATCACAAATGTATTGGAAAAGCGCAAGCCCGATTTCGATTGTGGAAAGCGCAGCGAGGGCATCAACGAATAGTGGCAATACGTTTCCTTACCTGTTAGTAAGGAATGCAGGAATGTACCCGATAAGGATAACTGGCATGATTGGAAACGATGGCGGAAAGGCGCCTTATGTTGAAGCAGATGGCTCTTGCGGGCTGCCCAACCCATATGCGAATTTCAGTGACTACTACTATCTTGCGCCGGGTGAAGAGAAATATATTGGTGTTGGTGGCAGCTGGTATGGGTTGGCTTGCAATAGGTACATAGCCTCGTATGTTGGCGGCACTAGTTCAAACAATAATGTCCGAGGCGCCGCTTCAGTATGCCAGAACTCCACCACGTCGCCAGGAACGCTTGATTACAAAACGCTTGGCTTTGAGTATATCCAGTATGTGGAGGGACAGCAGATAACAAAAAGGCAGATTGGAAAGGAGTGGATAGTGAAGTGCGGACCACCATTCTAACTATTTTTTCTTGAGAAGTTCGCTCGCTTCTGCTGCATCCACGCGCAGGCGGTATTTTGCCATCAATCCCGCCAAATCGAGCTTCTCTTCATTGATGAGCTTGGCAAGGGAAGAGCCGGATATTTTTTCAAGCGAAAGCTTGCGCGCTGCATCTGCAGGCGCGAGTGCGCTTTCCTTGCACATTTCGCGCAGCACATCCTGCATCGCCGCGCGCGCGAAAACGCCTTCCTGGCAGGCTGCAAGCGCAGAGAGGAGCCGTTCCTCGTCGAGCGCGCGCGTATTTGCGCCTTCGCGCTTGAGGGACCCGAGCGAGTTTGTGATTGTGGAGGCAATAAGCTTGCTGTCGATCCCCGCCTCGAGCGCGGACAGGTAAACTGAAAGCTCGGGGGTTGGCGCGCGGCTCTTGTGCGAGGGCGAGTGTGAAAGGAGCCCCTTTGCGGCGGCCAACTGCGCTGCAAGCTCTGCGGGAAGCGAGGAAAGCGCATCCTTTGCCTCCTCTTCCGCCGCCTGGATGGCGCTTGCGGATTTCTTTGCGGCGGAGAGCATTTCGGGCGTGATTGCGATTGGCTCCACGTCGGTCTCAGGGTACATGCGCGCGCGGCCAGGCAATGGGCGCATGTAGCTCGAGGTGCCATCAGGGTTGGCGCGGCGCGTCTCTTCGATTATTGTGAAGTTTGTCGCGCGGGCAAACGCGGCTGAAAGCGCTGCGCGCGCCTTGTTTTCCTCTGCGACCACCAGCAGGAAGGCCTCATCCTTGCCGAGCGAGAGCGCCATGCGAAGCTCGGAGATTTCGTCGTCCGAAAAGCCGTATTTTTCCATGCTCTCGTCCGAGTGCACCAGACCCTTCACGCCAAACGCGCGCGCATAGTCCGCAAGCTCGCTGCCAAAGCGGCGATTGGGGGAGATTTCGGCCCCAAGCAGGCCTGCGTATTTCGGGAGGGGAAGCGCGAGCACGCGCGCTTTCCCGCGAAGCGCCTTTGCCACCATCTGGCACTGCGTGGCTGAGAATGTGTCGGTCACGTCAAATATGCTTTCCGGGGGGAGGCTGCCGCCGAGGCGGGATTTTGCCTCGTTTAGCACTGCGAGGAACTTTTCCTGGCGAGCCACCTCCAGGTCCACTGTGAGCGCGATTAGCGAGAGGTCCTGCACGCCCTTTATTTCCACGCGCGCGCCTTGGGGGATGGAAATGTTGAGGTCCTGGCGGATGGTACCTATGCCGCGGCTCACCATGCCTGTCTTGCGAAGCATGGTGCCGATTGCAAGCGCGGCTTCCTGTGCCTCCTTGCCTGAGCGCAAGTCGGGCGAGGTTGCGATTTCAACAAGCGGGATGCCAAGGCGCGAGAGGTCGTAATGCGCAGAGCCTTCCTTGCCGTCAACTATGCCTGCGCTTTCCTCCTCTATGCAAACCGTTTGTATCGGAAGCTTGCCTGACGGCGTGGCAATTGAGCCGCCAATGCCTGCGATAGCAGTGCGCTGGAAGCCCGAGGTGTTGCTGCCGTCAATCACGTTCTTGCGCATCACGTAAAGCTCGTCCACAGGCGTTGAAGAGAGGAGGGAGCAGATGGTGAGCGTGGCGTGCAGCGCTTGGGGCGAGAGGGTATGCGGCGGCTCCTCGTCGGATTCCACCAGGCAGGTGGAAGGGAGGGGCGCGCTGTAGGAGAATGTCCTGCTGCGGCTTGCCTCTGCCGCGGATGCCGCGTCCACTTCGCCAAGCTCGGAGCGGACAGTGTGGAGGCGGCGCGTGAATTTTTCGGATTCTGCCTCGCCATCAACGCCCCCTGCGGCTGCCGCTTCGCCCGCTTCCGGCGGCACGCAGGAGCAGAACAGCTTCCTGCCGGACAATCGCTGGTGTATTTCAAGCCCGCACATCATGGCAATCACTTAAATCGGAGGCATGCATTTTACTATCCAATCCATACCAACTTGTTTTTTGGTTATCTGCTGCCCATCGATGTACACGATATATTCGAAGCCAAATGATTTATAGTCGAGTGTGCCTGGCGAGGCAGTGGAATTCTGGCAAATCGATGATGCGCCACCCACGCTATAGCTAGTGGATGCCGTGGTTCGCGCAGCGACCTGCAAATCGCAAGGCAATCCGAAGGCATTTATATACGCAAAATATTTTTCCTCGCCGGGCCCAAAATAGAAGTTATCGCTGATGTTGGCATAGCCCGATACGCCGCAATTTGTGCCAAAATACTGGGTTATTTTCGTCCCGTCCCCGCCAACCAGGGCGGTTAATCTTATTGGATATGACCCCGTGTTTCTAAGCCGCAAGTACAGATACGTATACCCGTCCGAGGCTTTGTATTTCGCCCCGCTCTCCACAATCGAAATCGGGCTGGCGCTTTTCCAGTACATCTGCGACTGCGTGATTTGCGAGTCGGAAGCCATCCCCGGGAAGAAGCCAAGCAGGGCAACGGAAACGAGCGCGACAATGAGCACGACTGCAAGAAGAACGAGATATTCGGTTGCCCCTTGCCCATGCAAGGGGCAATAGGTCGCCCCAGAGGACGAGCGTATGGCACCTTGACCTTTCAAGGTGCCTGCAGTCAGCACAGAGCCGCAGCTCTGTGCCTGATGCTTTTTGCCTAGCAAAAAGCACATTGGCGCAGGCGCCAACTCAATCGCTCCCTGTCCTAGGGAGCGAGCAGTCGTCGAGCAGAGTGAAGACGACTCAATCGCGCCTTGTCCAGCCTTACCCAAGCAAACCACAACAATCACCACGGATTAGAAGTCAAAATCGACGATTTCCGAGCGCCCGGAAATCTCGCCTGCGATGCTCTTTTCCATCATTTCCCGCACGCGCGCCATTTTCTTCTCGTGCGCAAGCACCCACATGAGCTTCACATACGCCGCCTCGGGCGTGAAGTCACAGAGGTGCCCGATGGCGCCTGCTTCGCGCAGCACGCGACCGGAGGAATAGACGTTGAGGTTTATCCTGCCGTAAATGGTCTGTGGCGCGATTACCACAGGAATGCCTGATGCTATGAGCTCTGAGATTTCCTTGATGACAGGCACTGCGTCCAAGTCGTTGGATGTGTTCGACGGCACGTGCCCAAGCCCTGTGCCTGCAATCACCACACCTTCGTATTTTGAAAGCGAGGCGAGCATCTCAGGCTTGATGCCAGGGTAGGAGTAAATGAGCGCCACGTTGGGGTTTATTTTGGTGTCAAGCGCGAGCTTGCCAGTGTTTCTGGGGGGCGCGAGCTGGGAAATTTTCTCGAACTTGCCCTGAAGGGGCAGCACGCGCGCCGCCGGCCTGCAGTTGATGGAGCGGAAGGCATCGCGGCGCGAGGTGTGCATTTTCCTCACTTTTGCGCCGAAATGCAATAGGCAGGAATCGTCCGAGAGGTTTTCGTGCATGCAGATGAAGACGCCCGACAGGTCGGAGCCCGCGGCAAGGAGCGACGCCTGCATGTTGAGCAGCGCGTCTGACGAGCTTCTGTCCGAGCTTCGCTGGCTGCCTGTGAAAATCACAGGGCAGGGAAGATTTTGCAGCATGAAGGAAAGCGCGGCGGAGGAATATGACATGGTGTCGGTGCCGTGCGTTATCACCACGCCCTGCGCGCCATCCTTTATCTCGTCTGCGGCAGCCTGCGCGATTTTCTGCCAGTGGATGTGCGTGGTGTCCTCGGATGATATTGAGAATAGCGATTTTGCGCGCAGCGGCTTTTTTGAAAGATGCGCAAATGCATCCACCAGCTCCTGCGGGGACGTTGCTGCATCCACTGCGCCTGTGCGGTAGTCGATTCTGGAGGCAATGGTGCCGCCGCAGCCGAGGATGGATAGGAAGTCCTTTGCTGGCGCCTGGGCTTTCTTGGAAGGCGCTGCCGAAGATGGAGGCTTGCCTGCCTCAAGCACTTCCATTTTTTTGATGCTTTCCTTCCTTATTCCGATGTTGTAGCCTGACGGGAGCTTGATGGCAATCGCATCAGGATTGTTGGAGGGGAGGAGAATGCCCTTGTGCCCGCCGGATTCGCTTGAGACGGAGATTGAGTCGCCAACTTTCGCTTCCGAAGATGGCGGTTTGGGGGATTTTGCCTTTGCCATGCAAAGGATTATGTGCCTCAGTTTTAAATGGCTTGGTGGCTGAATAGGCTCATGGGAATTGAGGAGAAGCTGCGCGAGCTGGAAGACGAAATGGCGCGCACCCAGAAGAACAAGGCTACGGAGTACCACATCGGGCTGCTCAAGGCGAAAATCGCGAAGCTCAAGCGCGAGATAATCGCGCCGAAAAAATCAGGCATCAGGACGGGCGGCTTTGACGTCAAGAAAAGCGGGGACGCCACCGTTGTCTTCATCGGATTGCCCTCGGTGGGGAAATCCACCTTGCTCAACGCGCTTACCGGCGCAAAGTCAAAGACGGCGTCCTACGCTTTTACCACGCTCACCTGCATCCCAGGCGTGATGGAGTACAACGGCGCAAAGATACAGCTATTGGACCTGCCAGGCATCATCGTGGGCGCAAAGGAGGGCAAGGGGCGCGGCAAGGAAGTTCTTGCCGTTGCAAGGAACGCCGACCTTGTGCTCATCCTGCTTGACGTCTTCCAGCCAGGCATTTTGGCGAACATAAAGGAGGAGCTCGCCGGCATCGGAATACGGCTGGACGAGGAGCCGCCGAAAATCTACATCACGAAAAAACTGCGCGGGGGGGTGGAGATAAATTCCACCGTGCCGCTCACCAAGCTGAACGAGAAGATGATTACTGGCGTGATAAATGAATACGGGATGCACAACGCATCCATTGTTTTCCGCGAGGATGCGAGCGTGGACAGGCTGATTGACGTGCTTGCAGGCAACCGCAAGTACAACCACTCGCTCGTGGTGCTCAACAAGGTGGACATGGTAAGCGCGGAATACCTCAAGGCGATAAAGTTCGATTATGTGCCGGTTTCTGCCGAGAAGTCGCAGAACATCGAGGGGCTGAAGAAAGCGATTTTCGACGGCCTGCGGATGATGAGGGTGTACACCAAGCCCCGCACTGACGTTGCCGACCTCAAGGAGCCCATGATGATGAGGACGGGCTCCACCATAGAAGATGCCTGCAATAGATTGCACCGGGACCTCGCGCGCGACTTCAAGTACGCGCTCATCTGGGGCAAGAGCGCGAAGTTCCCGGGGCAGAAAGTCGGGATACAACATGTGCTGCAGGAAGGGGATATTTTCAGCATAATAAAAAAGCAAGGATAGAAGACGCGCGCAGACTTACTTTTTCTTTATCTTCTTGCTCATCATGAACGGCCCGCCGCGCTTTTGAAGCGCGATTCTCTCGGAGAAGTCGAGAATCTTGATTTCATTGCCGCGCTGGATGGCGCTCACCACAGGCTCGCCCTGGCTGCTTGACAACGTAAGCTCAGTCTGCCCGGGCATCACAGTCACAGTCATGCGCTGGTTCCTGCCGTTGAGGTCGAACTCGAAGCTGTACGCCTTGCCGTCGGATGTGACGCGCACTTCCTTTATCTTGTCCCAGGGGATTTCGCTGTAACGAGGGAATTTTTCCTTGCCCATAAAAAGACCTACAAGATGCCCATGCCTTTGTACATTTGGACAATTGCCTGCTTGCCGCCGTTGTTCAGGAACGCCTGCGATTGCTGGATGTTCAGTATGTGCGTCTCGGCAGCGAACTGGGCCTCACGCGCCTTCAGAATTTGGTTTGTCTGGAAAACGAACATTTCAACACCTCACGCAATGTTCACTTCGTGGATTATCCCCTTCCCCGCTTGCTGGCAGTGGAGCTCCACGAGCTCGCCGTTCTTCACATATGAAACTTCAGTGGAATCCTTGCCGACTCGAAGGGTAAAGATCTGAGTATCGGCCTTACTGGCTTTGCCTTCAGTAATGACTTCCACGCTGTAGATTGCATCGCCGTTCTTTTGTTTCTGGATGCCGGCAATCGCCTCGGAGTTGTGCACCTTGCCAGGGTTCTTTATTATGAATAATATCTTTTCTTCCATCGGTGTTTTTTTCGCCCCAAGCGAATGATATGTGTCAAGCACCATGTTTGCAGCATTCACCAGGCTGGTTGTGTGGGATTTCTCGAAGAATTCGTTGGTTAGGTGCGTTGGGGGTGAAAATATAATGGTCGGCTCGTGCTTCTTGTATATCTCGCTTGCCATGCAAAGTTTCTGTTGCCTGCGCCTTATATAGCTTTTCGTCAAATCCTGTTCTTATGAATGCAAACGAGCTGGTCGCGCACCTGCGCCACAAGGGGAAGCCCAGGAACCTGGAGAGCATGGCGAACTTCGGCATCAATGTGGACAATGCGTGCGGTGTGTCCATACCTGAGCTGCGAAGGCTGGCAAAGCATATTGGCCTGCACCATGGCATGGCCTTTGACCTTTGGCGCTCGCAGGTGCACGAGGCTAGGATACTTGCGGCCTACATTGACGATTACAAGCGCGTGACAGAGAGGCAGATGGATGAGTGGGCAGCTGACTTTGACTCCTGGGACCTGTGCGACCAGGTGTGCGGCAATTTGTTTGACAAGACTGATTTTGCGCACAAGAAGGCGATTGAATGGAGCTTCCGCAAGGAGGAGTATGTGAAGCGCGCGGGCTACGTGCTCATGGCAACGCTTGCCGTGCATGACAAGCGCGCGGGAAAGGCTGCTTTTGAGAAATTCTTCCCGCACATCATCCGCGGCTCCACTGACGAGAGGAATTACGTCAAGAAAGCCGTGAACTGGGCGTTGAGGCAGATTGGCAAGAGGAGCCTCACTCTCAACAAGGAAGCGATTGTGGTCGCGCGCCAGATTACAAAGATAGACTCCCCGTCAGCGCAGTGGGTGGCGTCAAACGCGCTCCATGAGCTTGAGGGCGAGGCTGTGCAGAAAAGGCTGTCAGAGTGAACGGCGCAGCCCGGTAGATTTTTACAGGTGAAAATATTCTTCCTTGAGCTTTGACGCGATGTATTTTTGCCTGTTTTTTGCCATTTTTTCATGGGCAATCGCGTTGTTTATCCTGAGTTTCAATACTGCTGCGCTTATGGGAACCATGTTGATTGCACGGTAGCCCTTGATGGCGCGGTTCGCGCTTTTCAACGCCTTGCTGTAGTTTTCTCCCCAGTTGAATTGGTTGGAGGCGTCTTGATAGTCGGCCTTTGCGGCTTTCCTCTTTTCTTTGAGCCTTGAAAACATGGAGCTATTTGATGCGATGTTATTTAATGGATTTCGGCGCCCTTGCCATGGCGCGCAGGCGCGCTAATACACAAAAACAGTGGAGAGCGTGACGTGCGCCTCGTACCCTCCTTTTGCAAATGACACTTCGGTGCTGCTTTCGCCCTCAAGCGTTGCCTTGCTGTTGATTCCGACCATGGTGTAGCCGGTTGACTTGAGGAACTCGCCGAATTCCATTATGCCTGCGGAGAGCCCGCAGATTTCGTCGTGGCATGGCAGGCGGAAATAGCCTTCCCGCTCCTGCACGAACGACAGCTCGTGCATTGCCTTGTGCACGTAGGAGTTGAACTGCTGCAATATGCCCTCCTTTTCAGCAGTTTCGTCCGCCTCGAGCCTTACTATTGCGTATCCATCCATTTCCAACACCTCGTTCCGGCAGTCTGTCCTGCTGGTTTCTGTTCCGCACAAAGTTCTCTGGCCTTTTATAAATCGCTTTTCCGAAATAATACCCAAATTGATTCCTAATTTCATGGGGAAGGGATGAGAAAAATAAGAAAAAGGAAAATAACGGCACAAAAAACTGAAAAAAAGGAAGATAAACAAAATAAAGGGAAAAAAAGACAAAAAAAATGAAAAAGAAAAGAAGTGAAAAAGACGCCCAACTAGATAGCGCCCACTTGCTTGCCGGCGATGATTGCCGCGACAAGAAGCGAGACGATGTTGAGTATCTTTATCATGGGGTTGAGCGCGGGGCCAGAGGTGTCCTTGAAGGGGTCCCCAACTGTGTCGCCCACCACCGCAGCCTTGTGCGCGTCGCTTCCTTTTCCGCCAAAGTGCCCTTCCTCAATATACTTCTTGGCATTGTCCCAGGCGCCGCCTGCGTTTGACATGAAGATGGCCATGAGCTGCGAGACCAGTATGGCGCCTGCCAGGAAGCCGCCTAGCGCCTCCAAACCGAGCGCAAAGCCCAGAACAATGGGCGTGAGCACCACGAGCGCCGCAGGCAGGTAAAGCGAGTCTATTGCCGCCTTGGTGGAGATGTCCACGCACGCCGCGTAGTCAGGGTCCTTGGTGCCTTTCATGATGGCAGGGTCCTTGAATTGCCTGCGCACCTCCTCCACCACGAGATTCGCTGCATTGCCCACTGCCTTCATTGTCAGCGAGGAGAAGATGAAGGGCAGTGCGCCTCCAATCAAAAGCCCGATGAACACCTGGGGCATGGCGACGTTTATCGCCGTGAGGCCAGATGTCTCAAAGTAGGTGGAGAACAGCGCCACTGCAGCGATTGCCGCGGAGGAGATGGCAAACCCCTTGGTCACTGCCTTGGTGGTGTTGCCAACCGCGTCCAGCACGTCCATCCTCTTCCTGCCCTTGGCATCAAGGCCTGACATTTCGCCAATGCCGTTTGCATTGTCAGAGATTGGCCCGAACGTGTCCATTGCCATGATCATTGCGGTTGTGGAAAGCATTCCCAGGCCCACAAGGGCAATGCCAAAGTAGCCCAGCCCGAAGCCAAAGTAGCCCACTGCGATGGATGCTGCCACCACAAGAACGCCCACCACTGCGGATTCCATGCCCACGCCAAGCCCTGCGATGAGGTTGGTGCCTGCGCCGGACTTTGCAGCTGCTGCAATTTCCTGCACTGGCTTGTGCTTGGTCGAGGTGTAGTAGTCGGTGAAGCTCATGATGACGTGCGTGGCAAACAAGCCAGTCAGAAGCGCGAAGAACGCTGCGCTTGTGTTGAGCACGAAAAGCGAGAGCGCGGCAAACGCGATTGCCTGCAGCACGGTGGAGTAGAGGAATCCACGCCTCATTGCCTCGAACGGGTATTCCGTTTCGCTCTTGACGCGCACAAACACGCTGCACGCAAGCGCAATCAGCATGCCGATGCCCGCCACCAGGAGCGGGAAAAGCGCGCCTGATAGGCCGTAGGTCACCATTCCAAGCACCATGGTGGAAATGATGGTCACTGTGTAGGATTCGAAGACATCCGCGCCCATTCCTGCGCAGTCGCCCACGTTGTCGCCGACATTGTCTGCGATTGTGGCGGGATTGCGGGGGTCGTCCTCAGGAATTCCCTTTTCCACCTTGCCCACCAAGTCTGCGCCCACATCAGCTGCCTTGGTGAAAATGCCTCCGCCCACCCTCATGAAAAGCGCGAGGAGGTTGGCGCCAAAGCCAAAGCCTATGAGCGCCTGGCCTGCGGATGCAAGCGCGGCGCTGTTTGCGCCAAGCGAGAGGTAAACACCTATGAAAACTATGGCAACGCCGAACAGCCCCACACCTGATACCAGCGAGCCTGACACCACGCCGGCTGAGAAGGGGACGGACAGCGCGTCCTGCATCGAGGTGAGTGATGCCTGCGCTGCGCGCGCATTGGAGCGCACTGCAAGGTACATGCCAAAGTAGCCCACTAATCCTGAGCAGATTGCGCCGACTATGAATGCGATGGCGACCAGTGGCCCCAGCGCGAGGTAAACGATGATGGCAAGCGCCACTGCAAACAGGGCGATTGTCCTGAATTGGCGCTTAAGGTAGGCGTCCGCGCCCTCGCGGATGGAGCCGGATATCTTGATCATCTTTGCCGTCCCTTCGCTTTTCTTGAAAATCGAGAGCGCGACGAACACGCCGTATATGATTCCAATTATCGCAAGCGCGATTGGAAGGTAGAGCACAAAGTCCGGCATTGTTCCTGACATCACCAAATTATCACCTCAGATTTTTCAGAAATTCAAACGCAACTGGGTTGCTAGACATAGTCCAGCTTTGATTTCCCTTTCACGGCAATCACCGGCACTCCCAATGCCAGCAGCCGCCTGCGAAGCCCAACGTCGTTGGTGGCAACGCAGGAATGGTTTTTCTGCGCGTATTTAAAAATCCAATCGTCGGCGCGCGCGGGGAAGCCCGGCTCGTCTGCCACCTCAACTGGAAAGAGTGTTTTGATCTTTGGAAGGTTTTGCAGGGCAAAACGCGCGGCAGCCGCTTTCTTGCCCGTCTTGCCTGCGAACATCTCAAGCTCGGCCATCACCGTGGATGGGATGATGAGCGTGAAGGGCTCGGAGGCGATTCTGCGAAGCTCGCCAGGCATGTCGTAGGCGTACTCGAATTGCGAGAGGAGCATGTTGGTGTCGATGATGATTTTTTGCATGTTAGGATAGTGGCTGTAAGGTTGTGAACTGCCCTAACCTGCCCGATGGCGAGGCTATGGCTTCCTGTTTCACAGACGTCTTTTTTGAGACATCTCCACAAGCGTTACTTTCTGCCGATCCGGCAGTAGCTCTTTTGAGTATGTTATATGCTGCGTTTAAATCCCTATCCATATGATTGCCGCAGTTGTGGCAGTCATATATCCGAACTGCCAGTGGCATATCCGCCATATTTCCACAAATGCAGCATGTTTTTGTCGTATCCTTTGGATTGACAAACATGATCTCGCAACCAGCGCTTTCAGCCTTGTAGCGCAGCATGTCCGCCAATTCGCCCCAACCAGCATCATATATCTGCTTGCCGAAGTTCTGCTCGGCAAGCTCCTGCGATGCCAGGTCTTCCAGGGCAATGAAAGAATATGAATCGACTAGATTTTTTGATAGCTTGTGCAGAAAGTCCCTTCTTACGTTCTTAAGCTTCTCAAACTCAACGGCAACTTTCTGCTTAGCCCTTACTCTGTTTTTTCCTCCTTTCTTTTTCCTATTACTTAGTCTCTGTAGGAAGGCGATTTTCTCCTGGTGCTTTCTAATATGCCTGGGATTGTTTATCTTTGAACCGTTGGAAAGGGTTGCCAATACCCTCAATCCAAGGTCAATACCTATCCTCGAGCCACCGTTCGCCAGCCTGATGGCAGGGGGTTCTTCAACTGCAAAACAAGCAAACCACTTTCCAGATGCCTCTCTTTTGAGTGTCAGCGTCTTTATTTTGCCGTTTACCTCTCTGTGCCGCACAATAGGAATTTCTCCAAATGGATTTACCTTGAGTTTCTTTTCAAGGAAGAAACCAAATTGCGGATAGTTGAGGCTTTTCATTCTATCAGCGGATCTAAAGCGCGGAAAGCCCGCTTTTTTATTTCCGGCTTTCCTAAGCTTCATATATCTCCAGATGCCATTTTCAACACGATGGGCTATCTCTTGGGATGTTTGTGAGAACATGCCGGTGTCCTTGACCATCAATTGCAATGAGTTTCTTGTTGGAAACTTATCAAAGTTTCTGTACAGCTCTTTGCTATGTTCGAGGAGGTCATTCCACAGATTCTTTGCTAGCCAGAGGTGTTGGCACATCTGCTTCTCCTGCGCTTTTGAAGGATATATTCTGAAACGATACGTTCTCATTTTCATAGTTTTATTATCAATTATTTTGCTTATGAAGGTTTCGGAAGTAGGATGCCAGTGGATTTGACTTCCCTTGCTGAGTGAAATTGACATGTAAAGACGATATGTATAAAAGTTCCGCCCCCCCCCCCGCAATAGGCATGCAACTACGCGCGCAGGGGGCTACGGAGTATCTTGTTCTACTCGCCGTTGTCCTAATCGTAGCGCTCGTAAGTGTTGCTTTGCTCGGCTTTTTCCCGGGGATGGCGTCGGATTCGCAGATAACACAGTCGCAGATGTATTGGCAAAGCGCAACGCCCATTTCGATTGTTGAGAGTGGGGCGAGAGCGTATTCTGTAAGTGGAGACACATATCTTTATTTGAGACTTAGGAACAACGGCGTGCAGCCAATAAGGATAACAAAGATAGTAGGCGGAGATGGCACAAGCATAATACAGTTTTATGGCGCTAGTTGCGCAGGGGCAGCGGGCACCAAAAGCATCAGCGATTACTTTTACCTTGGACCAGGAGAAGAGAAGTATTTTGCATCGTCCAGCCTGTTTGGCACTGCTTGCGGTTGGCATATTGTCGCAATAACAGGCACGTCAACAGGTCCTTATATTGGCGGTGCATCCTCAATCTGCCAGAACTCCAGCGCATCGCCAGGCACGCTTGACTACAAGTCACTTGGCTTTGAGTACATTACCTACATTGAGGGCCAGCAAATAACAAAAAAGCAGATTGGCAGGGATTGGATTGTGAAATGCATGCCGCCAGTTTGAAGCGTGCGAACCGATCTTCTTAAAATGAAGCTGGGCAAAGAAATGCTGCATGGCAGAAATTTGCGTTTTGAGGCTGGGGCACCGCACCCTGCGCGACCAGAGGATTACCACCCATGTTTTCCTGGTGGCGCGCGCGCTTGGTGCAACAGAAGGCGTTCTTTCAGGCGACCTGGATGAGTCTGTGGTGAAGGGGATTGCGCGCGTGTCCGAAGTCTGGGGCGGGCCTTTCAAGGTAAGGTACGAGGCAAATTGGCGGAAATTTGTGAGGGAGAGGAAGAAGGATGGGTGGAAAGTGGCGCATCTCACAATGTACGGCGAGGACTTCGAGCCCGCGGCAAAAAAGCTTGGGAAGGGGAATGGGAAGTGCATTGTCATCATCGGGGCAGGGAAAGTGCCGCGCGAGGCGTACGAGCTTGCTGATGCAAATTTGTCGGTCACGACGCAGCCGCATTCCGAGGTCGCTGCGCTTGCGCTTTTTTTGGATAGGTGTTTTTCAGGCAAGGAGCTTGGCAAGAAGTTTTCTGGCAAGCTGCAAATAGTGCCAAATGCGTGTGGTAAAGTAGTACTCCATGGCGAAAGCGACTGAAAGGATATATAAGGGATGTGTCAGAAAAACAATGTGATTTTGGATGGCTAATCCGAAAAGTAAATTCAAAATCGGAAAAAAAGCTAGTTCTGCTTCTCGTAAAATTTCCAAAAAACACAACATAAGACTTTCCATTGCGGCCCCAAAAGTTGCAAATGCGCAGGCCGGCGCAAAAATACAACCCTCGCGGTTTTTTGGGAGGGCGCCCTACTCAAAAACAAAGAAAGTTTACCCTGCGAGGAAAACCTCAAATGCAGATATTGTGGTGAAGAGGAGCACCTATTCAAAAGCCGCAAGGGCGGCTGTGCTTGCAGACGCTGCCGCGCGCCAGAGGCTCATTGAAATGGGCGGCGAGAACACCATAGATGTCATCCGCGAGTTTGACAGGGACATGAGCGATGACGAGCTTGCGAAAAAAACCGGCATAAAGCCAAGCGAGGTCCGTGTGGTGCTCAACAGGCTGCACAACCGCGGCGTTTTCGCTTACACGCGCGTGAGGGATAAGGACAGTGGTTGGTACTCCTATATTTGGAAGATGGATGAGGGAAGGTTGAAGGGTGTTGGCGGCGCGGTCGTGGCAGCAGAGGCCACCCAGGCAACAGGCAAGGAAGGCTACAGATGCGCATGCTGCAGCCAGCAGAAAACAATCGACTTTTCAGAGGCAGTGGACGCGCGCTTCAGGTGCGGCAGTTGTGGAAGCTGCCTTGAATATTTTGATTCCAAGCGGAGTCGCACAGATGGCGCATAGCACCCCTATTGCCACCGGAATGCCACCCAAGAAGTATTTATAAGTAAGGATTCTGCTCTTGTTTTATGGACAGGCAAGGAATATTGGCAAGTTTTGTCAGCGGGGCGAGCCTTAAGGAGCTTTCAAATGAGCATGCAGCCAAGAAAGCAATGATACGGGAATATTTAGTGAATATGTTGGGGCGCCGTCGGTATTTGGAGATTGCTCATTCCAATGGAGGCAAAGCCGTAGCAAGAAAACTGGCTGAGCCGGGCTATCGCCTGGAATATTTGAGAAAAATGAGCTTGAGGGTGAAGGAGAGTTTGGGCGCCAAAATGCAGGAGAAGGCGTTTAGGGTGGCCTGGCTTGCAAAGGCCAGGAGGGGCTCGAAAAGTGGGATTGAGAAGCTTAGAGAATCCATGAAGGATTTGCAATTCTATGATGAATGGGTGGATAAGTGCAGAGCCGCCGGGAAAACGTCGTATGCAAGATGTGTTGGCATCCACAAGGCAAGCCCAGACGCGAGACGGGTGTGGTCGACGTTGGGATTGAAGCGAACGGGAAAGAAGTTGACTGGCCCTCATGGAGAAAAAATGTATAACAGGCTTGAAGTTTCGGTGGCTAGGGTTTTGGATAGATTGGGTTTGGAGTATGTTTATGAAAAAATCCTGGCGGCAAATAATAGGAATGGTTTTTTATCTGTTGATTTTGTGCTGCCCAGCGCCCTGAATTTGTTCATAGAAGCCACTTATTGGAGTAATTCTGAAGAAAAAATAAGGGAATTGAGGAAAAAGTGGGGGTTTATAAAAAAACAACACCCCAACGCGAGATTGATCGTCGTAACTGAGATTGGGAGGTTGGAGGAATACCGCGCGCTGGCACAGATAGATATTAATGTGTTTACCCTCATTATGTTGGAAAGGCACTTGATAGACGCCAAACTAGCGGGATAATTGTTTTAGAACTATAGTTGCTTGTTTTAGAACGAACCTAAGGGTAGTTTGGAGTGCCCGCTGGGCTCATAACCCAGAGATCAGTGGTTCAAATCCACTTCCCGCTATTTTTCTTTTTTGTTTTATTTTTCTTTATTTTGGTTTGTTTTTTTTTTGTGGTTTTTGCCGCGTTTTGTTCAATCCCTCAACCACCCCACCCCCTCCACCAGACCCCCATACTTCCTATAATAATAAAAGATATTTTTGATTGTATATATATGTAACTATGGTTACAATAAACAACTATAAACATCACAAACAACAAAAATCATCGGATACAAACACAAAATCACTCCCCCCTATTACCGGAACTCCAGGGGTAGGTGTGGGGCACGAAAAATCAGTGCCGCTGCTAAGGGTTGGAAAGAGAAAAAAGCAGAAGGAAAAACAAAAATTACTCAAGGCCCGCATTTGAGGTGGCGCCCTTTGTCACCACCACCACATCCTCAACCGACTTCACTGACTTGTAAAGCACGGACTTGTCGCGCAGTATCCTCTTTGCCTCCTCCTTTGAAACAGAGTTGAGGGGCTCCATGGTCAAGCGGATGACCTCCCCTTTCTCCAAATCGAGGAGAATCTCCTGGACGCGGCCGAGGAACTTGCCACCATCTGTGTAAATGTCCATGCCGTATATCTTCGAAACTTTTGTCGTCATAACTATCACCTTGGGTCTGCCCTGCCATTTCTTCTCGGTTCCAATTTAAAAATCTTCCCCACACTTGCCTTCAGCAAGATGCACGGCACGCTTACCTTTCCCGCCTTGTGATGTACGCCGCAAGCTTGGCAAGGGTGCGCCGTGCGCGGCTCTCAGGCAGGCACTCGAGCTCGGACAGGGACGAATCCACCATCTTCACTGCATATTCCATGGCCTTTTTCGGTGCTCCCGACTCATTGAGGAGCGCCAGCGCCTCGCCCACATCTTTTTTGCTCTTGCTCTTTTTCCTAAGGAGCATGCCCAGCCGCGCGCGCGCCGCGCCGGAAAGCATCTTAAGCGCCCACATGGTAATGAGGGTGCGCTTTCCCTCCCTAATATCACCACCAATCTCTTTCTTGTATTTGTTCTCGTCGCCCACAATATTGAGAACATCGTCAATTATCTGGAAGCTCATGCCAATGCCCGTGCCAAAACGAGACATTGCCCTGCACGTTTTCGCATCCGCACCGCCAAGAAGCGCCCCGACGCCGCACGAGGCTGCAATGAGCGCGCCGGTCTTGCCGCCAACCATCCTCAAATATTCCTTTTCGGTTATGTCCCAGGCATTGTCATTATACCAGCCAAGCTCAAGCGCCTGGCCTTCCAATACATCTGTGAAAGCACGGAGAAGGAGCCCCTGCGCCTCCTCCTTCCTCTGTCCCTGCATTGCCAATGTCTCGCGCCACACCATCATAAACAATCCATCGCCGGCATTGAGCGCAAGCGGCACGCCGTACTTGATGTGCATGCAAGGCTTGCCGCGCCGCATCTGCGAGCCATCCTCAATATCATCATGGATGAGCGTGAAGTTGTGGAACATCTCAATCGCTGTCGCGGCCTCCAATGCATCTTCAGTCCTGCCGCCAACAGCTTCGCAGGAAAGCAGGCAGAGCGCAGGGCGTATGCCCTTGCCTTCCACAAGCAGGAATTCGGAAAGGAGCCCATAGACTGCCGCGGGCTCGGTTTTCTCGCCAAATATCTCCTTCAGCCGCCTGTGCACTGGTGCGTTAAGCCGCATCAGCTCGCTTTCAAGCTCCAACATGCCTTCTTCCGCCATCAAACCATCAGCCAAACATGGGCAAAGAACTTTTATATCCTTCCATCCTTAAAGCCTCGATTGGGGGCCCATAGCTCAGCTTGGTAGAGCAGTGGACTCTTATGCGCGAACGCGCAGAGCCATCCACGTGTCGTGGGTTCGAATCCCACTGGGCCCGCTCTCCAATCTCATTTTCAATTATTATTCGTGGGTGGTATGGGCAATTTTTCAGTTATGTTCTTGACGCTGGAATTGGTGGGTATGAGGCTGTTTATGTACAGCCTCAGCATCTCATCTTCTGCGTTGTTTATGCAAGTGTAGTATGTCGCATTCTTTGCAAAGCCGCAATACCCCCCCAGGCAGCCGCATGGCATGCCTTTGAGGCAAGCATACAAGTCGCTGGTGCTGTTGGCAAACCGCGCAGTCGAGTTCTTAGGGGCGCAGTATTGGTTGGCGTTCCCAAACACCTTGCAATCGCCGTCCGCAGCGCAGTTCTTCGCGGCGTTTGCCTTTGCCGCAAGCGCGGCTGCCGCCTCCTTTTTCTGCTGCCCCGAGGTCGCCGCGTCTATGCAGCTCGAGGACAGGCTCGCGTTTTTCACGCTCTTGCAGAGGTCGAAGTTGCCGGTTTCGCTTGCAACCGCAATATAGCAGTCGTCCGCAAGCGCGGCGAGCTTCCCGCAAATCACGCTGTTGTGCGTTTCCTGCGCCACTATGATGCTGCATTTCTCATATTCCGGATGGGTGTCGATCAGCTTGCAAGTTTCCCAATCGCCGCTGTTTCCCGCAATGCTTTGGAGGCAGGTTGCCTTTTCGGCCCCGCTCTTTGCAAAGCAGGCCGCCCTTTCTGCGTAATCTTTCGTCGATGTTGAATAGAACTCCACAAAAGCCGGGGCAGCGATGACTGTCCCTGGCTTCTCAGGCATTGCCGATGCCACGGGGGCGGCTTGGGTGTACTCTGTGTCGTAGTAGCCTAGCGTCCCCCGGTTGTTGTAAGATGCATGGCTTTTCACCATGAGCCCAGTCGCATTGTCTATCCAGAACGTGACTTTCTGGTCAGTCACGGCAAGCAGTGTCTGGTCATTTGGCGACACGCCAAGGGAAACCATCTGTTGCACCGTAAGATTGCTGTAATCGAGGGTGTAGGCTATTTTCCGGGTGTCAAACCCGTTTACTGCCTCGCTTGTCATCCCCTGGCCAAGCTTGATTGCGCCTGCCGCGATGAGCTTCCTTGTGTCGTCCTTCTGGTTGAGGTAGGCGAGCGAGGTCGGCCTAAGTATTTTCAGGCCTGCAGCAATGTCTGCCATGTCTGTCAGGTTGCCTGCAAGCGCGCATTTCGCCGCGCCGCCGTATTCAAGGCACACCATGTCTGTGGCGTTGTCCTTTCCGAAGAATCCATACATCCTCCCGAAGGCGCCCTCTACGTCCACAAAGCTGTCGCTTCCGTTCTTGATGATGGAATAGTTGCTTTTCACCCCATTGTCATTTGTGGAATATTTCAGCGAGTAGTCGGACAGTGCAGCCCCCTTGTCAAAGCTGGCAAGGAGAAGCCTTGCCTCCGGCGTGGCAAGCGGAACGGCCGGGTTGGGCGCAGGCGGCGTTGAAGCGCCTGTGAAAAAACCCGCAAAATACCCTATCGCAGCAAGCGCGGCTACAATCACCACTGCTGCAAAAACAAGCATCTTCAGGTCGGTCCCCTTCTTTGCAACATTTGCAGTACTTGCCATGTTCCCACCTTCATCCCCTTGAGGGGGCAATCAGATTATAAGCAATTCGCTTTTGTTCGCAGGGCGTTCCCGCCCCTCCCGCTCTATCTTCCCGCAATGATTTTTATAATATCCCCATTTGCAAGCGCGTGCTCCGCGCCCACGCGTATGTGGCGCCTGCAGTCCACTGCGCCTATGAACTTGTGCGCCAGGTCGGTGTGCACCATTGCCGCAAGCTGAAGCGCCGTGGTGCCCTTTGGCACAAGGTAAGCATCCGGAAGCACGTCCCCTTTGTTGTTCGAGTACTTATGCTCATCCTCCACAGGATAGACGATTATGCAATCCAGGTGCTGGTAGACGATATAGTCTATGATTTGCTGCACGCCGCTGCCGCCGTTCTCGGCAAGCACGCGCTTCATGGCGGACAGCGCCTCAGCCTGCTTTTCATTGGGCGTTCCCTTCACTGCAAAATCAGCATCGCCCGGCCGGTATTCCACCAAGCCAGCATGCTCTGCCTTGCGCAAGGCAAGCTCCACTGCGGCGCTGCATGGCATGGAATGCCTGCCAGATTCTTGCACCACCTTTTCAAAACCCTCCCGCGCGCCAGCAACATCTATCTTATTGCACGCAACCACCACAGGCATCCTCATCTCCACCAGTTTCCTGGCAAGCCGCAGCGTGCCCTCTGCATCGGGCAGGCCTGCAGCCACGTCCAGGCCGCACTCGAGCGCAGCCTTGTGCAGCATGCCTTCGGTGATTTTCAGGCCAGTAAGCGAGGCAGCCAGGCCTGCTGCGCCTTTTCCCTTTGCCCCGCGCGACATAATGTCTGCCATCCAAAGCGAGATTTCCTCCTGCAGGAAAGCGACTTCCTCAGCAGGCGAGGCGGACTCGCACGGGTTTCCCTGCAGGTCAGTTTTCCCCGTGGCATCCACCACCTGTATGAGCACATCTGCCTCGCGTATGCTGTCCAGGAATTTGTTGCCCAGCCCCTTGCCAGCATGTGCCTCAGGCACCAGGCCTGGCACATCTATCATGCCCACAGGCACAAGGCGCACCCCTCCTGCGCACTTGCTGTTCTTCGGATTGCACGCAGGCAGCCCCAGCTGCGCATGCGGGCAGGGCGCGCGCACATAGGTGACGCCCCTGTTTGGCGTAATCGTGGTGAATGGGTAGTTTGCTATTTGGGCATCGACTAGCGTGGCTGCCGCAAAGAAAGTGCTCTTGCCCTTGTTGGGCGCCCCCACCACGCCGATAAGCATAAGTGTGGTTTTGGGACGCAAACGATTAAAACAGGCGCGCCGCCCCCGCAACAAGAACGTTTTAAACCCCTTCATCCGGACTATAAGCATGGCATCTTCCGAGGCTAAAAGCGCGCTTTCCTCCCTCATCGGCAACCCTTCCGCCATTGCTGCCGCAAAGGCATGGGCAAGCGGCTGGCAGGAAGGCAAGCGCCAGCCGCCGCTCCTGATAACTGGCTCCACAGGCACCGGCAAGACTGCGCTTGCGCACGCAATCGCAAACGAATTCGGCTGGGAATTGTTCGAATTCAACGCATCTGACTTGCGCGACGAGGAATCGGTGTCAACATTGCTTTCGAACGCCACATCATCCGCCTCGCTTTTCGGCGGCACGCGCCTCATCCTGATAGACGACGCGGACTCGCTTTCAGGCACGGCCGACCGGGGCGGGGCAGGCGCAATAGCAAAAGTGATTGCAAATGCGCGCCAGCCAGTCATCCTGACAGCAACCGACTACTATGACAAGAAGCTCTCATCGATAAAGGCGCACTGCACCCAGCTTGAGCTCCGCCGCTCGCACGTTTCCACCATCGCAAAATTCCTGAAGCAAGAGGCCGCCTCGCGCGGCATTGCTCTCGTTGAAGGGGATGCTGAGAAAATCGCGCAGGCTGCCGCTGGCGACATCCGCGCCGCCCTCAATGACCTGCGCGCTGGCAACACCAGTGCCAGCCGCGACCGAGAGAAAAACATATTCGATGTGCTTCGCGACATCTTCAAATCCGAGAAATATGCCGAGGCGCGCAAAGCCGCGTTCTCATCAGGCGTGGACCATGACACGCTCAAGCTCTGGATCGCGCAAAACCTGCCCGCAGTGTGCGAAAAGCCATTTGACCTGGCAGAAGGGTACGAAAAGCTCTCGCGCGCAGACATTTTTGACGGCAGGATAAAGCGGCAGCAATACTGGGGGTACCTCCGTTATTCATCCGACCTCATGACTTCCGGCGTGGCGCTTTCAAAGTCCGCTTCATCCGGGCAGCAGCACGGCTACGTTCCCTTTGCCTACCCTGAATATATCCGAGCCATGGGCTCCTCAAAATCCATGCGCACGCTCCGCAAGGCAGTGCTTTCCAAAATCGCGCGCATGTGCCACTGCTCAGTGCAGCAGGCAGGCGGCTACCTGCCGCTTTTCGAGGAAGTGGCAAAGAAAGAGGAAGGCGCATTCGGCGAGCTGTTTGACGAGGATGAGCTCGCATTTATAATGAAGAAGACGGTGAAGAAGACTGCCACAAAGAAAAAGGCAGCGAAGGAGTAGATTATCATGCTCGAATCAACCTCAAAAGACGCCAAGCTCTTCACGGAAACCGATGTTGCGCTTGCGCAGAAATTCCGCGAGGCAGGCTTCGGGCTTTACAAGGAGGGCGCGCTCCTGCTCTCGCCCCTCGAGGCAGGCTACCTGGTGAAAATCGGAAAGGCAAAATTCAGCCAAGGCACGCTCACATCTTTCATCACCGCGCAAAAGAAGCGCGACAAAACATTCCCATTCGCGCTTTCGGTCTACTTCATAATCAGACAAACCGGCAGGATGGTCGCGCCGTTTGAAAAGACCACGCAATACTTCCGCGCCTACGCGCCCGGCGTGGGGCGCACCGAGAACCGCCCCTCGCAGCTAATTTATCTCTTGCCCGGCAAAGCTCCTTCGCAAAAGCAGCTGGTGGAGCAGGTGAAAATCGCGCACCTTGCGCGGCTTGAGCTCATAATCGCGTGCGGCGATGAGAAAGAGCCGCATTTCTACAAATTGTCCGCATTCAACTTCTGAGCAAAACTAGTTTTTCTTCGCCTCAGGCTGCAAATACTCCTTATTTTCCTCGAATTTCTTCTTGCCGTACCACAATATTTCCAGCTTCTCGCGCGAAATCCTGAGGTAATCCCTGTCCTGCGAGTGCACTTCCAGGGTAATTGTGCCGTCGTAAAAAGCCCTTATCTCCTTCACCACGCGCGCAACATCGACTTTTCCCGCGCCAAGCGGCAAATGCTGGTCAGTGCGCCTGTCATTGTCATGCAAATGCACGTGCTTCACTCTCTTCCTGAACTGCGCGAGGTAATTTTCCATCCCCTCGCCATCCGATGTGAAGGCATGCCCGACGTCAAACGTCATTCCCATGTCAACTTCCGAGAATAGCTGCTTGAAATCCTTTATCGAGAACGAGCTGGCATTGAAATTCTCCACAAGAAGCTCAATGCCTCGCGCCTCCGCTTCCTTATGGAGCTTCCTGATGGTCTCAATCGTCTTTGCAGTGTGCACCTGCCGCTCCTGTATGCCTGAGGGCAAGAATTCGGAATGCAGCGTCGCCTTTTTGGCTCCAAACTCCGCCGCAACGTCAAACGCGCGGCAAAACTCCTTGCTTATGGCTTCCTGTATCGAAGGATATGGGTGCGCCACCGAGAAATACCATGGCATGTGCGCAAGCACCCCGAAATTGTACGAGGAAAGCACGTCTTGGATTGCTTTCTTTTCCCGCATCAGCTTGTCCGGGTGCGCGCCCGGCGCCTCAATTGTCAGCTCAAAATAGTCAAAGCCCATCTCGCCGAAGAGCGCAACCTCTTCGGCAACGTTTTTCTTCGGGTCATTCATCGCGCCAATTATCATCCACATCACCTGGCAAATCAAAATGCGGCTTCTGCAACCGCGAGCCGCTTCTTCCGCTCGGTTTCCATCTCCTTTTTCCTCTCCTTGTAGATCTTGTGCAGCACTCCCACCGTCCTTGCGTTTATCTTCACCTTGCCGCCATGCGGCCGAAGCGCGCCTGAAAACGTCTTTGGGATGTGCAGCAGCTCATGTATGATGACCTTTTCCTTCTCCTCCTCGGAGAGCGGGTCATAGTGCTGCGTGAGCACCTCGATTATGTAAAAAGTCCCCACTGAGAGCGCCTTCTGCCAGATATCCGGCAAATTCCAAATCCTGGCGTAAGCGCGCGCCGTTGCATTCCTCGAGCGCATGCAAATTATCCGAAACTCGTTCACATGCCCGTAGGACAGCACGTCCACTATCTCGGAAACCTTCCTCTCCACGTCAGGCGCCATCTCCACGTCCATACATGAATTTCCTGCATTCTCATTTTATAACTGCGCCGCCAAAAGTGCGCGTATGGGAAACGAGCAGGGCTTTTTCGCGCGCTGCGCAGAGGCACGAGAGGCAATAGGGGCGATGCGCGCACCGTTGGTGGTGCACCACTATGACTGCGACGGCATCACCTCCGGCTCCATTGTCTGCGGCTCGCTTGAAAAAATGGGCAAGCCTTTCCGTGCGCAGTCAGTGCGCAAGCTGGACGCAGAATTCCTCGCCTCCATCTCGCAGGAGCCGGAAATCATTTTTGTCGACCTTGGCAGCGGCACGGCGGAGATAGACTCCCTGCAAGGCAATGTTGTGGTGATAGACCACCACCAGCAGAAAAGCAAGGCGCACCTGCAGGCAAATCCCCACGAATTTGGCTTTGACGGCGGCACCGACATCTCTGCGGCAGGCTGCGCCTATTTCGTTTTCAAGGATTTTGTGGAGCTTGGCATCGTGGGCGCAATAGGCGATGTGCAGGCGCCGCTTCGCAGCCTCAACGCGCTCATGCTGTCGCAAGCAGTTTCCCAGGGCGCAATATCCGTGGAAAAGGACATTTTATTGTTTGGCAGGAACAGCCGCCCGCTGAAGCAATTTCTCCTCTACGCCGACGAGCCTTACCTGCCTGGCATCACGGGCCAGGACGATGCTTGCAGTGCGCTGCTGCAGGAGCTTGGAATCGAGCAGAAGCAAAAAGGCGCAGCGCAGGGCAACGGCGGCAGCGGCGAGAAATGGCGCGCCTACTCCGACCTCACATTTTCCGAGCGCCGCGCGCTCGTCTCCTCGCTGGCAAAGCTCGTTGCCATGCGCTCCTCGCCAGAAACGGCAAAACGCCTCGTAGGCGACACATACAACCTGCTTCGCATGCCTCAAGGCACGCTGCTTCGCGATGCATCCGAGTTCTCCACACTCCTCAACGCGTGCGGCAGGAACGACCGGCCTGAGCTTGGAGTGTCGGTCTGCCTGCAGCGCGCAGGCGCCTATGATGAGGCGCAATCACTTCTTGCCGAGCACCGCAAGAACCTGCGCGCAGGCATAGATTTCGCCTCGAAAAACACGCAGGATGCCGGCAAATTCCTCCTGCTGGACGCTCGCGGTGTGATACCTGATAGCATAATCGGTGTGGTGGCAGGCATGCTGTTTGCAGGCTCGCGCAAAAAGCCAATACTCGCCCTCTCGCTTGAGGCGCCTGGAAAAATAAAGCTCTCCACCCGCGGCACGCGCGGGCTTGTGGAAGCGGGGCTGAACTTGGGCAAAATACTCTCGGAATGCTGCGCGCAGGTGGGCGGCGTGGGCGGCGGGCACAACATCGCCGCAGGCGCATCCATTCCAGAGGAAAAGCTGGACGACTTCCTAAAGGAGTTTTCTGCGCGGCTTTGAGGCGCCGCTTGGCAGCCTGCTGGCTGCATAGCCGCAAGCAAGCGCCACTGCTGCGCCTGCCAACACGAGTGGATAAAACCAATCGGCTGGCCGGGGCTCAAGCGCAATGTCGAACTTCCCGTGCGGAATGCCCTCGACGTAAAATGCATAACCAGCTGGGTCAGGCCTCACGCTGCAGCCTTGCGCCCCTCCGCACGCAAGCGCGGCTGGGAGCATGTCCTGCCTGATGCGAAGGGTGCAAGTGCCAGCCAGGCACTCCCCCTGCACGCTCCCCCTGTCATAATCAAAGGAATATCCATCCACCCGCGCATCGCTGCTTTCCACCTTTGCCGCAGGTTCCATGCCTTTAATGGCAAAGAGCCGGTCGCTGCCCCCATAGGCAACCTCTTCCAGGCGCGTTTCGCTCTTGAAGCCAGCATACTCCTGCCATCTTGCACTCTCCGATGCGCTTGCAACCAGCTTGACGTTGCCCAAAAGCAGGTATTTGCAGCGCGCGCTTGCCATGGCATCGATGATGCCGCCCGGCGTATCCATATCGGCGATATGCGTCCTCTCAAGGCCCTGCTCATAAATGGGGTAGTGGGAAACATCCATCCCGCCCTGGATAAACAAGCATCCGCCCCCAAGCAATCCATACGCAGCCTGAAGCTCGGAAAATTCAGCGGCAACAGCAAGCGAGGTCGCCTCCCCGCGGTATTGGTCCATGGTGGACAACGCCGCAGATGCGAAAAGCACGGCAAGCGGGGCAAGGATGGCGAGGCAAAATGACACGGTCGCATCCAGCCGGTCAAGCTTCAGCCTCTTCCCTGCTTTCCCTGCCCAGGCAACTGCGGTTTCAAATGCATAAAGCGCACCTGCGCCGGAAATGAAAAACACTGGCAGGAAAAATGATGGCATGAAGCGCAGGCCGTCAAGGAACGGCGCGAGCCTGTTCACCTCCGGGCTTGTGGCAAAGGCAAAGACAAGCGCACAAACCGCAAAAACGAAGAGCAGGAACATTTCCCGCCTTTTTATCGCAACGACAACTCCTGCAATGAAAAGCAGCGGCAAGGCAAAATAGCCCAGCTGGAAAAAGCCCACCAGCGACCAGCCCAGGCTTTCTGTGCTTGCCCCCCCCAGCACAGGGTAGCTTGCAAGCTGGCCGGAGTTGATGGCGAACGGCGCAAGCAAGAATGCCGCTGCCGCCGCGCACGCAATCCCCAGGAGGACCGCCCGCCTGGCATCCGCAACAGCAAGCGAGATGGCAAGCAATGCGCCCATCCCAATTGCAAGCGCGATGAAAATCCTCTGGTTCGATGCAACCGCAAGCACGAAAAACAGGAGTGAAAGCCAAAAGCTGCGGTTTTTCATTTCCACCACAAACTCATAGGCAAACAGGAGCGAAATGAGCGAGAGCGAAGTGGCAAGCGTGTGCGCGGTCATGCCGTACATGAACAGGTCCGCCCCGCCCCCGACTATCATGCCCTGGCTCGGGAGGAAAAGGTAAATGAGCGAGGCGAACAGGAAAACCGCGTCCTTGCCCCTTGCCAGCTTCCGCGAAAAAAGGTAGAATACGAAAACAGGCAGGAAAAACAGCAACATCTCCCATAGCTTGTAGGCGTACTGGTGGCTCACGCCCAGCAGCAGATAGATTAGCGACGCAGGCATGGCTGAAAGATAGGTATACTCCGCCCACGGCCACTGCAGGCGCAGCAGGTGGCTTGCGCCTATCATCACGCGGTGGATATGGAAAGGCGCGTCCACCTTGTAGAATGAGGAAGGCACTGCAGAATTCGGGCTGGCCTCCCACCCGCCGCCAAGCTTGACGTTGACTTCAGCGTCAATGCCTGTCGCCATGGTTTTCTCGAAAAATGCGCGCTTCAGGGGCCCATTGCCCGGCTGCGCCACAAGGGGCGTTTCATTTGCAAAAACCCCGACAGCAACATCCCCGTCTGCCTGCGCAGGGTAATCTTTCCCAGCAACGCAGGGCGAGCAGGCAACCTTCCCGCCCACCGTGATTTTTGTGACGTTCGCAGTCTGGTCCACTCCAGAATATGAAACCGACGCAACATGCCCGCTCCCAAAGAACAAGGCGCTTGCGCTCATGCTCTGTGCATGCGGCAGCTTGAGGAGAAGCGCATTCCCCGAAGCATATGCATAGCTGCTCCCGTATGCCCCGCCATGCTCGGCGCTCACCTTCTGGAAATGGAACTCCGGCTGCAGCGCCCCCATTTGGAGCGCAAAAACAAGGCAGAACATGATGACGATGAGGATAGGCATCCTTTTGCCTGCCCATCCAAGCAGTTTCCCTCGGAACCGCCCGCCATTTCCGGCGTGCGCAGCTTCTTTCCCCCTCACGCTTTCTCCCTCGCCTCAAGCACTTTCTTAAGGGTGTAAAGGTTCAGGCCAATAAGCACCATTACCATGCCTGCAATCCCGAAAAACACTGTGAGGAACGCGGAGCCCGTGGCAAGCTCATGCCTCGAGTAGAACGTGTCCACCACAAACACGCCGAGCAGCGCCGAAAGCGCAAGCAGGACCGCGCCCACCCCTGCAAAAAGCGCAAGCGGATTTTTCCGTATCACTTCCCCCGCGACATAATCGACCAGGCCCGCGCCCTGCGCAAACGGGCTGTTCCTCTCTGAAAAATACTTCACGTGCACAGGAACTTCCACCACTCGCAAGCCAGCGTGCTGCGCAGACGAAACGAATTCCGCAGACGCAGGATAGCCGTCGCTTTCCAAAACAATGCTGCCCGCCGCTTTCCTTGAAATCGCGCGGAAGCCGCATTGGCTGTCAATTTCCTTTTTCCCGCTGTGCGCGGATGTCAGCTTGTTGATGAATGCCACTCCCTCCCGCCTTCCGGCAGGCGCCGAGACGAATTTCCCCAAAAATCGCGAGCCCTGGCACACATCAGCCTTCCCTCCCAGCACAGGCGCAGCCACCACTGGTATCTCGTCTGCGTCATGCTGCCCGTCAGCGTCCATGAAGACAAATGCAGAAGCATCCATCTTGCGCGCAGCAGCAAGCGCGCTTTTCAGCGCAGCGCCATACCCGCCATTTTCCGCGCGTGCAATAACCTTTGCCCCGGCATCGCGCGCAACCTGCGCGGTCCTGTCTGCCGACCCATCATCAATTACAAAAACCGAGCCATATTTCTTTGCAAGCAGCACAACTGAGCCGATTGTCCTTTCCTCATTGCAGGCAGGGATGAAAACCACAAGTTCTCCTTTCGTCATTTCTTCTCACCAGTTTTTTTCTTCTTTGGAGGGATTTTTTTCTTTGCCGCAGGCTTTTTTGCAACGGTTGTGGGTGCAACAGCGGATACTGTCATTGCGGCTGAGGACGCACTTGCTGCTGGCGCATCTGCCTTTGCAATGGGTGCCGCGCCCATTGTTGTTGGCGCTTTTGCAGCAACAGGCGCGCTCCGCTGGTAGCTTGGCTGCCCCCAGTTCTTCTTTGTCTCGCACGTAGGGTCAATGCACATCTCAAATGGCTTTCTTGCCTTGCGTATCACGCGTATCATGGGCGTGCCGCACTTTTCGCACGCTTTTCCCAGCGGCATTATCTTCGCCTCGCCCGGAAGCGGGTAAGTCGCCTTGCAATCAGGGTAGCCCGAGCAGCCCACGAACTGCTTGCCTATCCTTGAGCGTATCACGCGGAGGTCGCCGCCGCACTTCACGCACTTGCCCAGCATGCTGTCAGCGAAATCCTTCTGCCTCAGGCCTGAGAGCAGACCAAAGCCAATATCCTTCTCATTGCCCTGGAACTTCTTGAGTATGGTGTCAAGCACTTTCTTGCCGTCCTCGATGGCTTTCTTCTCGTTCTCGCCATCCGCAATCTTTTCCATCTCTTCCTCAATGGACTTGGTGAGCTCCTCATCCATGATTTCAGGAGCCACCTTTGCCAGCAGGTCATAGACCGCCAGGCCAAACGGAGTTGCCCTGATGCTTTCGCCCTCAAGGTAGCCGCGCTTGAAAAGCGTCTCAATCACAGCCGCCCTTGTCGCCTTGGTGCCAAGGTTCATCTTCTCAAGCTCGGAAATTATGGACGCTGCCGTGTACCTTCTTGGCGGCTGCGTTTTCTTCTCATCCACCCGAAAGCCCGTCACAGCGACCTTCTCGCCTTCAGAAAAAGCCGGAAGCGTGATTTCATCCATTTTCACGTAAGGGGCATATGCGTCAAACCAGCCTGCCTCCACTGTCCTGCTGCCCGACGCCGCATAATGCTCGGTGCCCGAGAGAAGCGACACCTTGAGCGTTTCGCGCTTTGCAGGCCTGCCCATGCACGATAGGAACCTTTTCACAATCAGGTCATACAGGCGCAGCTCCTTGTCGCCAACCTGCCCCCTCTGCCCTGTGGGGTGTATTGCAGGGTGGGCTGGGTCCTCCTTCTTCCCCTCTGCAGGGACAAACCGCCCTTCAGCAAGCTGCGCCTTTGCAATTTTCTCATAAGCGGGATTCTTGGAAAGCGACTCCACAATCTTCTTCAGGTTCAGCTTTGCCGGAAGCTTCTGCGAGGACGTCCTGGGGTATGAAATCATGGATGCCTCGTAAAGCGTCTGAGCAATCTCCAATGTCCTTGCAGGCGCAATGCCCAGCGCGCGGTGCGCTTCCACCTGCAGGCTGGTCAGGTCAAATGGCGGCGGGGGCGCCTGGAGCCAGTCCTTCCTCTCCACTTTCTCAACATGCCCATCTGCTGACGACGCCTTCATGGCAGCGTCGGCTTCCTCGCGCTTATCAAACCTTCCGCGCACGCTGTCGAACCTAACATCCTTTGCCTTGCACCACAGCTCCCAATACGGCTTTGAAACAAACGCGGAAATTTCCTTTTCCTTCTTGGCAAGTATGGCAAGCGCTGGGCCCTGCACCCTGCCTATGCTCATGGTCTGCTTGTAGCTCGCCCCTGCGCTCCGGATGGATGCCATGAGCGCGCGGGACAGGTTGATTCCATAATACCAGTCCAGTATGTGGCGCGCCTCGCCGGCAAGCGCATTCTCCACGTCAAGCTTCCCCCTCTCAAGATAAGAGGCTTCCAAATCCTCCGATGTAAGCGCCGAGAACTTCATGCGGCTTCCCACCTCGGTGCCGCAGGCAAACCGCAATGCATTGTAACCAATAAGGCTTCCTTCAATATCATAGTCGCATGCGCAGATGTACTCGTCCGCGCCTGGTGCCAGCTTCTTTATGGCATCCACATACTTCTTGGTGTAGTCCGCCTCCTTCTCCACTTCGGAGCTTGGCGCCCACTCGATATTGTAAACAGGATACCCCCCCGTGCCTTCGGCCTGCCTCAGGGTGTACAGGTGCCCCACCGCGGACACCACAATCACGTGGTCGCCATCGCGCTCCACCTCGTAATACGGCACGCCATTGGCGGATTTCCTCTCTGCGCGCCCCCTGCCTATGGCATAGGCTATCTTCTCTGCAACTTTGGGCTTTTCACAGATAACAAGCTTCATCTTCCCGCACCTTTCCAATCCTCATTTTTTTGGAAAACCTTTTAACCTACGCCTGCGATATTTTGTCTGGGGTGGGGAAATGGGCGCGAAGGGGCAGCTTTCCGCGGAAATGCTCGTTGTTCTGGTGGTTATCCTTGGCTTAGCCGTCATACTGGCAAGCACCCTGATGAAAAGCGCCAGTAAGGCAGCCAATGCTGCGGACCAGAAAACCGACGCCGTTCTCCAGGCATCCAACTCAAGCGTAATTAATGGTGCGAGCGGCGACTACTGTGCAACCGACTCTGACTGCGCATCCAATAGCTGCGACACCTACACGAAAAAGTGCGTCTAGCCTAGCGAGCCGCGCAGGTGAAAAAAGAGCCTGAACTACAAGGGCGTGTTTATGGCAAGCCCGTCTTATTCCCGTGCGCAAGCGTCAATCGAGACCCTCATTGTCTTCATAATATTTCTTTCAGCATTCGGCATAGTCTATGCCGCCTCCTCGCGCCTTGCAGCAGGCGCGCAGACGCGCCTTGACACATCGCTCTCCCAGTCCTCCTTCTCAGACTTTGCCGCCAAGCTGCAGTCTGCCTGCGCGCTCGGCAATGGCAATGTCCGCGAAGTGGAAGTGAAAGGCAAGCCAGCAACGCTTGCTCTGGCAGAAGACAGTGCGGGGCAGGCAGCGAATGCGCCTGGCGATGCAGGCAGCTCCATCGCATTTTCCGCAGGCAGCTTTTCCGCGCGCGCAAACTCCTCATGCGGAATCTCCCTGCGCACAGATTCTTCCGCACGCTCATTTCGGATAGAGAATGCAAACGGCACGCTGGAAATAAGCTAGCCCAAAAATTCCTTCACAAAAGCAGCGACTTTCTTCTCATCCGTGCCATCCAGCATGATGGAGCGCACGCCCGCGCCCTGCCCCGCCTGCATGTCTTCCACATTGTCGCCTACAAAAACAGCTTCTTCCGCGCGCAAGCCCATCTTCCCCAGTGCAAGCCTGATCATGGTGGGGTCAGGCTTGACAGGGATTCCCTCGCTGTTCATCACGACCTCGAAATACTTCTCAATACCCAGCACTTTCAGTACAAGTTGCGCTGATGATTTCCTGTTGCTTGCAGCAGCAAGCCTGTAGCGCGCGGCAAGTGCAGGCACCTGTGCAGCAAGAAGCGACGGCATCACAAGCGCCATATTCTCCACAGTAAGCTCTCGCAGCCGGTTCAGCATTTTTTTCCTCATAACGGCGTCCTTCTCAAGCGGCGGGGCCAGCGCAACCAGCACCGACTCGGCAGAGTGCGCGCTTGACATGCCATCTACGCGCGCATCAGGCACGTCAAAGCCGAACTCGCGCATAAGCTGCTTGGTGTTGTGCGCAACCGCATTGCGCGAGTCGGCAAGCACGCCGTCAATGTCGAAAATGACTGCTTTTACTCCCATTCCATCAACTTTTCCTGCCTTCCTTTCCAATCAAACAGTAGAGTATCGCCCCTGCAAAGCTCAACACCAGTATTGCAAGACCCCATGCTATTTTCCACGCCGCATTGTTTTTGGAAGCCAATACGTCATATTCTCCAAGTATGAGTGTGGCCAACCAAGCCACGCCAACAACAATTGCCAAAGCCAATATTGAATAATCTGCGGTTGCCATTGGCGAATTTTTGTTTTGCTTTGCAAACTCATTTCCCATGTAAAGCACGGCTGCCAGAGCAAGCAGCCCAAAAACCGAAAGTGCCAGAAGCGCATTCCCATTCTTCAAATGTTCTTTCATACTTTCACCTCACCGATGTTATCTTCCTCTCTTTTTCAGTTTTCCCGTCCCTGCAAAGCAACGCAACCCTCGAAGGAGCATGGAAATCAACAAGCTTGTAGCCTGTCATCTGCGCCAGTTCTTCCGCAATCTTGCTTATTTCCTCCATCTTCAGCATGCTTTCAAGCGCCAAGCCCCTCTCAGGCGAGCGCGCGCCGCCCACAAACACCATGCTTTTCACTTCCACATAATGCGGCTGCGCGAGCCGAATCTGTGCAGCATAGTCTTCCAGGTCGCCATCGTTCACGCCCCGAGCAATCGTCATCCGCAGCACCGTTCTCGTTTTCTTCCCAATCTCCGGCATCATCTCCAACGTGCGCAGGTATTTTTTCCAAAGCCCTGGCGTTGAAGGGCGTATAAAGCGCTTGTAAACTTTCTCATTCGGTGCCACCATGGAAACATAAAATTGCGTGGGCAGCACCTTCCACCTGGCAACTGCCTCTGGAAGCGTGCCGTTGGTGACAACAAACGTGGTCATGCCCCTCGCATGGAAATCAGACAGCAGCCTGTCCATCTTCGGGTACATTGTGGGCTCCCCTGTCAGGGAAAGCGCAACATGCTTGGGTGAGAGCGCCTCAAGATAAAGCGTGCGTTTAACTTCGGGGTTGCCGCCAAAGCCAGCCACCAATGTTTTCTGTGCATTTACTAGCCCGTCGGCAATTTCTTCCGGCTCGCCCCATGCAAAGCCCTTTACATCTCCGTACTTGTCCCTTTCCGGCATCATCCTCCAGCAAAAGACGCACGCGTGGTTGCAGAACTGCAGCACCGGCGTGCACTGCAGGCAGCGGTGCGATGAAATGCCGTAGAACTTCGACTTGTAGCATTCGCCCCTGCCGCGCAGGGACTCGCCTGCCCAATGGCAAAGCTTGGCAGCAGAGTGCTCGCCCACCACGGCATATTTCTGGTTCACGAGCCGCGCAAGCATGCCGTCCGGCAGGCTGGCATTCTCGCGCCTAAGCGCATCGTAATGCTTCCCCTTCCCAAGCTTCCTTCTCACCCTTGCCATGCTTCCATTCCCCCTCACTCACGTTTTAAACCTTTTGAGGCAATACAGGGGATAGCAATCTTCCGGGGATATTTTTTCCAACTCCCCCCAAGAGCGGGATATTATGGCAATAAAACTCGATTTTTCGCCGAAAAAGAAAACTGCGTGCGTTTCCGAGCCAGAGTCAGTCTCATCGCTGGTGAACGGGCACTATGGCTACATGAAAAAAGGCATCATCCACCTCTTTCCCGAGGAAGCGCTTTACCTGATGGACATACGGAACGCGCGCGCATTCGATTCTTCCCTCAACGAGTACCGATTCAACCACGTTGCCGCCGCATTTGAGAGAAAAAAGCAAATGGCGCGCTACTTCACCTACAAGGACTGGCGCGACCGCGGGCTAATTGCGCGCCAGGTGAGCGAAATATGCGAGCGCTACGGCAGGAACAACAGCATAAAATACCCTTCAGGGAACCTCTCGCTTGACAAATATTCCGCCATTGGCCGCTTCTACCCCGACGACTTGTGGTCAATAATCGACGACGAGGAAGTGGGCAAGCGCCTGTACGAGGAGCACTGGTTTGGCCAGTTTGGCTCCTACAAGGCCGAGCAGCGCGGGCGGCTGTCCAAGCTCGATGCTTACGAGACGCTTTTCCTCATGCGCCATTCTGGCATGCGCCTTGAAAATGCAGATGAAGCGGGCGTCATCCGCGCCGCAAAGCGCCAGCACAAGGACTTCCTGCAGATGTACGAGGTCTACGAGGACTGGCGCCTGCACGGCTTTGTCCTGAAAACAGGCTTCAAGTTCGGCACGCACTTCAGGCTCTACTTCCCGGGCGCCTCGCCTTCGCGCGAGGGGAAAGAATGGATACACAGCAAGCACGTGGTGCACTGCTTCCCCCGCTCCAGCAAGCTGCTCATATCGGAATGGGCGCGCGCTATCCGCGTGGCGCACTCAGTGAAGAAAACTTTCCTGCTCGCAATACCTGGCGAGGCAAAAAAGAAGGCAAAGGCTTCTGCGAAAAAGGCAAAGGCAGAAAAGGCGGACTTGCACACCTCGCTTGACTTCCTCCTCTACCACCGCCAGCACGGTGGCATCGAGAATCCAAAGACAGGCAAGCCCAAATACCTGATGTTTTCCCTTTCCGAGGAGGAGCACATAGGCGGCGAGGAGCTTGCGGATGCAATTGAGCAGTGCAAGCGCATAGGGCTTGAGCTTCTTCTTGCAATCTGCGACCGCGAAACGTCGGTCACCTACTACTTGGTGAAAAGGCTCGAGGTGCCTGGGAGCACGCGCGAGTACTACGAAATAGAATGGGTGCAGCCCTAATACCGGATTTCCGGGTGGCTTTTCCAAAGTTCGACATTCTTGTCCCTGTATTCCTGGTCATTCGGAGCCAATTCCCTCGCCGCCTTCAAATAGCCAAAAGCGGCGCGATAATCCTTTTTCGCCATGCTGACCTTGTAGAGTTGGTAATACAGCCAATCGTCCTTGGGGTCGAGCGCGAGCCCGGTTTTAAGGTCGTTTTCCGCACCCTTCAAGTCGCCATGCGCGGTCTTGAAAAACGCACGGTTGTAGTACAGCCTTGCAACCTTTGGCGCGAGCGCAATCGCAGTGTCAGCCAGGGAAATGGCAACGGCGGTTTCCCCAAGCGCGTGCTTCTTCAGCGCAAGGTTGTTGTACACTACAAACGACGCAGTCTTCAAATCATCGGTTTCGAAGCACACCGGCCCGTAATTTGCCTCCAACGCATCCTTGCTTGCCGGGTCGGACATGCCTGCCACATTTGCATAGTGCTTGCCGTCCAGCATGAGCATCACATGGTCGCGGGTGAAGACAAATGAGACACGGTAGCCCTTCATGCTCGCTACCTGCGCGGCAACGAAGCACGCCCTGTCGCAGTCATAGTCCCCTGCCAGCACCCCCTCGAAAAAAGCGAGGTTTATGTTCCT
>CAITKI010000065.1 GCA_903892905.1 uncultured Microcaldota archaeon | reverse complement strand
CGCCGGCCTGGTGGAGTTGCGGCTTTTTGAGGGGGAAGAGGGCGCGCAGAGCTACTATTACTTCAAGAAGGGCGAGTATTACGTCAACTGCGGCGATAACGAGAAGGCGCTGCCAGAGCTGACAAAATCAATAAATATCGCTGAGAAAAACGGGCTGTATTGCGGGGACGCGCTTGTGATGCGCGGGGAAATCTACAAGGAGCAAAGCCGACCAATCGTAATGGCTGCAAGCAAGCTCCTGCAAAAGGAAGATGAAAAGGAAAATGAGGAAGGGCGGAAACTGAATGAAGTGGGAATGGAATTGTTCAGAAAAGGGGAAAAGGACTATTTGGATGCCATAAATAGCGGAGGGCTGAGCGCATCCGCGAACTCGGAAGTTGCACGTTATTATTGGAACCGTGGAAATTTTGCCGAGGCGGAGAAACTGGCAACCACAGCTATCGAACAGGCACCATTCGAGCAAAAGTATTACACGCAGTTGTGGAATTACTATATGGCGCATGGGCAACCGGAGGCTGCCGTGAACGCGTTCTCCGGTTTCAAGAAGACACTCAGTGGGCTTTGCCAGGAAAAAGACGGTGCAATCTTCGAATTACAGGAAATGCTGGGAAAAAAGATTGAGGGTGCCGGAGCGCCCGTCAAAGAGGCTCATTAATGCTGGTCGCCCCTTCCAGGGGGCGTATAAAACGGCTCACGTGGCTCTTTTATCGAATTCTTTATGGCATTCCATTCGGTGTTAATCTGTTCAAGTTCCTCTTTGGAATACGCTTTAAGGTCAATTTTTGATAATGGGGCGCCCCTGAGGAAAGCTATCCTGAGCATCATCTTGGAATCTTCCCACGCAGGCATCAATTCTTCCTTGTGCAGCGCTACTTTGTTTTTTGGCCATCCGAATGGGGGGCATGTGTCTTCCATCAGCATCCACGCCTCCATATGCCCCTGTCTCTCCGATGATTTCTTGACGAACGTTGCATCAGTCAAGACACCCGGCCACGGGTTGTAGAATTTAGGCACAACAATCTTCGGGACGGTGTCCATCGTAGTTGTATCCTTCTTTGCCCCCGGTATCTTGAAAGCCGGGTTTGCTTGCATCAACAGCACGATGTCACCTCCTTTTTTCTTTTCATTGCCCTGCGAGTGTGCCTTTGTAAATATACCCGAAGTAAGTAAAAAAGCACCTGTCAGGAAAATGGCAGCGCCGACTGTGGAGACGTAGCCTGCCTTTTGCCTGGAATGAACCACCCTCTGAGACATAAGTTAATTCTGCCTTCGGAGCTATATAAATCTGCTTTTGAGCGGCTACCCTGCACAATAATGTCTAATTCTCCACGAGTTGTAATGAGACCCCAGCCTATACAATAGGGGCATGGAAAAAAACCACCTCGTTGTAATCGGCGACTCTCGCCATATGACCGAAGTGCCTGACAGCTCCGTGCAGCTGATAGTCACAAGTCCGCCATATTTCGATGTCAAGGACTATGGCGCGGAGAACATCGGCTCGCTTGACGATTTCAACGAATACCTACAAGAAATGCAGAGTGTTTTCCGCGAGTGCTACCGCGTGCTTGAGAAGGGGCGCTACATCTGCGTGAACATCTGCGACATCATCAGCCACGAGTGCAAGTATCCCATACCTGCGCATTACGTCCTTCTTCTCCAACGAGCGGGATTCGATTACAGGGAGGACATAATTTGGCGCAAGCCCAGCGGGATTGGCGCAAAGAAAGGCAGCGGGGCTGCCAAGCGCTTCGGCTTGTTCATCCAGCACCCGTACCCAATGTACTATTTCCCGAACAATATTTTCGAGCACATCCTAGTTCTTCGAAAGGGCAAATTTGACTACAAACAGGTAAGCCAGGAGGAGAAGAAGCAGGCGACTGTGGACATTGAGGAAGCCAAGCGCCGCTGGAATTCCGATATTTGGGACATGCACCCTGAAACCAAGAACCAGTACAACCGGGAAACGCATCCCGCAATGTTCCCGGAAGAATTGCCGGAGGCGCTCATCAGGCTTTACACTTATGAAGGGGAAACGGTGTTGGACCCTTTCCTTGGGAGCGGCACGACTACAAAGGTGGCGGCTAGCCTAGACCGGAGGTCAATAGGCTATGAGTTGAACCGCTCCTATCTGCCGCTTATCAGGCAAAAGTCCAACATCGCCCCAAATCAGCTGAAAATAACTTATCAACGGAGGCGATATGAATGAAGGAAAAAATTCTGCTGGCTGCGGCTGGGCTGCTGGCACTGGCAGGCCTAGTGGCGGCTGATCTGGTGATTCCGCCTGAGCAGCCCATCTGCAAGCTGTACGGACTCATCCAATTGTTTGCCACGATTGGAGGCGTGCTGGTTGCCGCATACGCGGGTTTCCAACTGGCGAGCAGCCACGACATCACGGAGCGGAACACGTCCAAGATGCTTATTTCTGGCGTGGTCATCGGGCTGATAATCGTCTGGTTAGCGCCCCTCGTGGTGAAGAACCTGGTCGGGGCTACTGACGTGTGCGGGTGGTGAAGTGCCCTT
>CAITKI010000064.1 GCA_903892905.1 uncultured Microcaldota archaeon | reverse complement strand
TGATGATGCCGTACTTCGCTTCCTTGGCAAGCTTTATCTGGCCGCCTGCGACTACTGCTACCGAGCTCGGGTTGTTGTTCAGGTTCGGGTCGCCCATTTCGCTGATGACCCATTCAGAGCCCATGAACTCCACCTTGACGCGGTGCCTCTCGGTCCTGTCGTTGGATGATGTGCAGGAGGTCCAGTCGTCGGATGTTGACGAGTTGAGGCCGCCTGTGCAGACCGGGATGCCGTAGTCGTTGCCCGTGAACTTCACGCTGTAGGCCATTGCGCTGTACTTGTTGACGTCAACGTCCCTCACGCTTGAGGCCGAGTCGTACTGGACGGCGTTTGGCTGTGTGCCGACCCAGAAGCTCTGCTCTTCAGTGTATGTGGTGGACGATGCCTGGCTGTCCACGACCGCGTAGTCCGCGAATCCCGTGAATTGGCCGGAGCCGATCCTGTAAAGGAGCTGGCCCTTGGTGCCCGTGTCGACTGCGCGCAGCGGCGAAGTTGTCACTCCGCTGGTGTCTGTCGACGCAAGTGTCGAGTTGTATATGTCCTCGGACTTGCTGTAGTTGCGGTTCTCAAGCGTCCTGTCGACTGTGTCCGTTATGAGAGTCTTGAAGGTGTGCGTTCCCGCGATCGTGCCCGGAAGGGTGACCTCGAGCGTTACCTTCTTGCTGCTCTCGACTATCGAGCAGGTGCCTGCGCCGCTCACGCCTGACCCAACTGTGCAGGTCGGGGCGCCGCTCACTGATGCCGTGAGCGTCGAGCTCTTGTAGGCCTCGTTTGCAATCTTCGCCGCGATGTTGGCTGCTGCCACACCGTCGGAGATTGCAGCGTTCGTGCCGACATAGATCTTCACTGTCGGCTGTCCGCTCTGGTCGACAAGCTGCGTGGTGCCATACGTTACGTCTGCGGCAACCGCGCCAATTGCGCCAAAGAGGATAGCCGTGCCGGCAAAGGCCGCTATCTTCTTCACGTTTATTGCTTTCATTTTTTCACCTCAAATGTCGTCTTTCAGGGCATGGTACGATATTTATCGACGACATTGAATTTTTGCCCTGTACATTCTTTTCTTTTTTCATACCCTACCCTCGCGGCGCCGGTCAAGCGCCCTTCATAGGGAGACGGTATTGGTCTCTTTCGCTAGGTTTATAAATTCTTCCCAATTCCTTAAAAAAGTTTTTATAAAAAAAATGTTAAGCATCGTCAATATGCGTTTAAATCAACACTGAACTGACGAAGTTTAGTTGTTAAAAAAGGAAGCATGTGATATATCTCCCTTTCCTGCAGGTTTTTGCGCGCTTGGGCTGGAAGCCAATGCGCAAATGGATGCACACTGCAAGTATTCTAGGGAATTTATAATAGTTGCCCATTGTTGATGCCGGATGGGAAATTTTCACTTCCGCTCGCCATATTCCTGCGTGAAGGAAATGTACTCGGCCAAGTCTTTCTTTGTGACAGAAGGCCTGCGGGTGCCGACCACATCAAGCACCGAAGCGGTTGTCACATCGGCAGGCTTGCCTTTCAGCTTCTGGCGCACCAGGTCCATTTTCACTTCCTGGCAGATGGAGGAGATGTCGGCGCCTGAATAGCCTTCGGTTGCCGCCGCCAGCTTGTCCAGGTTCACGATTTTCATGAACTTGGCAAGCCCGAGGGCAAACACCTGCTTCCTTGCAGGCGCATCGGGCGGCGGGATATACACTATCTTGTCAAACCTGCCCGGGCGGAGGATGGCGGCATCGAGCGCGAATGGCTTGTTGGTGGCGCCCACAATCATCACGTTCTTCAGCTCCTTCACGCCGTCCAGCTCCTGCAGCAACTCGGTGAGTATGCCGCCGCGGTATTCCTCGCGGCTGGGCGCAAGCGCCTCTATCTCGTCAATGAAGATGAGCGCAGGCGCGCTTTCGCGGGCGCGGTTGAACACTTCCTTCACATAGGCGGATGGCGCCTTGTCGCGGCTCTTCATGAGCTCGGAGCCGGAAATGGTAAGGAAATTCGCGTTCAGCTCATTTGCAGCAGCCTTTACGATCATCGTCTTTCCGCAGCCTGGCGGGCCGAAGAGCAGCAGCCCCTTGCTTGGCTGCACGTCCATCTCCTTCATGAGGTCGGCATGCAGCAGGGGGATTTCGATTGCCTCCAGAAGCACGCGGCGGACCTCCTGCAATCCCGCCACATCCTCCCAGCGCACGCCTTTCTCGTCCGGCTTCTTTTCCTCGGCGTCGCTTCTCCGCTCGAAGTCCATGCGGAAGCGCTCGTAATTCTCAAGCGAGTCGATGGAGTTTGAGGGCTTGAGCCTCTTGATGGTGGAAACCACGTCCTCCGTGGTAATGTTGATTATGCTGTTCGGGTCGAGCAGGTATACCTTAAGGCTGCCATCGGCATTTTTTGCTGCAAACGATGTTCCGCCAAAAAGGCCGAGGGTTGAGCCGATGCTGAATTCTATTTTTTCGCCGTTGGAGAGGCCCAATAAGCGGCCAAGGAGAGGCCGGGATGGCGCAAACTGCTTGCCCGGGTTCCTTGAATTGTAATCCTGCATGGCAGAGCGGAATATCTCTTCGTCCTGGGAAATGGATTCGAAAATGGGCCGGTATCTTGACTGGAGGGCGACTGCTCGGGCGGTTTCCGTGCAGATATTTTTTATGTCGGCCCCGGAATAGCGCTCGGTCCTCCTGGCCAAGTCTTCATAGTCCATGCGGTCGGTCGGGAGCTTGCTGAGGTTTATCCGGAATATCGCCTTCCTGGCATCCTTGTCCGGCAGGTGCATATATATTATCTTGTCAAACCTGCCGGGGCGCATGAGCGCAGGGTCAAGCTGGTTGGGCAGGTTGGTGGCGCCCACGAATATCACGAGCTTTTTGGGGTCGGAGGCAAACCCGTCCAGCTCCTGCAAAAGCACGCTCATCACGCGGGGGGCGACGTCGTCGCTCGTGTATGAGTCGCGCTTCTTGCCAATGGAGTCTATTTCATCGAAAAAGAGCAGGAAAGGCGCATTCTTGCGGGCGATTGCAAAGACTTCGGACAGGTTCTTTTCCGACTCCCCGTACCACTCGGAAAGCAACTCGCTGCACTTCACGTAGCGGAAGCCGATGTTAAGCTCGTTGGCAAGCGTGCGCATGAGCAGGGTCTTGCCTGTTCCTGGCGGGCCGAAGAGAAGCACGCCCTTGGGGGGCTTCAGCCCGTATGTAAGCGCATACTCCGGCTTTTTTATCGGGGTGACTATTGCCTCGTAAAGCTCGTTTTTCACATCTTCATACCCGCCTATGTCTTTCAAGGAGCCAAGGCCGGTATCTGACAGCGACGAGTCGCCGAACTTGTCAAATTTCTTTTGCTTCTGGTGCCTCTCCACGATGTTTTCGCGGGAAAGCGAAATCTCGTAGTGCTCCATTGCCGCGATTGCGCAGACGGATAGCGCGCAGTAGAGGAAGCCCATGGGCTCGACAGGGTTCTTGAATGCGGGGGCGAGCAGGAAGTTGGATATTGGCACGAGGAATAGCGCGGATGCCGCGATCGTTTGCTTGTAGCGGTGGTCCATCAGCGCAGGCAGCTTGACGCAGGCAAAAAGCGCAATCGCCCATGCCGCAAGCTGCACGAGCGCAAAGTCGGACGCGACCAGCTTGACGGCATTGTCGGCTATTTTCGAAAGCGCGTCGGATACCGGCGTGATTGCCCGGTCGAACTCGAAAAGCGAGGCAAGCGCGCCGGCAGTGGCTGGCGCAATCTCGGAAAGCTCGACAGAGGGCTTTACGTTGTTCTGGAGCTCCGCCATGGCAGGCCCATAGAGGCCCTCGTAGTCTTTCGAGATTGTGATGAACGATGACGTGGGGAGGAGCCAGATTGTGGAAAGCAGCAAGACGATGAAAATCGCGGGCAGGGAAACGATGAAGATCCGGCGCGAGCCGAAGCGCAGGATGGCGACTGCGAGCAGGAGGAACAGGAACCCGGATGCAAGGGAAAACGGGAAGGGCGCGAACGGGGCGAATATGGCAATCTGGAGGAAGGAAATCACCGGCCAGTATTCCAATGCCTCGAAAAGCGTGATTGCGAATGCGAGCGTGAACACCCAGGCAAGCACCGGCGCCTGGTAGGCGATTGCAGGGAGCGCGAAGAGCATGCTTGCCATCGTGCCTACGCCCTTTTGCTCCGCCGGGAGCTTGTAGGCAATGGCGCCCGTCAGCGCAGCAAGGGCGAATGCGATGAGCGGGGGGTAGAACGGGAATGAAAGCAGGAGGAACAGAGTGCCCAGCGCCGCCAAAATGGCGTCGCCCAAGTCGTCGTTGGTGCGCAGCATCTGCACCACGGCAAGCACCCGCTGACGGCCCATGCTGCCTGTTGCAACCTGCTGCGCGCCTGCTGATGCCCCGCCCATGCTGGAGAAAACGCGAATGAGGATTATATATATAGTGGTTGGGAACGCGCGCGAATCGTGTTGCAGCGGGTGGCAAATTCACCGGCATGCCGCTTGGGCAGGCCTTATTAGCCGCAGGTTGCCAGTTGGAACTGACACTCGATGGAAAGGTTTAAAATAAGAAAGTAAGATCATCTTACTCGGTGTTTCCAATGGACGTTGAAATAGCAAAGATGTCATCGAAGGGGCAGATGGTGGTTCCACTGCGCATGCGAAAGCGCCTTAATGCCGGGGAAGGCACTCTCTTTGCAGTGGTAGGCATAGCAGATGGCCTGGTGTTCAAGAAGCTGCCGGCGCCATCCAAAGAGGAGCTCCTTGGCAGCATAAAGAACATGGCCAAGGAAGCGGAGTCCATTCTCAAAGCAGAGGGAATTGGGGAGCGGGACATTATCCGGGCAGCGGCAAGAGCCAGGGGAAGATAGGGATGAAAATAGTCATGGACACCAATGTCTTGCTTTCTTCGACCATATGGGCCGGCAGCGCAAACAAGGTGCTCCTCCTGCTGATAGGCAATGGCGCCAGATTTTACACCTCCAAGGCAATCCTCGACGAATATGAGGAGGTTGTCCGCCGGGATTTCCCGAAGTTGGTTGACATGCTGCCCAATCTTATGGAAAATATTGTCTCGTTTTCCATATTTGCGGAATCTTCGGCGAAGCTGGAAGTTGTAAAGGATGATGAGGACGACAACAGGATAATAGAATGCGCGATGGCAGCCAACGCGGAGTTCATCCTTACATATGACAGGCACCTCCTTAGGCTCAAGGAATACGAAGGCGTCAGGATTCTCAAGCCCGAAAGCATGCGCAGGCTGCTTGAAGGCAGCCCACATCTGAAATAAGCGCGCCACGAGCGGGCTTGTGGAAATACTGCGCCGTCTGGAAAAAGAATGATAGCGGGCGCGCTCAAGCAGGCGGCAGGCACTTCACTATCCAGTCCTTACCACCCTGCCTCTTAGTTATCTGCTGCCCTTCGACATACTGAATGTACTCGAAACCAAGCGACTTGTAATCCAGCACGCCTGGCGAGGCAGTTGAGTTTTGGCAGACTGAAGATGCGCCTCCGATATCACGAGTTGTGGTTGAGCCAGTTGTTGCAGTAATTTCCCAGTCACATGTGGTGCCAAATCCAAATGCCCAAGCAAAATATTTTTCCTCGCCAGGCCCCAAGTAAAAATAATCACTTATATTGACATTGGTTATTGGTGCGCCACAACCACTTCCCCAAAACTGCGTCGCTTTCAGCCCATCCGCGCCTACAATCCCAGTTATCCTTATTGGGTATGTGCCCACGTTTCTAACTCTCAAATAAAGATATGTGTTTCCATTGCTAGCAGCCGCTCTCGCCCCGCTCTCCACAATCGAAATCGGGCTCGCGCTCCGCCAATACATTTGCGACTGCGTTATCTGGGAATCCGATGCCATTCCAGGGAAAAAGCCCAGAAGCGCGACAGAGACGAGGGCGACAATTAGCACAACTGCAAGAAGAACCAAGTATTCGGTGGCGCCTTGCGCAAGAAAGGCGCCCGCAGTCGTCCTAGAGGATGACTCAATTGCACCTTGCCCAAAAAACGAGTTCCCCCCCCCTCCCAGCCATGGCATCGCCAGCAGGAACGCCAGCCAGCAAACCGTTCCGAGGAGCGTGCAAGAAATTCATAATCACACTTCAAGGCGGGAAATTAAAACACTTGCGCTAACCTAGCTGCCCATTCCCTTGAGGTAGGCATTCACCGCCTCTTTCACAGGCAGGAGGAGGATGTTCTTGTTGTTCACTTCCATCTTGAGCGCGACAGCCAGCTTGGAAGGCGAGTTGAGCGCGCGGCGGAAGTCCTCGGCCTCCTCGAGGGTCTTGAAGACGATTATGGTGTGCCCCTTGGGCACGGTGGCAAGCGCGCGGTGCGCCACCCGCTCGCGCGGCTCCTCCATTATGTGGAAGTATATTTCCTCGTTGCCAAGCACCGCCTTCACGTCGCACTCCGGGATTGCGTCTATTTTGGAGAATTTCACCGCGTTGTTCACGAACACGTTGCGCAATATCCTGTATATCATGAGGTAGCGCGTGGAGTGGTGGCTCTCCTTTTCCCAGCTTGTCTTGCCCCAGTAGTCAAGCTCGTCTTTGACAGAGCCCTCCTCGCGCAGCTTGGAAAGCACGCGCTCGAGGTTGAAGTCGCCGATGAGGATGGGCTTGCCGTTGTAGGTGAGCTTCCTGAAGCCAGATTTCAGCTCCTCTGCGCGGAGCGGCATCCACTTCCAGGAGTAGCCTGCATTCACATTGTCGAATATCTCGAGGACCGTTTCGCGCTTGACGGGTATCTTTACCGTAGTCAGCGGGGGGAAGTCCGGGATGTCAAGCCCGTAGCGCAGCACCTCGGGGCGGCGCAGCACGGTCCCGACCCCGAAAACCAAAAGCGAAATGACGCCAAGAATGATCACGGTCGGGTTGTCCCAGATGTTCTTGCGCGCATAGTACTCGGCCTCAAAATCCTTGCTCCACCCCCCTGCCGAAAAGGTGAATGTGTGCTTGCCAGGCGCAATCTGCCCTGCATATGAGTAGGCAAGGGAGGTGGCGCTGCCTGCCCGGGCCATGGAAGATTGCGAATACTGCTGCTCGCCGGCCTTGTCCATTGCCACGGACAGGGAAGGCGGGCTTAATGGCCTTCCGCCGGCAGATAGGGTGAAGTTGAACTTCCCGTTCACCCAGTCCGCTGAAGAGAGGCCGACATCAAGGTCTGCCACGGTGAGCATGGTGGCGGCGTAAACCTTGCCGTTCGCGTCGATTATCGCCAGCACGTAGCTGCCTGGCTCGGCGTTCACCTGGAAGTCCACGGATTTTTCTATCGTGGGGTTGGTGAGCCCGAGCTCGAACTCTGAGCGCTGGAGCTCCACGCCGTCCTTGTACATGCCCACGAAGAGCTTGGCAGGGGTCGGGTCGGATTCCTTGAGGGCAAGGTTGAGGCGCGTCTTCACGCCCGACAGGTAGAACGGCACTGCTAGGGGATCGCGGGGGTATATCTCCCCTTTCTGGATTTTCTTGACTTGGAACACCGAGAACGTGCGCGACTGCGCGCCGGCAGCATCCGATGCCCTTGTGGAGAGGCGCACGAAAGCGGAATCCTCCTGGAATGGCGAGGTGTAAAGCGAGACAGGCGCATTTTCCTGCGTGGCATTGGTGCTGCTGGCAGCGGATGCTATGGGGGCAAGCCAGCGCTCCTCGTAAATAAGCCGTGAGACGTCGCCAGCCGCCTTTTCGAAGCCCTGCGAGTCGGAGTCGGTCACCCACCCGCCGTCGAGGAACTGCGGGATGAAAAGCATGGAGCCCTTGCCCAGGCGCACTGCGGAAACCGAGCCGTAGAGCGTGCCCTGGGATGACATGCCGGACGCTGCCCTGCCAGGGGAAGCGGCATATTGCGCATCGTAAAGCAGGAAGCCGTCGCTCGACTCGGGCCTGCCTTTTGCAAACGAGATGTCGCTGTTGTCCATCTTCACCGTGCTTCCGGCCTTGTCAAGCGCAAGCGTGTCGAATGGCATCCCTATGTACACGATGTCCACTCCGCGCGACAGCAGGGACTTGAAGTTCGAGCCTGCGTCGCCGGAAAGGAGCTCGAGGGGAAAGTAGCCGGTTGGCACAAGCAGCAGCGCGCCTTCAGGGAGGGACGGGAGCGATTCCAGCCCGATTTCATTTGCAGATATGCCCTGCTCCGAAAGCCGCTCCACAAGCCTTGAGCGGAAAGGAAGGTATGTGTCCGCGCTTTCCCGCGCGTGCTCGAGTATGAACACCTGCGTGAGAGGCTTTTCGCGGTAAAGCTCTGCCGAGAAGTTTGCCCGGGTCACATTTTGCGACTCAAAGGAGAGGAGGAAATATGCCGCGCGCGACGGGCTTTCGACCTGCCCAACCGTCAGGATGCTGTTCTGGCCAAGCGCCGTGGAATACGTTCCAGCGAAGCCGCTTGGCGCCGCGGATGCCATTACGCCGCCCTGCGCACCGCCATACACCATGAAAATATAGCCGATCGAGAGGAAAAAGAGGATGATGACTGCGGCTGCAATTTTTATCGCGCTGCCAAGCAGGCTCGGCGGCTTGGGAGGGGCGGCGGGCGCCTGCCCAGGCGCGGCGGATTGCTGGCCAGGGGCGCCTTGCGCCACCGGCGTGCCAGGGGATTTTATGGCCCCTGCCGCCTGGCGATGGCCCTTGAAAAAAGCCTGGAGGCTGTCCCGTATGTCCTCCGCGGGCGTCTCGGCTTTTTTCTTCACCGCAAAGCTCCGGGTTGCGGCAAACTTCTTGCGCACGTCGAAAACATACGCTTTCTTCGATATCTTGAGCTTGAGGCTGCGCTCAGGGAGGCCAGACGTGGGCGCACTCCCGCCGATGGATGCACCCTTGTTTTCTGCCATGTGGATACCTTTGCCAAAAAAGGGCTAGCCCTTTGACTCTATGTAGCCCTCCGTCACAAGCTTGTTCAGCATCTGCTCCACGCGGTTCTCCGGGATGTTGTAGACCTTTGAGAAGTCCGCGATGTTTATCTCGCCCTTGTGCTCGGAGAGCCATTCCTGTATCTTGAGCGTGAGCACCGGGTCCGAGAACGTCTCGAGCGAGCGGAGCTTGAGCGTGAGCTCGTCGTTCTTGCTCTTCAGCTCGAAGTTCTCCTTGGAAAGCGCCGCGTTGCCCTCGTTCGCTTCGCGCAGCTTTTTCTGCATGGATGCGGATTCGGATTTCTGGCTGTCGTACATCCCGAAAAGCCGGTCGTACTCCACAGACGAGTACTCTGTCATGTCCGATATCGCAGCCTCGAGAAGCTGGTAGATGCCCTGCATCTTCACGGAGTAGCAGTCCTCGGTGATTGTGAGGAGGTTGAGGAAGTGGCGCAGCACTTCAATCCTTCGCCTTTTCGGGCTGGTGGAGGGCATGCATGTGTATTTTGCCTCGATTGAGCCCGGCAGGAAGGAGACTACCGAGAACATGTACGGGTTTTTCTGGATGTCGCGCGACTCCACATTGAGGACCAGGAGCGCGTCCTTGTCCGTGCTCATCTCAAGGAACGACAGCTCGGAGAGGCGCTGGGAAATCTCCGCAGGGGTTTTTTGCCTCTTTGCAAAGATGCGGAAGCCGCTCACGGTGGGCACGGAGGGCATGGGCGCGGTCGCTGGCGATGAGGGCGTGGCGCCCCTGGGCGTGCTTTGCTGTGTGTTTGGCAATGCCATGGGAAATCACTCGCTCATTTTTTTTTCACCTGCTTTTTCCCTGCCGCTTCTTTGCCCGCTGCTTTTTTCCCGGCCGGCGGCGTTTTTTGCGCCTCTGCAAGCGCTGGCGTGTGCGAGGTAATGACGGGCATTAACACCAGGATGGCGGCAAAGAGCAATCCCACGAGCACTGCGTATAGGGAAAACCCTGTCGTGAATATCGGCAGGAGGACCAAAAGCACAAGCACTATGCCTGCAATCACAATGTACACCGCAAGGTTGCGCTCATAGCCCTGCCTTTTTTTCTTGTGCGCCTCCAGGTCCTTTTCGCATACCACGAGCGTGTTGTTCTTCGCAATGTGGAGCGACTGCTTTGCCCACCGTATGGAGCGGATGACCGCATCGTCGGCCACCATGCGCCCATGGGGCACTTCCTGGCCGCAAATTATGCAAACCTTTGCCATATTTACACCTCTATCTATGCAAGCACTACCTGCGTTATCTCGCGGTTGCCCACCCCCAACCGGGTGAAGTCCGCCTTGGAAAAAACATTGATGAGCGTGCTTTCATCCACGCCGATGTCGCGGAGGAACGCGGAAACCTCGGCCCGCTGCACGCCGTAGCGCTCAAGCATTATCACGAAGGAAACAACGTCGATATGCCTGTTGTTCTTGTCAAACAGCGAAGTGATTTCAGCCACGCGCAGCTCGTCAAGGCGAAATGCGCGCAGCCGACGCCTCAACTCGTCTTTTGGGAAGAAAAGTGTCCGCGCCATCTAAATGCCTTCCTGCCCGCCCTTCGCTGAGGGCGCCTGCGAGTTTATTATGTGCTCGGATATGTCGTCGTCGCCAAGCTCCATCTCAAGCTCGTCCGCTTTCGAAAACACGTTGACGACCGTGCTGTCCTCGAGGCCCAGCTCTTTCAGGAAATTGCCGATGTTGCCCCTTGCAATCCCGTAGCGCGTGAGGAGCACCACGAACGAGGCGATTTCCATGCGCCTTCCCTTCTTTGAGAAAAGCGCAACCACCTCGTCCGACTGCTCGTCGTTCATGCCATAGGCGCGCAGCTTCTTCTTCAGCTCGTCCTTCTCAAACGAAGTGGATCGCGCCACGCCCTCCATGGACATCTCCTCGCGCGTGAGCACGGATTCCATGTCCAGGAAGAACTCCTGCATGGGCTCCTCGCCTTCGATCTTGTCCAGCATGAAAGTCTCGGAGAAGTCCGCGGTTGTTTGGAATGCCATGTTGACCGCAGCCTGCCCTACGCCCAGCTTCGCAATCTCCGCGCGCATGTAGTTGGAGAAGTTCAGCGTGGACTGGAGATAGTCCAGGTAGCGCTCGAACTTGACGCGCAGTATGAACGTGGTGCCAACGTTGGAGAATATCGCCTCCGATATGTCTGTGGGGTTCTGGGACGCGACAATGAGGCCGAACTGGTATTTCCTTCCCTCGCGCACGATCATCACTGCGTCCGAGTTGTCGTCCTTGGCTATTTTCCACGCCTCGTCCAGCACCACGAGGAGCTTGAGCCCTTTTGTGGAGGACCAGCCCTCCTCGCGCATCTTCTCTTTCAGGAACTGCAGCATGGAAAGCGCAGCGAGCCCGCGGAAAGTTTCGTCGGGAAGGCCCGAGAGGTCAAGGTCCACCATGCCTGCGCGCGTAAGCTTCTCCAGGTCTATGGTGGACTGCTGCGCGAAGAAATCCTCACCCTCGCGCGTGAACTGCCTCAGGCGGTAAATCGCATTCTCAAGCTCCGCGGGGAACTCGTATGAGCCTGCCTCGCTCATGTCCTCCAGTATCTTCTGCACGTCTTTCAGCGTGGGGGGCATGAGCGTCTTTCCCAGCCCGTCCACCTGAAGCTTGGAGTTGAGCTTGAATTTCGAGTTGACGTATGACTTTTCAATGGCAAGCTCGGTGAGCCTGCGCTGCTCGGGGTAGCGGGAGATGTCGGTGAGGATGTCCAGCGTCCTCATGACCTGCTTTATCCTGTCGTTGGGCTTCATGCCAGCGACGTCGAGGAGGTTGATGGACGAGCCGCGGCCCAATGAAATCACTTTGCCGCCAGTCTGCTTCACCCAGTCCTTGTACTCCCCTGCCCAGTCGATGATGAAGGAGTTGGTGCCCCAAACGAAGGAAGCGCGGGTGAGGAATGTTTTCACGAAATAGGATTTACCTGAGCCCGTTATCCCCACGATTGCGATGTGCGGGTTGGTCGTCTTCTGGAACGTCCAGTAGAAAGGCACGTGGAAGATTTTCGTCCTGCCTATGAAGATGGCGTTCGTGGGGTCGGTCATGAGCACCTCTTCGGGCGGCTCGGGCGGGCGGACAAAGAAGTTGCGCTTGGCTAAGTCAGTGTTGTCAAGCTCCGATATTTGCAGCCTCCCCATAATAATCACGCTTTTTTGCAGCAGGTCAGGTAGCTAAATGACGGATTGCGCAAGCTCGGAGGGAGTGGGCGGAATCATCACTTCCCACTGGAAGCACCGCAGCATCTCGTCGCCGTTGAGCAAGTCGACCTGGACGTTGAGCGCGTTGGAGATTGTGGCGCGAAGCTCGTTTGCCTGCGCAGTGGCGGCTGCCGCCGCCGCTTCCTTGCTCACGCCGACCGCAGTCGTCATGACGTATGAAATCAGCCCCATGGGCTTGATGCCTCGCGTGAGCTTGTTTATCTGGTTGTCCCACATCGCAACTTCCTTCTCATACCTGTCCAGGCGCAGCACGTCCGGGTCTGGCTTGTCGCGTTCGCGCGCAAGCCGCAGCTGCGCCTCGGCGTGCTTGGTCTCTATCCTGCTCCTGTGGTCCGAGATATCCTTCATGTAGACCATGATGGCGAACTTCGTGACGTACTTCACCGAAGATATTGCGCGCTCGAAGTATTCCGAGTAGACGATGTTTTCCTCGGTGGACTTCTCCGCCGCCGACTCGTAAATCCTCACGCCCAGGTACTTTGACGCGTAATACACGCCGCCCACGTTTTTCAGGACGACGTCGTTGCTGGCAGGCACCTCAAAGCCGCCCTCCATGAGCTGGACGACATTGGCGCGCTGCAGTATGAGCGGCACCAGCACATAGCCGTACTTGTAGAATGCCACTGCGCCTATTGCCCCCACCAGGCAGAGCACGCCGGAGATTATCGCGACTATGCCGTTTGACGCGCCCACAAAAGAGCCCATTGCGCCAACAAGCGCCATTGCTGCCGCCCCGTATGAAAAATATTTTACATCCACCATGCGCTCACGTGCTGAATTCTCCAAGCTTCCTTATAAGGCTTGCGAGAGGCGGCAGGGGCTTATTCGAGGAGCCGCCTGTGGAATCCGGCCGGCTCTGCGCGGGCTTGCGCGCTATTCGAGAAGGCGCTTGTACATCCCGACCAGCCGCTCTGTGAGGCGCGGGATGGAGTGCTCAAGCGCGGTTTTGCGTGCGCCAGCTGCTAGCTGATTTTTCTCGCCAATGCACTGCATGACCTTTTCAGCGCAGTCCTCCTCGTCCTCGAAAAACAGGCGGCCGTTCTTGCCCTCGCGCACCAGCTCCTCCATCGCAGTGCCCTCAAGCACTGCCGCGGGCTTGCCGCACGCGAAAGCTTCGAGGAGGGTGAGGCCCTGCGTCTCGAACTTGCTGGCAAACACAAAAGCGTCCGCAGCGTTGTAGTAGTCGATGAGCTTTTCCTTTGAGAGTATGAAGCCTGTGAAGTGGAACTTGTGCGACACGTCCATGCGCGCGGCCTCGAGCTTGAGGGTGTCAAGGTACGGCCCCTTGCCCACGATTAGGAATTTCACGCGCGGGTCGCGCATCTTTTTTGCTGCGCGCAGTATGAAGTCGTAGTTCTTCTCCTTCACCACCCTGCCAACAGTTAGCACGAGCTTGGTGCCCTTGCCATATCCAAGCTCGGCACGCACCCTTGCCCCGCCCGCGGCATTGGGCTTGAAGCGGCCGGTGTCCACAGGCGAGGGCAGCACTTCGGTTTCTATGCCATGGCGCGCCAGGCGCGCCTTGGTGTGCTTTGATGGCGCAGTCACCAAGTCGAAGTGCGAGTAGAGCCATTTCAAATATGACCATGCGATGTCCTTGCCGAATGCCTGCACCTGCCTGTTTTTGGAAAGGTAATGCACGCCATCCGGAATCATGGTTTCCATGGATGCCATGCAGGGAAGGTGCGCACGCCGCGCAAAGCTGTATGCCGCCACGCCCATGCTCATCATCGCCTTGGAGTGCACCAGCTGCACCTTGTGCTTCTGCGCAGTCTTTGCCGAGATGGAATAAGGGAACATCACCGCGCGGTACTCAGGATAGGGCGGGAATTTCACTCCTGAGAATCTCAGCACCTCATCGCCAGGCGCATCGGTGTAGCCAGGCGCGTCGGGGGCGAATATCGCCCATTTATGCCCCGCAGCCTCAAGGCCGCGCCTGTAGGCGAGAATTGAGGAAACCACCCCGTCGGTGTTGGGGAGGTAGCTGTCGGTGAAGAGCGCGGCTTTCATAACCAATAAAAACGCGCCCGTGTCTTAAAAACCGTTGCCTTTGCTTTGCAGCAAGGGGCAGGGCAGCTGTCCTAAGACACAAACATACATTTTTAAACACATTAGCCAATAATACACCGGTGCAACCATGGAACAGAAGGCGCTTTCAAACATATCAATCGGCAGGAGGGGGGACCTCGTGGTCAGAGGCGCGGTGATTACCCAAAAAAGCCCGCTTTACGACAGGCTCGGGAATCCGGGTTACCTGAATCCCAGGGCGCTGTCAGGCGCTGAGCTCATGAATGCACGGTTTGGCCAAGGCGCATCGGAAAAATTCGCAAACGCGATAATAAACGCGGCAATCAAAATCAGGGCAGAACGCCCAAAGGCTGCCTCCGGCACTGACCTGAACAAAAAAATAGTAAAGTCCATCTCGAATGAGCTTGGAGCCGGCTCTGACGCCAAGGACATCCTGGGGAGCCACAACTCCATCATCCTCGCGCTTTTTGACGTTTACACCATCCTGAGCATGGAGCCTGAGCTTTCAGTTGGGCAAAAATATGATTTGGCCCTGAAAGTTGGGGAAACGCTGTTTTACTATCCGGATGAGAAATCAAAATACAGTGGAAACGAGCGCGATGAGCTGCTCATTGCCACCACGCCGGCGCAGGCTTGCGGCGCAGTGCATTTGGTATTGGGAAAGGAAGCTGAGAGGCTTGCGCAGGACAGGAAGCAGGCAGGGGACACGATGGCCTGGAAAAGCGAGATCAAGGAGGCCATAGGGCATTACAAGGATGCCATTGCCTTTGACATTGAAAACGAGGAGGCGAGATACCTCCTTTCAGGGATATATGCAAGGAGGGGGCAGCACGGCAAGGCAGCCGACATTTACAGGGAGGCGTTCGAGCGCGCTCCCCAAAAAGGCGCAAAGGCGCATTACTCGTCTTTCCTTGCGGAAAATGCAATTTACACCAAGGACATCAAAAGGATGATCGGGGCGCTGCGTGCGATTGAGAGGGAATTCCCCGCAGGGGAAGCATTGGAAGGCCCGGAATACCCCCAGGCAAAGGAAGCTGCAGAGGACCTGCGCGCTGCCCTGGCAAAAATACTTTCAGCTTGAAGCCGGACAAAGACTTAAAAGCCCTTCGCTTTATACAAAGCCTTGTCAGCGGTCATAGGAGAGGGGAAACACCCGAACCCATTCCGAACTCGGAAGTTAAGCCCTCTTACGATGTTGCCTGTACTGCGCTATGCGCGGGAACGCGCATTGCTGCTGACACAATCTACAAATCCGAGCGTAAGCGAGGATTTGGAGAGCAGCGCGAGAGCGCTCAACTTACAAAAATTAGCGGAAGCGCTGCCGCGCAGCAATGCGCGTTGTAAAAATCAACACGGCCTAAAGGCAGCCCTTTGTTTGGCGGCGCGAGAGCGCGCAACTTTATTCCCCTTATTGCAAACGCTGCCGGCATTTGGCGCGCGCCAAATCGTTTTATAAACTTCACAACCGATTTTCCCGCCATGAAGATAGGCGACATTGTATCTGCAGGCGCAAGCAAGCTCAAGCCGAAAGACGAGGTCTGGAAGTACAAGAAGTACATCTGCCGCGCAAAGATACTCGACCTCACCGCAGGCGGGAAAATAGTCGT
>CAITKI010000063.1 GCA_903892905.1 uncultured Microcaldota archaeon | reverse complement strand
TTTATCTTTGATCGTCCGTATGATGTGGAGTTTATCTTTGCAGAGAATGTGATTCCCATGGTCATTGGTCCGCAAGCCCGGCATCCGCTTTTGTTTTATGCGTGGTTTGAGTTTTCTATCCCAAGAGTGCTGAAGCGCATTGATGCAGACCTGTTCTTGTCGCCCGACGGCTACATTTCTCTATCAACCAAAGTCCCGACACTTGCCGTGATTCACGATTTAAACTTTGAGCACTATCCGAAAGACCTTCCGTGGATTATCACGAAATATTACCGCTACTTCTTTCCTCGCTTTGCGAAAAAGGCTGATAGAATTGCAACGGTTTCGGAGTTTTCTAAGCACGATATTCATAAGCTATATGGCATCCCGAATGAGAAGATAGATGTAGTATATGACGGTGTGAACGAACAATATCATCCCGTATCGGAGGCTGTTAAAAGTGCCACGAAAAAGGAATTCTCTGTAGGGTGCGACTATTTTATCTTTATTGGGGCACTGTTGCCCCGCAAGAATCTGAAGAATTTGTTTCTTGCATTCGACATATTTCGAAGTACGCATCAGGCGGATGTGAAGCTCTTGATAGTGGGAGCAGAGAAATGGTGGACAGGTGAGATGGAGCAGACTTTCAACCATCTTGAGTATAAAAATGACATCCTTTTTACAGGTCGGGTGGCGGCTGAGGACCTTAATAATTTGCTTGGCAGCGCCCTCGGACTCACTTACGTGTCCTATTTTGAAGGCTTTGGCATTCCGATTTTAGAGGCTTTTCATTGCGACACGCCCGTTATAACGTCCAATGTGAGTTCTATGCCTGAAGTAGCGGGTGATGCTGCTTTGCTTTGCGACCCGTTTAACCCCGAACATATTGCTGCTGCGATGGGTAAAATTGCGAAAGATGCGAACTGCCGCGAAGCCCTTATCGCGAAAGCGAAAGTTCGTCGCAACCTGTTTTCATGGAACAGAACAGCCGCCTTGTTGTGGGAAAGCATGGAAAAGACTGCCAAAAAGTAGGCTGAGGCTGCTTACTGTTCGACTGCATTGGAATTGAGTTTAAAAACTAATCGAGAGACTTTCCTGCATGCATATCAAAGTATGTGAACACATAGCTTGCTTTTGGATTGATATGGCGACCGAGCTGTTGCTTGATTTGGGTGCAAACATACGGCTCAATATTCCCGGTCATTTCATAATAGTTTACCAAGTTCTCCGCACTCATGATGCCTAAGCAGAAAGTCATGTAAAAATCTTTTGGGAAAGTGTTGCGCAGCTTAATAATATATAAGCTTTCGTCGAGACGTCGTTGTATCGGCTCTTGATGTGGAATGATTTTCTCAGTGATAAGTTGCCTAATTTTCGGCATGTTCTCGGAAGAAAATTCAAGCGGAAATAGTTGCGCCGAAAGTTCTCGCAGGTCATTCTTGAATGGAATGAGTGGAATGCGAACGTTTTCGCGAGAATGAAGCAATTGCTCGTAATTCAAAGAAGGTAGAGGTGGGGTATTCCACAATGGAACAGAAATAAACTCAAAATCTTGGTCTTCGGATGCTTGTAGTAGGGTTGGTTTAAAGAGCTTATCTACCATAGTGTCAAATGCTAAAAGTTTCTTTTGTTCAATTATAGTCTCCGTTAAGTCAGCTATATACCAATCTTCCTTAGTGGGGTCATAATTATAATCAGAGAACCATATATTCCATATCTTCTTTTCAATAAAAGGGATTAAGCTCAACACCTGAGTCTTTTCGAACATAATCTCAACATCTAACTTCATGATCTTGCGCATTTGTTTCAATCGTTGATGA
>CAITKI010000062.1 GCA_903892905.1 uncultured Microcaldota archaeon | reverse complement strand
GGCAAGAAACAAGAAGGGTTTTATGCACTACTCGAGTATTTCGTGCATGTTTGGCTGGAATACCTATTTGAAGCCTGCTGCACGAAAGCTTGCAAGCTTCACATTTGCGAATTTCTGGCAAAGCGCGATGGTGTTTTTCCTTTTTGTCTTCTTGACATTTATGATTTTTTTCAACAATGCATTTATGATGTTTTTCAACTATGTCAAATTTCCAAATTCCATCGATTTTAGTGCAGCTGCAATAGCATCTATCTTTGGAACGGCTATAGCAATAGTGCCCTTTTTTGCAATAACTGCGCTCTTTTTTGCTTATTTTGGTTACAGTCGCGTCAAAAATCAAAAGAAAGACATTATCGGATGCATTGCAGCCGGATTCATTATCTCTTTAATTTCCTGCCTGGCGTCTGTTTTGGCAATGATGCCACGAGTTAACATGAACACGAAAGCCGTGCCAAGTGGCACACTTGGACTTGATTTGACGTTCTTGATATTAGCATGTTTTGATTTTGTCCTGGTTGTATTCTCCACATTATCTGCCTTGATTGGTGCAGTTCATGCGTCAAGGGAAAACGCGCGCGCAATAGTGGAAAAAAAGCCTGAAAATATCAGGGTGCCATTAATCGAGCCGGCAACCCCCTCCATGGCAGGCTGGAAGGAGCTTTTGAGGCCTACAAAAAGCAAAGCCATCCATCTCCTAGCCCCGCTCTTCGCTATTATTTACTGGATGATTATATATATGGGCACGGCATTCCTCGGATGGGGGCACTGGTTTGCATCAAATGATCTTGCGTTTTTGCTCTTTAACTCGTGCGTTCCATTTGCATGTTTCGCCTATTTTGGTTTCTATGTCTCCAAAAATTTCAAGGCAGGGATACTTGAAGGCGGCTTCGTCACGACTATCTCAGCCCTGTTTTTCATCGTTCCAACCATTTTATTCATACTTGCAGTTCTAATGATTATAACTGGATTTATGGTGATCATATTCTTGCACGATATTCTCCTCGCTGCATTATACATCTGTGCCTGGTTTATGATATTTTCATTCCTGTCAGGCGCGGCTGGCTCGTTCCTGGCAGTTGAAAAAGACCCAAAGCGTGCGCTTATGCCGTCTGGCATGAATCTGGCAATAAGCCTGCTATTCTTTCTGGCATTTGCCCCGATTCTCCTAAGCCAAAACTTAGACATAAAGGCTAGCATTCCTTCCTCTCACGCAAGCGTTTTGACACATTTTGCAATCGCGCCCTCACTCGGGACGCACGTGGAGTTTATTGCATTTGACGTGCCAGTTGCTTTGATGTCGCTTGCTCCCTCATACTTTTTTGGCTGCGTTCTTGCCGCGGCATTCAGAAAAAGCAAACCCGATGAGATTTGCAATAAATAGCGCTATGGTGTGCTATTTGCCAGTGTGCGTGCCTTAGCAGGGCGTTTAACGCCGGTAGCGTACCTAAACCGAACCGGCTTTTTCATTCTACGAAGTAAAAAGAGACTTCTTCGCCACGACCGCGCGCAGGTCTGGAGCACCTACGCCCAACTGGACTTTTGCACGATGCAATGATTAGATTTAATTAAGATTAGGCAGAATATTAGAAACATGAATAAAGACGCTGAAAAACCTATTTTCACCGCATTGATACAGATAAATGCGCCCTTTGCGTATTCCTTCAATATTTTCGGTCTGAAAATCCCAGACTTGTGGGGGCGGGCGTATGCAGACGTTTATTCTAACAAAATAATATTGAAGTGGGGCGCTATTCGAAAGAATGAGAAAGAGATTAAACTATCTGACATCGTGTCATTTGAATTGGAATACGTAGACACACTACTTCCAGCAAAACTGTCCATGGATGAATGGCGCACAAAGATATTCTTTAAAGATAATGGCATAATAGCAGATTTGGAAATGATGCCCACAAAATTCTCCCTTCTTGAATTTCCCAAGCTGATTAAGCATCTAAGGGAAAGGATTCCGAATAAGGAAAGGCACTAGTTTTCAACCAAATATGGGCGCAGGGCTAGAACGCCTACGCCCAAGCTTTTACCTCATAAAAAAGCCCTACCGCCCCGGCCGCGCGTGATAGATGGCATATAACGCCTCAGCTAATTTATGTCATATTCTCTTGGTGTGGTCAGGTTTGTTGCGGTAACATACGATGGGTAATCCCTGAATTTCATTTTGGGGGTCGTTGCCCCATTTTTGAGCTTGATTTTGTAGGTGACGTTGAATCCGCAGTCGCACATGGCAGTTATATTGCGTGGTTTGCTGGCTCTTGAGAGATAAAGAATTCCATTCTCTACACTCATGTTGCCAACCATGCTTGCTGCGCAATTTTCCTGAACTTTTAACCTGACTGTGGATATGTTTCGAGATGAGTCAAAGCCATTTTCAAGGATGGAAAAACCCCAACCCATGGTGGTGTCTGCACAGCTGGATTGGGAAAAATTAAGAAGTTCAACATCTTGAGGGGATATCTTAGAATGCCCTGAGAGTGCGCATCCCGCCAGAAAAATACTCAATGCAAACAGAACAGCAGCGATAAGCACTCTCAACTAACCACCACTAAACTATCTGTGTCTGCCTTTTTATGGCTTTTGAAAAGAAACGGCTAAGCACCATTCGTATTGATGCGCGCCCAGATCGGCATTCAACAAGTTGTTGTCCGCGTTATATCATTCATAATTTCCTTTCATTGAGAAGACATCCGTGTAGTTCCTCTGATAATCATAGATGTTAACTGAACCGACTACCGCCTTGTATTCATATTCACTTCCCTTTGTGCCTCCGCAGCCATTTATTTTACCTTTAATGGTGAATGAATTGGTGGTTGAGACATTTAGGCTGCCAGAACTAAATTTCATTTGATGCCCATTTTCGTCTATCGCAACAAGGCTCGATTTTTCCAGTTGGCAGTCCAAATATTCGTCGTTGATCAAATTATTTTTCATCTTGAATACGGTAAATGGAAATTTGCCTTCAAGTGCCTCAAATGCCATGGGTGTCGAGCCACTCACCTTCCCCACTTTAATCTCGAAATCGACGCCATCTGCGCCTGTTGGTAAAAATTTCCATTTATATGCATCGAATGCTTCCCTTGCAACAATAACTTTCTCCTTAAAGTAACTCATGGAGTTGTAGTATTCCTTGGTACTGTCCACGTATTTGTCGTATGCAGAACCAAAAGCGCTTGCAGACACAATTCCTTGGACGGTTTCGTGATACGGGTTAACAACTTCATTTAGATCATTTTGGTTTTCAACTGCAGATAGATGTACGCGAACGGCATCCCCGATATGGGCAGAGCATGATTTGTTGAGTTTTGCATCCAAAACAACCCTAAACTGCTGGTTGTTATTCAAATCCCTTCCGATATGGAATGAGTTGTACACTCTTCCATCCAAGCCAGTCTTAGCGCTGGGCTCGAAGGCGCTGCCGCCACTCATTTCTTCACCACTTGAAATCTCTGCTGTGCATTTTGTGCCATCCTTTTCAACCCAGAAGAAATCTGGCCCCAAGTAGAATGATAGATCAGGATAGCTCCGGCTGGCCGTGTAGTTAAAATCAATAATTAGATTTGAAGTCGAACCGTTCGCTAATTCAAAGGAGTTCAATACAAACCGATTTTTCTGAGATGCTGCGGTGTTTCCTCCAACACATCCAAACGAGATTGCAGTAACGATGCAGAAAAATAGCAGCATCAACCCGGTCTTATCCAGATGCATGTAAAAAAAATGCGCCCAGATTATATATAACTATCTTACATTTGTGAAAGTTGAACTGCATCCAGCGTAGGTCGAATTTTTACTCAAGTTGAGTAATTTTGCACATTAATGCCCAATTGTGCACGAGCCAACATCTGCCAAGAGGAATGTGGTTCATCACAACCAAATTCTACACAATCTATAATGACACCCCTGCCCTATAGATATGGGCATGGCACTTGATATCCGCCTGGCCTGCCTGAGGGACGCCATACTTGAAAATTGGATAGCTTTGGAAGCCTACGAGGCTGATGGCGCGCTGGTCATTCGTCTCAAGGATGGCGTTGAAGCCATCAAAATGCGGGAGACGGAACAAACTGAAAAACCGGGCCGCTAGGCCTGGCGGCGCGCGCAGGAGTGGATGTGCTCTGTTATTAGCCGTCCTTGAGCCTCTGCTTGGCCAGGCGCAGCGTGATGTCAGCCAGCTTCCTTGCAATGCCATCCATTTGATTTTTCTGATCTTCCTGCTTCTTTTCCATTTCCTTGACCTTTTCCTCCATCAAAAGCATGTTGCTGACGACCTTCCCGCTGTCAAGGTTCGAGCCGCACCGCCAGCAATACTCGCCCTTGAGCGGGTTCTTTTCCTTGCATCGCTGGCAAAATCTTTCAGTGATGATTCTCTTATCTTCCTCCGGCCTTGTCTTGCCGTATGTTTTCAGGACTGCCTTCTTGACCTGCTCGTCCGTCAGATGCAGATAGACCCTTGACATGTTCGAGCCAATTTCCCATCCGAAGTATTTGTCCATGATTTGCTCTGTCATGCCCGACTCCGCCCCCAACTCAGTCGCCCGGCTGTGCCGGAAGTTGTGCGGATTGACCGGCTTCTTGAAGAGAGGCAGGCCCTCTTTCTTCCTTGCCTCGTTCATTTTCTCGGCGCAGTGGCAAATCCTCTGCACAAGCATCGGATAGCTCAAATCCCTCTTTTTGTATGGCGTAATCCAGACAGGAGAGTCTCCCTTTTTGACCGGATGGCTCTCAAGCCACGCGCTGACGAAAGACGCAGCCTCGACGACAGTGATTCGCCGCCTCCCTGTTTTTCCCTTCGGCACATTCACGTCCAGCCCTTCCTGGCTGAACGAGAGGTCTGATTTTTTCAGCGGCAGGAACTCCCCTGCCCTCATGCCGCTTTCAAAAATGAGATAAATCACGGCCTTGTCGAAAGCATCCCCGTAAGAGGCAATTTCCCTCACTTCCTCGCGGAGAATGACAGGCTTTGCAAGCTCGCTGTCACCAACCTTTATCTTGTGCTTGAACAGCTCTGCCTCGTCCTCGTTAAGCCTCTTGAGCGACCTCTTGCCAATCTTCCTGAAGATGTAGATGCTCCCGAGCGTGCGCTTGCAGTCCTTCTTCGTGGCAGGCATATACCTCTTGCTTGCGTTTATTGCTGCGACGCTTCCCTGTATATTGTCAAGCATGGCGTGCAGCGTTTTTCCCGTCATTGTCCTGCAGATTGACAGGTCGGTCCTGTATTTCTCAATCCGACGTGCGCCGATTTGGTGCAGGACTGCGTCTTCGGCGAACTTCAGGAAAAGCTCCTTGTCCTTCTCAGTCATCCACGTTGAGCGCCCGAGGCTGCTCTTCCAGTCCCCAAATCCGAGTCCCATAGTCAAATATACCGCATCAACATTTAAAATTAGAGCGTATAACGACGTGAGCAAAGCTAAATATCAGTTAAAATAAGACGCTCCCAACGGGATTGTCAGCGCGAAGCGCTGGCAACTCGCCAGCACGGCGCACGTTTGAACCCGTGTTACAGGCTTTCTTCGGATATTTTCCGTGAACGCTTTTCGATGCGTCGAAAAGGGTTCTTGAAAGGCCCGCGTCCTTACCGGGCTAGACTATGGGAGCTCGAGGAAGTTTAGCCCGCAAAGGGGTTAAAAAAGCTCCTGTGGGCGCGCATCACAACAACGAGGCTATCAGAAGTTCGAGCAGAGTTATCTCCCTGCGCTGGGCAGGGCTTCCGCTAATTTCTTCTTCATCTTCCATGCAAATCACGTCATACTGGCGCAGGCGGCGGCGCGTCCCCTCCTGCTGGAGGCGAGGGCGGCTGCGAAGCCGGTGGTGCGCTTGCATTCCCCGAATCAGGCGGGGGCGGAGGTATGTCCGATGGCGGGGTTGGCGACTGGTTGCCGCCTGCTGGCGGAACATGCGGCAAGCTTGTGCAGCCGAATGCAAAGAAAAGCAAGGCAGCCACTGCAAGGGCGGCTGCCAATGTTGCAAGTTTCATGCCAATGCCTCCTTAGCCTGATGGCGCGGCAGGCGGAACGTCGCTTGCGCTTTTCAGCGTGCAGTCCGCTGCCACTTTCACCCAGTAGCCCTTGCCGGGCTCAAGAGTGCTGCTCTGCACATACTGGCCTGATGATGGCGCGTAAATCCACGGGCCGGATGTCACCTTGCAGTTGCCTGCCACCGAGGCGAATGAAACGCTGCTTGCCGGCGCGCCCACCATGTTCCAGCCTGCCCAGAGGGGCGAGCTCCATGAGGATACGTAAGGCGCGTCAAGCTCGTAGGTGCAGGCCGAGCCGGCCTTCATCCACACGCCCACCATTCCCTTGCCGAACGTGGTTGCAACGCTGTACTGCCCAAGCACGGGGTTGTAATACCACGCGCTTTTTATGTCGCACTTCTGCTGTATTTCCGGCAGCTGGATGTCATATTCTGTCGGCACTGAAATCATGTTCCAGCCCGGCTCGAACTTGAGCGACAGCTTGCCAGTCGTCACGCTTGAAGCCTTGGCAAGGTAGAACCTGCTTGCAGTTGTAAAGTAGTCATAGCCCGCCTGCTTGAACAGGTAGTGGAACTGGTCTGTCTGGCTATCAATCACCGATATCAGGCGGCTGGTCTGGTATTTTGCGCCGCTTGCAGTGAATGCCAGTATGGTGTAGCCCGCCTTCGCGGTGAAGTCAAGCGACACACCAGTCACAATGCCCCCGTTTTCGTACTTGTAGCTGTCCGAGGCAAGCTCTTCCACGTTGAACTGGCTGACATCCTTGATGCTGAAGTGAGGCGCGCTTGTGTAGTAGTCATACCCGGGCATCTTCACAAGGTAAAGGTACTTGTGCGTTGCGCTGTTCAGCACTGCGAGCATGGCGTCAGCTTCGTAGCTTGAGCCAGAAGACATCTTGGCAATTATCTTGTTGCCATTGTATGCCGTCAGCCTAAGCGCAGGGCCGTTCACCTGGTTGCTGCCGTCGTACTTGTAGATGTCCGGCAGCAGCTGCTCCACCTGCAGGTTGAGCGCGCTTGTCGGCGTTGTTTGCATGCAGTATGGCGCCTGGAGGGCGAATGTTGCATAGCCCACGGTCGGCTCGCTAGCCTGTGTGGAGCTTGTTATGGTGCGCTGCGCTGACACTTTCAGGCTGTACGTACCGCAAGGAGCGCCTGCGCCAACGTCCACGCCGAAGTAGCCCTTGCCAGTGTAATTTTGGTTCTGGGCATTCAGGCCCACCAGCCCAGAGTGCACGCTTCCGTCCGGGTAAGTGAAAGTGTAGTTGACCTTCACAATGTTCGGGTTTGCAGGCTGCGTGCCGTCCAGCACCTCTGAGTAGATTGTCGTCGAGTACTGGTTGAGCAGGTCTGGCTCTGTCCAGATCCTGTTCACCTTAAGCCCCGTTGATTCTCCGCTGGCTGTGGTTGCGCTCATCTTTGCCCATGAGGTGCCAGCTGCTATTCCATATGCAGTGTCGCATACCTTCACGGTCACGGAGTTTGCAGTTCCGCTCAGTGTGTATGTGTAGGCCGAGCCGGGAGCCATGGTTTTTGTCTCAAGCAGAACGTCAAGCGGGCTGAGTATCCCAACTCTTGCAGTGCGCTGGCTTGCTGTTATGCCCTGTGCAGCCGAAACGCCCTCCAGCCTGACTAGAAAAGTCGTGGCATCAAGCTCCTGGCTTGGCATCAATGCGTGATAGCCCGCGCAGATGTCCGTGCCGGGGCTTGTCGTCATCGCGCCCTTTATCCATGCGCTGTTCACGTCGCTTGATGCTGAGGCGGCTTTGCATGTTTCGATTGCAAGGTTGCCGCTCTTGCCTGCGTACACATATTTTGTGCCTGGCACTACTTTGGCATAGTCCAGGACAGCTTCGTTAGGGTCAAGTATCTGCACCATTGCCGCGCGGTCGGAGTCCGCTGAAATGTCAATGAGTTTCACGCCGTAAGTGTTTGTCATGGGCGGGACCTGGAGCATCTGCCCGACTGTCAGCTGGTTGAAGCTAGAGTCGCATCCGTTTCCCGAGCTGCCTGCCACAGCGATAGTCGACGCGGAAACCGCGGTTGCGCCAAGATTATCTGCAACAGTGAATGTTATTGTATAGGTGCCTGCCGAGGAATAGGTGTGCTGGAAAGTCGCAGTGGAGCCTGTCTGCGCCGAAGACGGCGCTGAAGGCGAGATGCCGCTGTCGCCCCAGTTCACGCTGTAGGAAAGATAAGTGCCATCGGGGTCGTATGCCTTCACTGTCCATGTGCCTGCCTGCCCTGCTGTTAGCGAAGATGGCCCGCTCACGCTTGTGATGATTGGCTTCTGGTTCTCATTGCCAGTCAATGTCACCTGGAGCGAGGTGCCCACTTGGGCGCCATGATTGTCTGCCGCCTCCACTGAAATCGTGTAAGTGCCTGCCATCTGGTAGCTGTGCGCGAAAACATGCTGCATGCCTGCCACTGCCGGGGTGTTGTCACCAAAGTTCACGGTGTATGTGACAGGATCTGAATCAGGGTCGGATGCATATGCATAGCAGGTGACCGATGTGCCTGTCACCGGGCAGGTTAAGCTAGTAAATGCAGGGGGGTGGTTGGTTGATGCCGCGGTGACGGTTGTCGTTACGCTGGACTGTGTCTGCGCACCCTTCGCGTCCTTTGCCGTGAATGTTATTGTGTATGTGCCTGCCGAGGAATAGGCGTGCTGGAAGGTTGCGATGGAATCGGTTTGGCTCTGCCCTGCCTGTTCAAGCCCGAGCCCGTCGCCCCAATCAACTCCGTAGGAAAGGTAGCTGCTGTCAGGGTCATAGGCGGAAACCGTCCATGTGCCTGCCGTGCCTGCAGAAATGGAGGTTGGCCCGCCCACGCTGGTAATCACCGGCGCTTTGTTTGCGGATGCCGTTGCGCTGTTCGTTGCGCTTGCAGCAAACATATTTCCAACAAGTAAAAGCGCCGCAAAGAGCGCGAACGCGAAAGTCGTCAATCCTTCCTTCATGCCAAATCACCATCCATATTCCTTTCATTTCCCAGCATCAATCCCGTATTCGCATTGCTTCTTTAAAATACTCTTTAGTTTGCCGATACGTCGCGCACTGCCTGCGCTGTCTGTGCCGCCGAGCCTGTTTGCACTGCCTGTGTTGCTGATGCCACTGGAGTTATGGCCTGTGCCGGCTCCGTATTGGGCGCAGAAGGCGGCATGTCGCCTGCGGTTCCAAGCGTGCAGTCGGACGCCACCTTCACCCAGTAGCCCTTGCCAGGCTCGAGCTTCTCGCTGTACGTGTACTGGCTTGCTGCTGGCGAGTAGTTCCACGGGCCTGATGTTATCTTGCAGTCGCCTGCGAAATTGCTTATCGCAGTGGCGGAGAGCGGCGCGCCAATCATGTTCCAACCTGCCTTGAGGCTGAATGCATTGGTCGCTGGCGTGATGTAGGGCGTGTCAATGGTGTATGTGCATGCCGAGTTTGCCTTCACCCAGTAGCCCACGTTCCCGCCTCCAAGCGTGGTCGCCTTTTCGTACTGCTTGCTTGCAGCATTGTAGTACCACACATTGGTGGAGATGTCGCACTTCTGCGCAAGGTCGGACACTAGCAGGCTTGATGCCGGCACGGATATCTGGTTCCAGCCTGCCTGAAGGACAATGGTCACGCCTTCGCTCGGGGGCTGGGGGATTCCGCTTTCCTTCACATACACCTTGGTGGTGTCAGATGCCACCAGGGTGTAGTAGTTCCCGCAGCGTGTTGCCTGTTCGCTGTTTCCATTTGCAGTGTCAATTTCCGCGCACCTGTCGCTGCCCTTCTGGTAGACCATCATCTTGGCAAAGTTCGTGCCAATCTTGCTTGCGGTGAAGTAAGCCGACACTTCCTTGCTCTCGCCAGGGTACAGCGTTATCTCCTCCTCGCGCGCCTGGCCTGCCGTCTGGACGCTTCCTGTGGATGTTACGGTGCCTGAGGCAGCGCTCACAGTCTTGGCAATCTCATTGCCATTGTCAAACGAAAGCACCACCCTGTAGGTCTGGGCGCCATTGTTTGTTGAGGGCG
>CAITKI010000061.1 GCA_903892905.1 uncultured Microcaldota archaeon | reverse complement strand
GGCACTTCTCAATAGCCATTCTCCCACCTCTATATCTACTAAAATCGCTGATAGTTAAGTTTTAAAAAGTTGTTATCCCGTTATTAATAGAAGAATTTATAAACTTTGCTGTAACTCAGGGGGAAAGAACTAGCGGGAAAGCAGGTAAACCACTACGACCACGGCGATTATCATCACGCCGGCGAATATCAGCCTGTCGACCATGCTAAGGTATTGGATTTCTCTTTTTATAAAGCTTTCATGCACAATTTGCTGTATGAAGGTCGCCTTTGTCACAGATACGCACTTCGGCTACCGCCGCTTTGAGGCAGACGCGCACAAGCAGGGCAGGGAAGCCATCCTGTCTGCCGCTGCCGAGGCAGACCTGCTCATACTTGGCGGCGACAACTTTGACACCTCATTGCCAAGAATGGAAACGCTTGCCGAGGTCACCACTATCCTTTGCGAGGCGCTTGACGTCTTCCGCTCGCGCGGCATAAGCGGCACGCCCATTTACGCAATACACGGCAACCATGACAGGCGCGCCAAGGGGTTTGTGCACCCTACTGAGCTTCTTGCGCAGGCAGGCTTATTGCAGAATTTCCACAACCGCACGCTCCTGCACGAGCGCAACGGCGAGAAAGTCGCCCTTTCAGGCATGGGAAGCGTGCCTGAGGACCTTGCCAAGACCGCGCTCTCGCAAATCGCCTGCAAGCCAGTGTCGGGCGCCTTCAATATTTTTGTGCTCCACCAATCCTTCCAGGAGTTTGACGTGTCTGGCAATGACACTTTCATCACGTTTGATGACCTCCCGGCTGGCTTTGACCTTTACCTCTGCGGCCATGTGCACCAGCCTGCGCTTTCAGGCAAGGTGCTAAACCCTGGAAGCACAGTAGTGACTCAGATGCGCAAGGACGAGGTGGGCCAGCGCGGCTGGCTCCTGTATGACACTGCCGCGCGCAAGCACGAGTTCAAGCCCGTCGTCTCCCGCCAGCTCTTCCATTCCATCCTCACATTCGACGCCGCAAAACCCGAGGAAATCCGCGCTGCGGTGGAAAAGGAAGCGCACCGCCTTCACGCAGCCGCGCCCAAAGGCGCGCCCCTGCCGCTCATAAAAATCGTGGTGAAAGGCACGATTGCAAAGGGATTGGGCACTGCGGACCTGTCGCTGCCGCACCTGGGCGAGAACGTGTTTGTGGAAAATGGCATGAACAGCGAGAACCTGAAGGAGAGAATCGCGCAAATCAAGCTCTCGCGCGAGAAAAAGCTCTCGGCAAAGCAGCAGGGCATGGAAATCCTGAGGAAAAAGCTCGAAGGCACGGGCTTCTCCCTTGGCGAGCCAGAGGACGTTTTCGAAAAGCTTCTTGAGGGCAATGGCAAATTCCTTGCCGAAGTGAAGGAAAAAATTGAAAGAGACGCTTCCAAATAGAAACCTATTTATAGATTGCTCTATAGATACTCTATGGTGATTCTATGGTTGCATATACTAGCATTCAACTTCTTCCCCAGACGCGGCTCAAACTTGCAGGATTCAAGGCCAGCGGGCGTGAAACCTATGACGACGTCCTCAATAAGCTCATGATGCTGGTGCCTGAAGGGGACGACGAAGGCAAATACACGGAAGAATTCCGCATTGGCCTTCTTAACGCAAAGCTTGACCTCATGCGCGGAAACGTTATCTCGCACGAGGAAGTCAAAAAGCGGCTGGGGCTTTGAGCATGGCATGGAAAATTGACTGGTCTCCGGGTGCATTTTCCTTTCTGAGCAAAATGGAAAAGAAAGACGCAAAAAGAATCACAGACAAATTGGACAATGCTGCAGAAAACCCTCAGCATTTTTTGGAACGGCTGAGTGGGCATGACGAATACAGGCTGCGCGTGGGTGATTATCGGGTAATCGTGCTTCTTCTTCACGGCACTGGAACCATTTTTGTCCAGAACCTTGACCATCGCAAAAAGGTCTACGAAAGAAAAAACTAAAATTCGACCCTATCGCATCTCATGTGGTCGCGCAGCGCCTTGGGCACGGTGAAGCCATTCTCATCCTGGTAGTTTTCCATGATGGCAATCATCGTCCTGCCCACAGCCAGCCCGCTGCCGTTGAGCGTGTGCACGAACTCAGGCTTTCCCGCGCGCCAGAAGCGGATGTTCGCGCGGCGCGCCTGGAAGTCCGTGCAGTTGGAGCATGACGAAATCTCGCGGTACTTGTCCTGCGAGGGCAGCCACACCTCAATGTCATATGTTTTTGCCGAGGCAAATCCCAAGTCGCCTGTGCAAAGCTCAATCACGCGATAGGGGAGATCCAGCTTCTGAAGCACTGACTCCGCGTCTTTAGTAAGCCTCTCCAGCTGCTTGAACGATTCCTCGGGCTTGGTGAACTTCACCAGCTCCACCTTGTCGAACTGGTGCTGGCGCATTATGCCCTTGATGTCCTTCTGGTACGAGCCTGCCTCGCGGCGGAAGCACGGCGTGTATGCGCAAAAGCTCATGGGAAGCTGCTCTTCCTTGAGCGTCTCGCCTGAAAACATGTTGGTGACAGGCACCTCTGCAGTAGGTATGAGCCAGAGGTCCTCATTCTCTATCTTGTAAAGCTCCTCTGCGAACTTGGGCAGCTGCCCAGTGCCTGTCATTGTCCTGCTGTTCACCAAAAATGGCGGCAGAACCTCGGTGTAGCCGTTCATTCCCTGGACGTCCAGCATGAAATTGATGAGCGAGCGCTCCAGGCGCGCAGCCAGCCCACGCAGGATTACAAAGCGGTGCCCCGCGAGCTTCACGCCCCTTTCAAAGTCAATCAGCCTCTCGCTTGCGGCTTCGTAGTGCGGCTTGGCGTCCTTGCTGGCAAGCTTGGATGTGCCCCACTTGCGCACTTCGGTGTTGTCCTCCTCTCCTTTGCCGTTTGGCACAGTTTTATCCGGGATGTTTGCAACCGTGAGCAGTATCTCGTTCATCTGCGCCTCGAGCGCATTGGCCTTCTCATCAGCCGCGGCAATGTCCCCTGCCAGCTTTTTCGTGGTTGCAAGTATCGCGTCCACGCTCTCGCCTTTCTTTTTTGCCTCGGAGATTTTCATGGAAGCAGTATTTCTCTCGGCTTTCAGGTTGTCCGCCTCGTTCTTCACCGCGCGCCATTTCTTGTCAAGCGCCATGAGCTTGGCTGCAGGCGCGACATCTGCATTCCTGCGCGCAAGCGATTCTTCCAATATTGCCGGGTTTTCGCGGATAAGTTTCAATGAAAGCATTCAGCCCAACTCCTCGCGAAGCTTCGCGACCAGTTCCTGCCCAATCCTCGCCTGCGCCTCTTTTGTGCTGCCTGCAATGTGCGGCGTGAGCACCACGTTTGCAAGCTCGCAGAGCTTGCCGCTGTAAGGCTCGGACGGGTAAACATCCAGGCAGGCGCCTCCGATTTTCCCTTCCTTGAGCGCACTGTACAGCGCCTCTTCATCAACAAGGCCGCCGCGCGCGGTGTTTAAAATCACCGCGTTCTTCTTCATCTTTGCAAGCACGCCTGCGTTTATCATGTTTTTGGTTTCGGGCACAAGCGGCACGTGCAGCGAAATATAGTCAGAGCTTAGGAAAATCTCGTCAAGCGACACTTTCTTGCCGATTGCCGCCCCTTCCTGCCGTGGGTCGTAATAGAGCACCATCATGCCAAGCGCGGACGCCTTGATGGCAAGCGAGGCGCCAATCCTTCCAAGCCCCACCACGCCCAGCGTCTTGCCCATAAGCTCGGTGCCTGTGAGCTCTTTTTTCAGCCACTGCTTGCCTTTCATGCTGGCATCTGCCTTCGGGAGCTTCCTGCAAATGGCAAACATCATGGCAAGCGCAAGCTCCGCGACGGAGTTCGTGGAGGCGCCCGGCGTGTTCACCACCTTCACGCCGCGTTTCTTGCACGCTTCAGCATCCACGTTGTCCAGCCCCACGCCTGCGCGCGCAACAAGCCGAAGCTTAGGCGCATGCGCGAGGAGCTCTGACGTGACTTTGGTCGCGCTCCTCACAATGAGCGCGTCTGCGTCAGAAAGCGCCGCCTTCAAGTCCGGCGGCGTTACCTTGGTGTCGCCCAGCTTGGAAATCTCCGCAATCACATCAGGCTCCATGTTGTCTGCAATAACTATCTTCATATTTTCACTCCAATTCTTTCCTTCAACAACTTTCATTCTCCCGTTTACTTTCCCAATTCCTTCCTTATCGCAGCAAATGCATAATCCAGGTGCGCGTCGTCAAAGTTGCCCAGGTGGCAAATCCTGAAGAACTTGCCCTTCAGGTCGCCGAAGTCGCGCGCGGTCACAAGGTTGTACTTCTCGCGAAGCCTCTTCCTGAAGCCGTCTGCGTCCTCCATGAGAAAGCCCGTGATGGAAGGCGAGTAAAAGCCAGGCTCTGCATACACTGCAAAGCCAACGCTCTCCACGAACTTGCGGGACTTTACGGCTGCTGCGGCGTGCTTTGCCCTGTGAGCGTCAAAGCCGCCCTGCTCGTTGATGTAGTCTATCGCCGCCTTCATGGAATAAAGCACCGACACCGCGGGCGTGGTGGGCGTCTGGAAAGTGTCCATTTCCTTCTTGAATTTCTTCATGTCAAGGTAGAAGGTGCGCGCGGGAATCCCCTCTGCCCTCTTGAGCGCCTCGTCCGTGCATGCGACAATCGCAATGCCTGGCGCAGCGCCAATTGCCTTTTGCGAGGCAGTGGCAGTGAAATCCACTCCAAAGTCCTTGATGTCCAGTGGCGCGGACGCCCATGCGGACACCGCGTCCAGTATCGTAACCATGCCCTTGCTCTTGGCATACTTGCAGATTGCGCGCGCGTCGTTGAGCACGCCTGTGCTCGTCTCATTGTAAACCATGCCGAATACCTGCGCGCCCGAGCTGTCTATCGCCGCCTTTGCCCTCTCATGCGACCAGCCCTTGCCCAGCGGCTGCTTCTCCACCTGCGTGTTTGCGCAGTAGATTTTCGCGCACGCGGCGAGCTTGTCGCCGAATGTGCCGTTTGTGAGCACGAGTGCCTTGTCCGTGGGTTTTGTGAGGCATGCCCAACCCATCTCCAGCCCCGCAGTGCCCGAGCCTGTCACCAAAAAGACGTGGTCTGCGTTGAAATCTTTTTTCATGGCAACCACAATACCCTCAATCAGCGTCTTTATTTCAGGCCCGCGGTGGTATATCATTTCCTTGCTCTGCGCAAGGCGGATAGGGTCTGCGAGCGCCACAGGCCCAGGCGTAAGCATGTGCATTTTTCCTTCTGGCATATGAATCATCCTCTCTATATCGAATTAGGGTGAATAGCATTATAAAAATGAGGGAAACTCAACATCCCATGATGGAATATCATCTAGTGGCACCTTTTTCACTCTCAGGCGACCAGCCCGAGGCAGTGGATGCACTGGCGCGCGGGGTGAAAAAAGGCGGCAACCAGACGCTTCTTGGTGTGACTGGCAGCGGCAAGACCTTTACCATCGCGAACCTTGTCGCGCGCACCGGCAGGACCGCGCTGGTAATATCTCACAACAAGACGCTCGCCGCGCAGCTTTACGCCGAGTTCCGCCAGTTTTTCCCGAAAAACAAGGTGGGCTACTTCGTTTCCTACTACGACTACTACCAGCCTGAAAGCTACATCCCTGCGTCAGACACCTACATCGAGAAAGACGCGCAGATAAACGAGAAAATCGAGCGCTTGCGGCTGCAGTCCACTGCCTACCTCCTCTCGCCCGGCCCCGCAATAATAGTTTCCACAGTTTCCTGCATCTACGGCTTAGGTTCTCCCAAGGAATGGCTGGACATGTCAGTGGACATACGCAAAGGCGCGCAGGTTGACCGCTCCGCCTTGCTTTCCTCGCTCATCGCCATCCAGTACGAGCGCAACGAAATCGACCTCAAGCCAGGCATCTTCCGCGCCAAGGGCGACACAATAGACATTGTGCCTGGCTACCAGCAGGAAATCATCCGCATTGTGCTGGACGGCGACAAAATCGGAAAAATCCTCATTTGCGAGCCGATTTCCTGCGCCAAGCTTGACGAGTTGCCCGAAGTGCGCATCTTCCCCGCAAAGCACTACATCGTGCCGCAAAGCGCCAAGGAAAAGGCATTGCGCGGCATAAGAAGCGAGCTTGAGGCGCGCCTGCCCGACCTGCCGCAGATGGAAGCATACCGCCTCAAGCAGAGGACAAACTACGACCTCGAGCTCATTGAAGAGTTGGGCTACTGCAAGGGCATTGAGAACTACTCGCGCCATTTCGACGGAAGGCAGCCTGGCAAGCCGCCCTACACGCTCATGGACTTCCTTCCAGACGATGCGCTCATCGTGATTGACGAGTCGCACGTGACGCTGCCGCAGCTGCATGGCATGTACCATGGCGACCGCACGCGCAAGAAAAACCTGATTGACTATGGCTTCAGGCTGCCCTGCGCATATGACAACAGGCCGCTGAAGTTCGAGGAATTCGAGACTCACATGAAAAATGTCATTTTTGTTTCTGCAACGCCTGCGGAATACGAGCGCAACACCTCTGCGCAGATTGTGGAGCAGCTGGTGCGCCCCACTGGCTTGCTTGACCCGCAAATATCCATCCGACAAACATCCGGACAGATTGAGGACCTCATGCGCGAGGTGCAGGCTCGTGCCGAGCGCAAGGAGCGCACGCTGGTCACCACGCTTACAAAGAGAATGGCAGAGGACCTGACTGATTACCTCACGCAAAAAGGCGTGAAGGTGCGCTACCTGCACTCCGAAGTGGAAACCATCCAGCGCACTGAAATCATCAGGAAGCTTCGCCTGGGCGAGTTTGATTGCTTAGTTGGCATCAATCTTTTGCGCGAAGGGCTGGACATCCCGGAAGTTTCACTGGTCGCAATACTTGACGCTGACAAAGAGGGCTTCCTGAGGAATGAAACTTCCCTCATACAGACAATGGGTCGCGCAGCGCGCAACGTGCAAGGCACGGTAATACTTTACTGCGAAAAAGAGACGGACGCCATCAAGCGCGCAGTGGCAGAGACCACGCGCCGCCGCGGTGTTCAGGAAGAATTCAACAAGAAACACAACATCACACCCACCACTATTTACAAGCTTGTTGGCACCTCGCAGCTCGCGCCAGGCATGGATGAGGAAGAGGACGCCAAGCAGCGCGCCATGTCTGACTCCGAGCTTCGCGCGCTTGCCATTAATCTTGAAGCGGAAATGCAGCGCGCCGCGGAAGACCTGGACTTTGAGCGCGCGATAGAATTGCGCGACCAACTGGCGGAGCTTTCCGGGAAGCTGGATGGCGCGAAGAAGGCAAAAAGCAAGAAGGTGGCAAAAGCAAGCAAGGGCAAGGAAAAGAACGCACCGGGCAAAAAGAAAACGTAATCACATCTTTGCAGTTTCCTTGTAGACTTTTTCCATCCTGTCCAGGAAAATCTTCCAAGTGTAGTTCTGCTCCACCCTTTTCCTGCCTGCCTTGCCCATTTGCTCGCAGATATCTGGATGGTCGGCAAGGAAGCGCATTTTTTCAGCCATCTCATCTGCGTTGCTGATGAGGAAGCCCGTCTTCCCGTCAACAACCGACTCCGCGGGCCCGCCCTCCTTTATTGCAATCACGGGCTTGTGCGATGCCATTGCCTCCACGGGCACCAATCCCCAATCCTCCAGCATGGGCGTGAAAAGCACTGCGTAGCAGTTGGAATAATAGTGCATGAGCTTCTTTTCATTCATGTCCAGCACGAATTCCACATTGCTGCTTCCAGCTATCTCGCGCAGCCTAGCCAGGTAGCTGCGATTCCTTTCCATATCGGGCATGAAGCCGCCAATCACCAGCTTCCAGCCCTTCCTGGAAAATTTCCTGAATGCCTCTATTGCAATCTCCATCCTTTTCTCAGGCGCTACCCTGGACGGGTAAAAGAAAATCTTCTCATAGCCTTTGCACGAATATTTCTCCACATCCGCGCCCGGGTAAACAGGCTCGGAGCCCCCCCTGCCTATGTAGCGGCGCACATTTTCAGAGGTGAATTTTGAGTTGGTGCAGATTTTTTCAATCTTCGGCACCACTGCGCGCTCAACAGCGTCAAACGAGGCGGCAGCCACCGAAAGCGCAGCCTTTCCCGCCATGCCTCGCTCCGCCATGAAAAAGTCCTTCCAGCCATATGCCGGCCTGCAGGGGCAGTGGCAGTACCAGCACACGCGCTCGTTCCTGTTCCGTATCCATTCCGCGGGCATGAGATGCGCGTTTATCACGTCATAGTCGTCCCTTACCTTCATGCCAAGGAAGCGCACGCCTGCCGCTCCCAGCATGGCCATCCTGTTGTCGCTGTCCAGGCGCGCAAACGCGGAAACAGGCGCCTCAAGCACGGAGGGCTTTGCCACCCTGATGTCAAACTCGCGGAATTCCCGGAAAGTCGCCTTCGGGTCATGGCGCGAGACGTATATTATGGGGTTGAAGCGCTCGGCAATCTTGATTATCTGCCTCTCCGCGCCCCCGAAGCTCAGGTCAGGCTGCACCAAAACCAAATCCATCCTTTCCCCTCATGCCCTTTCCGAATCCATCCTTTTTATCAGTTGCCTGCAGCTTTCCGGCACTTCATTCGCGTATGCATAGCCCGGCTGTAGCGCCGCAACAATCCTTACCATTCCCCTGCGGACAGGTTCCCACACGCGCAGCGCCGTGAAAACGTCCCTTGCAGCCATGTAGGCGAAAAGCCCGCAGTCCGAGGCGAAGATGTCCAGCCAGTCGCGCGCGCCCAAATTCGCGGCGAAAAGCTCCCTGTGCATGCCCCTTATTCTGTGCCGCATGGCAAAATGCGCCCATGGCGCCTTGGTGCCAAGCTGCCCCGCATGCTGCCTGTAGAACAGCAGGGGCTTGGGCATCAGCACGCCGTATTCCCCGTTTTCGGCAAGCTTGAGCCAGAAATCCCAGTCCTCGTGGAACGGAAGCCGCGCATCATAGCCGCCGGCTTCCAAAAATGCGCTTTTCCTGATGAGCGCGGTTGCAGGGAAATATGCCGGGCGCTTGAGCAGCATCTTGAGGCTGAATGGGCACGACTCGAAATGATAGCTGCCTGCGCCAAATCCCACCATCTGAGTGTAGGCATATGCAATTTTGCTGTCTTCTTCAAGCGCAGCCAGCGTTTCCTTGACATAGCTTGGGTGAAGAATGTCGTCTGAATTCAAATTAAGGAGAAATTCACCCTTGGACGCTTCAACCCCGCGGCGAAAGGCCCCTGCCAGCCCCATGTGCTTCAGCTTAATCACTTTCACATGATATTTTCTAGCCACATTCACGCTATTGTCCACTGAGCCATCATCAGCAACAATCACTTCAATGTTCTCATATGTTTGGGCAAGCGCGCTTTCAATCGCAGCACCAATGTACTTGTCGTAGTTGTAAGAAGGCACAATTATGCTTACTAGCGGCATTTCACTGCTTTTTCTTGCGCACACAGCACATTCCCTCGCCTATCAGTTGGATGCATATATTTAAAATTTCAAGAGGCGCAGGCTTGGCATATGAAGCGATTGATAATAATGGACTATTTGGCGCGCGGACGAGGCGGTCATAATCAGATATACTCCACCACAATTGCACGCGAAGCAGAAAAACTAGGTGTAGCTGCTGAAATATGGTGCCCAACAAACTGTGCAATTGAATCAAAACATGCAAAGAAAGTATTTAGCGGGATGAAGCCATTTGGCAGATTGCAACTCTTTCGTCAGATATTTGAGAGGGCGAAAGAGTTTAGACAACTCATTAATAAACCAGATTTGGCTGAGGGTGATGTGGTATTTTTTCACACAGTGTCACATCCATTTTTTGTTTCTATAAGTCTTGCCCTTTTTGGCATCAAGCTAAAGCCAAAGATGGTTATAATGATGAGAAGAGGGCTTAATGACAAATACAGATCGAATTTGCCCTCGTTTGTGAGCGAAACAGTGTTTTGGCTTATGACTGCCCCATTTGTACTATATCTTAATCGCATAGAAAATGTTATTTTTGCTACGGACAGTAATTTAATAGCCGATGAGCTCTCAAATTTTGGGCTGCGCGGAGTGTTTACCCTGCCAATACATCACGTATCTGCCAAAGGCATCTATAATGTGCATAGGACGATTATTGGTTATTTTGGAGGGGGCAGGAAGGAAAAAGGTTTCACCATGCTACCTAATATAGTGTCACTTGTCTTGAAGAAAAAGGCCTCCTCAAAATTCATTATACAGACATCAATAGAAAAAAACTATTATTTTGATTCCCCTGCTTTGTTGAATGCCCGATCCGACCTGTTTAAGATGGCAAAGGAATACAAAGGTTCAATCGATATATTAGATGGCGCCATTTCATATTCAGCGTATGAGAAAGCTATGGAAAAATGCTCAATTATCCTACTACCATACAACGCAGATGTATATAGCCAAGGAACATCCGGCATACTTGCTGAAGCGGTTGCAATGGGCAAGTGGGTAGTTGTGCCTGCCAATACTTGGATGGCTGCGCAAAAGGAGAAGTATGACAAAATATCTGTTTTTGACAATGAAACTCCTGAAAGCATCGCAGATGCTATACTAAAATGCAAATTGCTCGAAAGCAAGCTTGACAGGGCGCGGGTTGACGGGCAAATAAAAAAATGGCAGGCATACCACAACCCTAAGAATTATATGAGAATTCTGATGGAGGGTGCAAAAAGCTGATATTCATTCGCCCGCCAATTTCTGAAAATCCATCGGCATTTAACTGTAGCCAGCCATTTAAAGCTTCCTTATTCATAACTAGGCGCCCAACAGGCAATTTGACAAAGTTAGAGGCATTAGCATGCAAGACAAAATCGTAATCAAGGGCGCGCGCGAGCACAACCTGAAGAACCTCACGCTGGAGATTCCAAGGAACTCGCTCACGGTCATCACCGGGCTTTCCGGCTCAGGAAAGAGCACGCTGGCGTTTGACACGCTCTATGCTGAGGGGCAGCGGAGGTATGTCGAGTCACTCTCTGCCTACGCGCGCCAGTTCCTGGGCGTGATGAACAAGCCGGACGTGGATTCCATTGAGGGGCTTTCGCCAGCAATTTCCATTGAGCAGAAGACCACCACGCGCAACCCCCGCTCCACTGTGGGCACCACCACTGAGATATTCGACTACCTGCGGCTGCTTTACGCTCGCATCGGCATCCCCCACTGCCCCCAGTGCGGCAAGCCCATCACATCTCAAACTACTGAGCAAATAGCAAATGCCGTGCTTTCCACTGCCGCTGCCGAAGGAAAGAATGTCCAGGTGATTTCACCAGTGGTGCGCGGCAAAAAGGGCACATATGAAAAGCTGTTTGACGAGTTCCGCCAAAAAGGCTATTCACGCGCGCGCGTGAACGGCAATGTGATGGAGCTGGACAGCTACGTTCCCAAGCTTGACAAAAGCAAGCGCCACACCATCGAAGTAGTAGTGGACCGCTTCACTGCCACCAACCAGAACAGGCAGAGGCTTCTTGAGGCGCTAAAGACAGGCATACGCGAAAGCAGCGACGGCCTTGTCATAGTTGCGATAGAACGTGGAAAGGAATTGCTTTTCTCGCAGAAAAACTCCTGCCCTGACTGCGGCATTTCACTTGGCGAGCTTCAGCCGCGCATGTTCTCCTTCAACTCGCCCTATGGCGCGTGCGAGGAATGCAAGGGCATGGGCGTAAAGATTGTGTTTGATGTGGACCTGGTGGTGCCTGACAAGCAAAAGACGCTGCGCGAGGGCGCCATTCTCCCCTGGAGGAACAGCGTGATGGGCGGCTACTATTCGCACCTGCTCGAGGCGCTGGGCAAGAAATTCGATTTTTCGCTTGACACGCAATTCAACGCGCTCACAAAGGAGGCGCGCGACGCCGTGCTCAATGGCTG
>CAITKI010000060.1 GCA_903892905.1 uncultured Microcaldota archaeon | reverse complement strand
TGATTATGGCGTGGTAAGATGGCGCTTGGCCGTGATGAACTTCGTCTATTATTATATAGTCAAATTCATCTGGCTTGAAGAGATTCAGAGATTCATGACTCTTTAGTGTGTCTTTCGAACAGAAGAGCACTCTTGAATCATGGACATTTTCTCGAGCTTCACCAGTTAAAAGACCAGTTTTTGCATTTGGCCAAACTTTCTCAAACGCATCTTTAGATTGACTTAGTATGTCCAAACGATGCACGAGAAATAGAGTTCGACCATTGAACTTTTTCGCGTCAAATGCCGATAAGAACGTTTTTCCAGTGCCAGTTGGCAGAACAATAATGCCTTTCTTCCATCCTTTTTTCTGTCGATAAAAGTCCAAAGCATCAAGAGCCATAGTTTGTAGGTAATTTGGTTTTATCGCGTCTTCAGAGATTAACTCGGGAATATGCTTGGAGATTACACGGTGCAGTGTGTCCATCACCCTCTTTCTCCATGTGCTTTCTTGCAGTTGATTAAATGAGAAACGCTGCAATATCCAGCCCGCATTCAGTATTTCATTTTGTCTCTGGAGATTGTCGTCAAATACATCTCCCGGTATAATTCCTTCGGCATGATATGTTTCACCATTTACTTCTAATGCTATTCGAACAGAATCTTTAATCAGTGCAAAATCTATTCTTCTCGAGCGACCTTCTGAATCAATAAACGGATATTGTGGAACCACATATTTTATCCCTCGTTTTCCTAAGAGAGGATATAAAAATTCTGTGAGAAATAGCTTTTCACTGTCTTGTGAAATGCGATTACCATAAGTTTTGAGGTATTCACTAAGCTCGACTTCTATTTTATCTTCCAATAAGTTTATGCGGCTATAAGTGTCTAAAACCATAAGCTATGCACCATACTAAAGTGTCGTTTCGTAAGCCTGCTTTAATAGATAATTCACATCGTCGAAATTGTGCATCGAGCTTACCTCGACAAGTCGTTCAAACCCCCACTTATTGCTTCTAATATCTACAGAAAGATGTTTCGGATCAACAAAACCGGCTTTCTCTTTGAATATCGCATTGAAGTGGTCGCTTCTAAATTCAAATCGTATGAAACTTATCTTGTTGTTCTTGTAAGTAATGCCTGTCTTCTGATCTATTACCTCTGATACTTCTGGTCCGAATGCCATTATGCCTTGACGGTATCTCTCAAATACCGGTCGAAGTTCAATCTTCGTTTTCTTAAGATGGTATTCTAGATCATAGGTTTCTATCTCTTGGCTCATCTTTTCATATTCGCCTTTTTTGTCTTGAATTAATGTGTTAAAACTTGTTCTGGTTGTAGGTTCTTCGATTCGTCTGAGTGCTAGCAGCCCATCATACAAATCATATGCCCACAACTCGAAGGGGACACCTTTGATTGCGGATGCCTTAATTTGAAAATCGTCAAATCTGTTTGCGATAAAGATGATACGGGTCGATTTCCAATCTATCTTTAGTGTATTTCCAAGTTTTTTTTCTATCTTCAGTTCTAAGAACTCCTTGTTTTCATGTACAAGACTCAAGTAAGCCATTCCTTGATCTACTATGCCGGAATTGCTACCCTTCTTGTATTCGATTATTACTATCCCTTCGTTTTCCTTGCTATACGCCAGTGTATCTAGTTCTTTGCGCTGTAGTTCTATCTCAGATCCAATAAAGACAAGTCCATCGAAGAGTTCTCCCAGATTCTGTTCGATCAGCGTTTGCAGTTCCTTTTCACCCTTTGGACCCATCAGCTCTTTTGGCTTGAGAAACTTTACCTTTCCATTATCGATTTTGTAAAGTTCCATGTTACCGCCTCACAATACAGCTATCTTTCCCGCAAGTGTTATCTCGAATTTTTCATCCACATAACCTGCTTCCTTCAGTTCTTTAAGGTGTTGGTAAAGCATCCCAGGCGTCTTCCCCAGCTTCTCCGCTATCTCCGCTATCGGCTTGTCGTTCCGCTTGACAATCTCATCCAAAAGCTCGCGCTTTGGCTGCGAAAGCCCAAAAGTAAGCTTCGGAAGCTCCACCAGCCGGTTTATGTCAGGCAATTCGTTGCAGACTATCTTCTCTACAAGTTCAGGCCTGGCATAGCAGCCATAGAGAACGCCCTGCGCCATGAGTTTCCAGCCGCCTGAGACATTCACTATGGCTCGGTTGTTCTTTTCCAGAAGCTCCACTGTCTTCTTGGCAACTGCAAAGATATCGGACGGGTCTACCTCAATCTCCTTGATTTCCGCTACCCTCCCGTACAGTTCATGCACTTTTGCAAGGTGCTTTTCTATGTCCTTTACCGACTCTTTGCCGATTATGAGGATTATCCGACTCGGCGAATAGGCATGCGCCGCTGCCACGAACGGCTCGAAAGAGTAAAATGTAGCTATCAGAGTTGCTTCTCCCACGTTAGGCAATTGTTCTGCAAACATATAAAAGTATATTGTTGGCATAGGTATTTAATTATTAAGGAAAAAACTATACAAATAAGGGAAAAGGTGATGTTATGACAGGAATTGACCGGAAGTTCGCTCACGACTACAAGGATGCCGTTTTTGTTGGCGTTGGGGGTTGCGGGATAAATACTATCTCCAGGCTGAGAAAAGTGGGTTTGAAGGGCATCCGGACGCTTTGCATAAGCCGTTTTGAGGATGATCTTCCCGTCAATGGGGAAGATGTCGTCAATTTTGCCTTGCTTGAGCAAAAGAGCGCCACTATTCCCTACCGCGTGCCGGTTTCCGCGGAAGAGTGCGCAAATGCTGAAAAGCGCATCAGAGAGGTGATTAAAGGGGCGAAGAAAGTCCTGCTGTTCGTAGGCCTTGGAGGCTTAACCGGAACCGCGATTGCCCCGATTGCCGCCGTTGTCGCGAAAGCCGAGGGCGCCACGCTGGGAATGGTCATAACCTACCCATTCAAAGTTGAAAAGAGGAGGTGCGAGGCTGCCGAAAAGGCTTATCCGAAGCTTCAAGAAATGGCTGACGATTTTATTTTGAAAAGAAATGATGATTTGGCGCGCATGTTCCGGGAAATGCCCATAAGCGACGCGTTTGCACTGCGGGACAAGGAAATTGCAGATATGATAAAGGCAGGTGAGATCTATGGATGAAAAAGATAAGGAAAAAGAAGATGGCGCGGGGCACGCAGATTCAATAGCCGTGATCTTCAAGAACGGCAACGAGAGCGAACAGGAAACAATCACTAAATTCCAAAACAACACTCCATTCAAGATTGACTGGCACCCGACCGATGCACAGAGTGGATATTACGAGGTCGTTGAGAGCAAGGGCTGGGCGAATGTGTATGGCGAGAGCGTCAGCAACCTATTGAAAGGCGGAGTTGACCCTCAGGAGATTGACAGGAAGGTCAAGGAATTCATGAAAGGTAATGGCATAATTTTCTATATCGTGATTTGCAGGTCGAGCAATGATTCCAGATCTGGCTACAATCTTTTCGTGAAGGAGCAAGACATAGAGAAAATACGGGTGTTCATCAAGACGAAGGTAGAAGAAAACGAACCTGAACTTGGTGCAAAATGCCCGAAATGCAACCAGGGAGACGTTTTGCTCATTGTTTATGGCAATCCGACCAAAATAGCGGCAGAAGCGGCGAAAAAGGGGGAAATACTGCTTGGAGGACAGCCCACACCTGACAATGACCCGGCTTTTGGATGCAAACAGTGCGGTGCAAAATTCGGCGGCAAGAAAGAATTGAAGCAATATCGAAAATTTAAACAATTATTTGGTTTTGAAGGGTGAGAATATGGCGGAAAATCTTGAGAAAATGGCAGAGCTTGCGGTATTGCAGGGGTTCCTTGACAGGCGCATGAAAGAGCTTAAGGTGCGCCTCGACGCGGGCGAGTCTCCTGAGCCTTTGCGCGAGGAATTCAAGAAATGCCTTGCGGAGTCTCAAACAATAGGCGAAAGGCTTGCGCTCCACTACCAAAGCCGGAACGCGAAGATGCGGAGGATGACAGCAAGCCACGTTAAGGCGGTAAAGAAAACTGCAATGGAACATGCAGGGTTGTGATGGTGGTACTATGGCTGAAGAAGAAAAGGCAAACGGAAAACCAATGCCAAGGCCCGAAGCCAAGGCGATGGTGAGCATAAAGTACGGCGACGTGGCCGTAAGCGTGGCAGGCGAGGACTCGGACAAGGCGAAAAATGATGCGGTTGAGATATTCTCCATGCTAGAGGAAAGATATGCAAAGCACTGGGACAGCAAGGTGTGCAAGGAAAGGACGAAGTACGACTAATGCCATATATCACCAAGCCGGGAGGGGCGGTTTACCTCTTTCCGCCCTTCCTGGCAAAAAAGGAGAGCAATGAGATGGAAAGTGAAAAGCTGCCGCAAAGATTTGCCGGTTCGGATTGGCGCAGGCATCTGAGCGCCTTGAAGAGGAAGCGTGAAAGAAAGAAACGCGAGCCACTCTACCAGAACAGCGCCTGCGCACGCTGCGGTGGCATAAAATTCAATCTGAAAATGGCAGTCGGCGTGAAGAAGCTGATGGTTGTCTGCGTTGGGTGCATGAGAAAGAAAGTATTTGCATATAGGTGATGGATATGAAAGATGTTGAGAGCATGAAAAACGTTCTTTTTGTAGGCATTGGGGGCGCGGGGTGATGCCAATGACTGATGAAACGAACGGTGCTGCTACAGTGAACGGCTACGCGATGGACGAGGTAGTCTCAGCACTGCAAAAGGAGATAAGGCGCGGGAACGAGGAAAATGCAGTATTTTGGGCGTGCGAGCTTCTGGATTCCAGCGTGGAATGGAGACTCTGGCGGAGGCTGAAGGTCATCGCTGCAGAGGACGTGGGCTGCGGCGACCCTGGCGCAGTGGCGAATGTTTCAGCCATGGAAACGTCATTCTACAAGCTCGGGCCGAAGGGCGAGGACGCAAGGCTCTTTCCAATCTTGGCAACGATTTACCTTGCAAGGTGCAGGAAGGACAGGACTGCGGACGACATGGCCTGCTATCTTGGGGAAAGGCGGAAGGAGGGCATGAAGCTTGAGATTCCCGGCTATGCAGTGGACTGCCACACTGAAAGGGGGCGGGCTGCCGGGCAGGGCGAGCGGGAATTTTGGCTTGAGGGCTCAAGGCTGGAAAACGAGTCGCCCGGATACGCAAAGAAATACCGCGATTACTTCGGGAAGAAATACGGGCTGGTGCCATGATAGACCCTACCATAATCTCAGAATTCAAGAAGCTCCTGCTGAATAGCATAGCAAATGAGGAGAGGATTGCCCGCGACGGGGCGCCAGGCGACTATTTCACGGCTGTTATGCCGGATATGAGCCCGGATGTGGCGCTTGAGAACAACACTCAGCTTTCGGACGCCATTATCCAAAACAGCATCCTATACGAAGCGAATGAGGGCGCCCTGAAGGAGCGCAACACGATAAGCGCGCGCGATTTTACCGAAGCCGTTCTTGACTACGAATCCACGCTCTCAATCAGGCCCGACCGTGCGCTTGCCAACAGCGAACATCGTGAAGAGTGCCTGAAAAACGGGATAAAGTGCCACGGTTTCGCCCCAACAGGGTCCGAAATCGCGCTTTTTTGCTCCTCGGCATTCACAATCCACCTGCGAAAGCCCAACGGAGATTTGCCATTCGAGTTGAATGAGGTGCAATACGGAAAGGAAGATGGCATCAAGCGGTGGTCGTGCGAACTGGAAGTGCCCATGTGCTGCAAGGTATTGGACAGGAAGTATTTCAGGTTCTACGACATAAAGGGGGTTTGAAAGCGGGGCGGCTTCCGTTGCAGGTGAATTTAAAAGGCTGGGATACTGACAAAAATTGGGTGGCGTTGTGCGAAATATAGGGTGTCTGGCACGAAACTGAGAGAGTTGAGTTGATATGAAAAATGATGATGTAAAGGAATAGAAAATAAAGGTGATGCACGATGGACGAACAACAACTTAAGGATTTTTTCAATGAGATAAAGACTGCTTTGAAGGGGAAAATTGGTGGCAAAGAAAAAGAAGGAACTGCAAAGCAGTGCAGAACTGAGGACGAGCTGTGCAAAAAATTCATATGGAATGTCATTAGGGAAGTATTGAATCGGCACGAATGGAAAAACAATGACTTCAGGCTTGAAGGAGAGATCATCAATGGGAAAAGAAACTCTGTGCAGCAGAAATACCAGCTTTTTGGTAAGGGGATGTGCCCTGATTTTTACTTAAAATCTGAAGAACTGGGTGTTATGGGGGAAGTCAAGTACATCTCAGTAAAAAACAATCATAATGCACATGTTTTGATGGATGCAATCGGCGAAACGCTCTCTAGGATGCTGATAAGTCAGAAACAAACCAAGCCAGGACTCCTGAAATTCGATTATGGATTAATCATCTTTTTTGATGCACATGAGGAAGATCATCTGGGAAAGTACGAAAAGAACCCGGAAGAATTTGCTTTCATTGAACACCTTTGGAGTCAGTATAAAATTTATGTAATAATAATTTGAGGGAGTTAGATATGCTGAAGGCAATCCTTTTCGATTTGGACAATACGCTTCTGGACTTCTCGGGCTTCAAGCGTGAAACTGCGCTTGCTGCTGCAAAAGCCATGAAACAGGCTGGCGTAAAGGATTCGCAAAAGAACCTATATGGAAAGATATACGAGATATACGAATCAAAGGGCATTGAATACCAGAACACGTTTGAGGACTTGCTATTGACATATGGCCTTGAACCAGGCCTGCACGAGCACGCAAAGCAAGCGGCGATTATTGCATATCAGAAGAAGAAATATGCCCTTATCAAACCACGCCTCGGCGTAATTCGAACGCTTAATGCACTGAAGAACCATTATTACAAGCTCGGCATAGTGACTGATGCACCAAGGGACAAGGCATGGCAGCGGCTCATATTGGCGGGGTTGGACCACTATTTTAATCCAGTCGTGACTTTCACCGATACCGGCGAACACAAACCATCAGCAAAGCCCTTCAAACGAGCCCTATCTTTATTGAAGCTTGAGCCTGATGAAGTGCTGTTTGTGGGCGATAATTACGACCGAGACGTTGTGGGCGCGAAAAACGCAGGCTTGAAAACGTGCTTGGCGAAATACGGATGCCGAGATGTCAAAAATAAGGTAACTCTTGAGAATATGTCTATACGGAGATTTGAAGCTTTGATGAGCCTTACGGATTCTCCAATTATGTTCAGGAAATGGGCGTGGGGGATAAAAGAGTGATTTTCATGGTCTCCCTAACATTCTACGAAGGGGCAAAATTCCTTCTGTTTGACCACGATGGGACTCTGGTTGATACAGACAGATTCTATCAATCCAACGCGCCCGCAAGTGAAATACTCAACCCCGAAACAGTTGGCGTGATCGCTGAAACACACCTTCCGTTCGCAATTGTCGCTGGAACCTATCGCAAGCATGTTGAAAGAACCATCCAAGTCCTGCCAAGGATGCCATTGTTCTGTGTGTGCCTTGAAGATAGCTATCCCAAAACAAAGCCCGACCCAGAGCCCTACCTGATGGCTTTGAAGAAGATTGAGGAAATGGGTTTGAAAGCAGGAGATGTTGTTGTTTTTGAAGATAGTGAAATAGGCGAAGCAAGCGCGAAGGGAGCGGGGCTGCATGTGGTGAGGGTAAAATCGTTCGTTAAGTAGCTAGGTGAGTTAATGCCAAAAAAGAAACCAAAGAAAGAAGTGAATATTTTGAGCAAATACTTTAATGAGTTAAAGAAAACTGATAAGCTAAAAAGCTACAAAGTTTTTGAAAAGTACAAGAAAAGCGCGTTCAATACTGACCTGAAAAATCAAGATGACGATTATTATTGGAAGATTTTCGGAGAAACCGAGTGGGGGTATGGAGAGGTCTTGTTTTTTGAGACGAAAGAAACGCTTCGCGGGAAAAGGAACTCTGAATACCTGAAGTGCCGCCCAAAATACATGAATCTGAAGTACGTCTTGAATGATGGGCAACGTAAAGAAGTGCTTAAACACTTTCCAAAATTCTGCAAGAGATGCGGATTCCACAGGTTCTTTGGGATAAAGATATCTGAAACGTCAGTTGCAAGATTTTTCTCAATCATGTGCCCGAACTGTGAAAACTGCAACCGGGAATCTACGCTGGCAAAATTCAGTTGGTGAAGGAGTTAATATGGCAAAACAAGATACCAAACCAGAACTGCTCGATGAACTAAAGCGTTCCTACTGCAACTTCTGTCAAAGCCAGGACATCATGATAACTCAGATAATCAAAATAGAGTGCAAGAAGTGCGGAAAGACGAGACTGATAACGACGAAGGTAAAATAACTAATAGCAAAAATATCGCGGAGTTCAAGAGGAGGTTGAGCATATGAAATGTGCAGTGGTTTCATTCGTTAGGCGCGAAGATGGCAGGAGTTCAGGCAAGCCAAAACGAGCTGGCACAGGCAAACGCGGCAAGGGAACACCG
>CAITKI010000059.1 GCA_903892905.1 uncultured Microcaldota archaeon | reverse complement strand
GAATTTCCAGCTCACAATTGAGGTAGCCCCAAGCGGCGCGGTCGTGTGGTCGTATGACTGGACAACTTTCGGGAGTGCGCCTGACCCGCACGACCCTGAGCTGCTGCCCAATGATGACTTGCTTGCGTGCCTGCCGCCGCCAGATGCACCCTACCAGGCAGTCGAGATAAACAGGAGCAGCGGAAAAACGGCCTGGACATACTACAAGCCGGGGCTTATGTCAAGCAGGGATTGTGACAGGCTGCCAAACGGGAACACCCTGATTGAAACCGTGGACACCAATGTCACGGGCGGCGCAAAGGGATGGGAATCTCGGATATTGGAAGTCACGCAAAGCGGGGAAATCGTCTGGCAGCTCAGCGTGGTAAACGCCGCGCCTGGCAAGAATCCGGGTTGGCTTTACAAAGCCGAGAGAATCGCCCTTCCATCAGATTAGAGGTTTTGCCCGCCAGCACCATTTATAGAGGTTGCGCGAGCATCTGCCCTTGGAGGTTGGTGTATGTCTCGCGCGTTTGCTGTTTTGCTTGCATGTTTTGCTGTTTTTGGAATGCTTATTTTCGGCTGCACAGGGCAAAAGGGCCCGAATGCGCCGCATCTGCCTGCGCCGCCCGTGGGCGCGGCTTGTTCGAGCTATTCATCTGATACCTGCCCGTCTTCGTGCGTAGTATGCCCGCCGTGCGAGGCGTGCTCGTCTATCTCATGCCAAACTGAGCAGTTCTGCAAGGGAATAGGGTTTGACAGGAGCTGGTACGAGGGGATAAAGCAGAATTTGGCTTCTGCTCAGGCTGGCGCAACACAGGGCAATGCGCAAGCAGCAGGGGCAATACATTCGCCCACTGATGCAGAGCTTTCGCACGTGGTGGAGAATTTCGACGCTTACGCAGAGAATGCGCGCAAGGACTGGAATGTGACGGGAATGTCCATCGCAATCGTGAAGGGTGACAAGGTGCTTCTCCTGAAGGGATATGGCGCGAAGTCGGTGGGGGGCGACCCTGTGACGCCTGAGACTGTTTTCTCTATAGGCTCGACGTCCAAGGCATTCGCCTCCACGCTGGTGGCAATGGAGGTGGAAAAGGGCGCGATGGAGTGGGACGGCAAGATAAAGCAATACATGCCGGGCTTCCAGATGAATGATTCGTGGGTTACGAATGAAATGACAGTAACTGATGCATTGGCGCACCACAGCGGCCTGCCCGACCACTGGGGCGACGAGATAATGTACATCGGATACAACAGCAGCTACATGGCGCACGCGCTCCGCTACGCAGTGCCTGCCACCAGCTTCCGCTCAAAATACGAATACCAGAACACTGTTTATTCCCTGCCGTCCTTGATAATCGAGAAAATCACTGGCAAGAGCTGGGGGGAAAACCTGAAGGAGCAGATATTTTCGCCGCTGGGCATGGCAAGCAGCTCGGCTGACTATGATTCGCTCATGGCAGCAAAGGATGTTGCCACGCCGTACGCGTACGCGCGCTCGGCAGACGGCTCGCTTTCGCCCGAGCAGGTTGCATGGGACTCAACAATAGTGCACATGGCATACTGGGAGCCTGGCGCAGGCGGCGTGAATTCGAACGCAGCTGACATGTCCAAGTGGCTCATTTTCCAGATGGGCAATGGCACCTACAACGGGAAGCAGCTCCTCACGGCCGCAAACCTCAATTACGTGCACTCGCCAAAAACGCCGCTGAGCGACAACATGGAGAGCGCGGGATTCTACAGCCAGGGATGGCTGTACCAGGAAACCAAGTTCGGCCCCATGGTTGGGCACAGCGGGGCGATAGGAGGATACCACACCTCGGTTTCATTCCTGCCCAAGGAGAATGTGGGGATAGTGATACTCACCAACAATGTGGAAGCCAGCCTTTCCGACGCGCTTTCCTCGCAGTTCCTTGTAATGTACTTCGGCAATAGCACAGTAGATTTGTCATCTGATATGCTGAAAACATTCAAGGTGCAGAAGGCGGCTGAGTCTGCGAAGACTAGCCCCACCCCCGCAGCTTCCGCGCTCCAGCTTTCTGCATATGCAGGAAGCTACACCAATATTGCATACGGGACGGCAGTTGTGGCGATGGAGAATGGGAACCTGACTGCGACTTTCGGGCCTGCAAAAATCAAGCTTGCCCTGGTGCCGATTGGCGGGAACAAGTTCGCGCACCCAGGCACGCCGACTGACGACATGATGTTCACGAGCAACCCGTTCGAGTTCAACGTGGACAACGGCGCGGTGAAGAGCCTGACGCTGCGCCTCAATGCAGAAAACGTGACGTTTGAACAGGTGGTGAAGACCGGCCCGGCTTCGGACGGAATCACCATAAGCATAGTTCCGCAGAAGGATGCAAGGGCGGCGCTTGAGAGCGGAAAGCTCGACTATTATCTTTCCCCGCTTGCAGCAGCAGATGTGCAGGGAATTGAATCAGACCCAAGCACCGCGGTTGCTCTCTACCCGGCTGTTTCCACGTTCATGGGCATCTACTTTAACCCGGCGCCAGCGAATGCCGGCATCAACCCGTTCTCAAGCCAGAAGGCGCGCTTTGCGCTCAACTTCCTGATTGACAGGGGGCAGATAGCGCGCGAGGTGTACGGCGGGGCGGCGTTCCCCGTGCTTTCAATTCCATGGCCAGGGCACCCGAGCTACGCCCCAATATCATCTGCAGTCGATTCCTTCAACATAACATATGACAAGGTGAAGGGAATGACACTGCTCGGCGAGGCAATGGCAGAGCAGGGCGCAGCCATGGTGAATGGCACTTGGTCCTACAATGGCAAGCCAATCACCATTATCATGCCATTATACAACGGCTCAGGCTCCACAGGCACGAGGTTCATGTTTGCCAACATAGTGGCAAGCGACCTGAAGGCTGCAGGTTTCGCAGTGGAAATGCCAACATACGATGATTACAATGTCATGCCGCAGTACACGACCGACCCCGTGGAGATGAAGTGGAATGTGGACGTGTCAGGGGCGGTATTCTATGGCGCCTCGAAATACCAATCTGCATTTTTCCTTGCGCCTGATCACCAGGACGGATGGTGGCAATACAACAACACCGCCATAAAAGCGGCTGGAGAAATGATGGGCAATGCCACCACGCAGGCAGAGTGGGACAGCGCGAATGGCTTGCTAGCAAAGCTGTACATCAACGATTCCGTCGGAATGTGGCTGGTGGCGCTTGACAGCAATTACGGGGCGGGAAAAGATGTGCAAGGCATTGTGGATAACCGCTTTATCGGGATAGGCGACTATAGCACTGCCAGGCAGGCAGGCGTGAATGGAAAGGCATCGCTTGCCATTGGCATGCCGGACCTTTACGACGGCAAAGTCTCGTGGAACCCAGCCGTGGTGGAAAGCATATATGCGATGGGCTTGCTCAACACGATACACGACCCTGCGTGGACGGCAGACCCGGTGACTTTGGAGGAAAAGCCGTACAGGTGGGGATTTGCAATAGAGAGATACCCTGCGCCCCAGGCGCTTCCGCAGGGCGCTTTCATGTGGAGCGTGGAGGGCAAGAAGTGGGTGGCAACGCCTGCCAATGCAACTGCAAAGACCAAGGTGGCATACGACCTCTCGGGGTACATAGGGGCAAACTGGCACAATGGCCAGGCAATAGGCTGGTCGGACGTGCTTTATTTCCTCGCCAGCACAAGCGACAGGGTATACGACACTGAGAAGCAGAAGATTGCATCCGACCAGTACAAGGGCACGCTGGACACGGTCGTGGGATACCGCATAAATGGCAACCTGCTTGAAACTTACTTGAACACGCAAGATTTGGACAATGGCAACCTGCTCGCGGTGGCGCGCATGTTCCAAAGGGTTGCGCCCTTTGAGATTTATGCCGCGGATGACGCAGTGGTCTTCGCGCAGAAGAAGTATTCGTACGGGGATGTGCCGGCCTCGCCTGTTCCGCCGCTCTCCCTGGTGAACAGCACCCATGTGGGCGACGTGCTTGCAGCAATGGGAAGCCTGACAGACGCGCAAATCGCGCCCATGGTGACTGCGGACGGCACAGACTATTTGGGAAGCAACACGCTTTCTTCGCGCCTGAATGCGGACAAGGCTTGGAATGCTGCGCACAGCAGCCTGGTGATAAGCGACGGGGCATTCTATCTGGATTACTACAACCAGACTGACGGCTCGGCGCACCTCAAGGCGTTCCGCGACCCGTCTTAT
>CAITKI010000058.1 GCA_903892905.1 uncultured Microcaldota archaeon | reverse complement strand
GGGGCTTTGTTCTCCGCGGCACGGTGTCGCACGCAAGCGGCAGCGAGCTTGCCAAGAGTGGCTACTACTGGTACAGCAGCGCAAGCGTGAAGCGCGCGCTTTACATGGACAGCACGCTTTACACCGTGTCTGACATGTATGTCAAGGCAAACGACCTTGGCACGCTTGCGCCCATATCCTCGCTGCAAATTGGCAACAGCACAAGCGGGGGCTATGACTACCCGGCAGTTGGCATTCCTATGAAGGTAATATGAGCCAAAAGCCCATGCCACCTGCAGGTGCGGGCACCTGAATTGCCAGGGGGTGCCCCCTTTTTAATATTTTAGCGACTGAAAGGGAGCAAGAATAGGGTGGTTATTTGTCGGGCAAAGCATTTGCATTTCCTCTTTTGGCGATTTTCGGCATTTTTGCGCTCGTCCTGCTTTCAGGCTGCCTGTCACAGGGATGCACTGCCGACAAGAACTGCAAGGCGTGGCAATTCTGCGACACTGCGAAAAAGGCATGCGCGCTTAAGGACGGATACTGCAACGGTGACAGCGAGTGCAACGACACCCTAAAGACCTGCCCGGCAGCAACGCACCAGTGCGCCTTCCTTGACAACAGGTGCCGAGGCGACGGCGACTGCGGAAGCTGGCAGGTGTGCGACGCTGTGGGCAACAACACATGCAGGCCGCGCGCAGGCTATTGCGACACCGACTCTGTCTGCGATGCAAATACAGAGGTATGCAGCCTAAGCAGGCACATTTGCGTGCCCAAGCCAGGCGGCTGCACAAACCAGTTTGACTGCGAGGCGTGGCAGATGTGCAACATGACTGCCAAGCGCTGCGTGCCGCTGACCGGAAGGTGCGTCTCCGACGTGGACTGCGAGCTGTGGCAGGCGTGCAACACCACGGGCAAAACATGCGTGGTGAAAGCAGGCTTTTGCAACAACGACCTGGGCTGCCCGGATTACATGATTTGCGACAAGGCGCTCAAGCGCTGCGTGGTATCATCGGATTCCTGCCTTTCCGACAAGGACTGCAGGGAGTGGCAGCTTTGCAACACCAAGACCAACAAGTGCGAGGCGCAGCGCGGGCTTTGCGCATCTCTGTCGGACTGCGAGAGCTGGCAGATTTGCGATGCCGTCAACAGGCGCTGCGTGAGCAGGCCTGGCTACTGCACCACCAATTCCGAGTGCAACACGGCGTACCAGCAGTGCAACGTGCCCACCCACAAGTGCATGGTGATGGCAGGCTACTGCACCAAGTCCTCGGAGTGCAAATACGACGAGCGCTGCGAGATTGACCCGCTGTCCTCAAGCGCCTACCGCTGCGTGAAGGCGGTGTGCGGCACGAGCAACGACTGCCCAGGGGGCTTCTGCGACATGGCGGACCACCAGTGCAAGAGCTCGCCTTGATGCGCAGGCGGCACCGCAACTGTTTTATTCCAGTACTAGCAGTTTTGACTGCTGAAAAACATTAGGAGATGAGCTAAATGGCAATAAAAAACGATGAATATGGGCCCGAGATGATAATCCACGTCTATGACCCCAAGACGAAGATGGAGGGGATTGTGGTCATTGACAACACGGCGATAGGGCCTGCCAAGGGAGGCGTGCGATTGGTGCCGGACATCACGGTCGACGAAGTTTACGGGCTTGCGCGCGCAATGACTTGGAAGAATGCGCTTGCAGGCATTCCGTTCGGCGGGGCAAAGTCAGGCATCAAGGCGCCTGGCAACGCGCCGAACAAGGCTGAGCTTGTCCGCGCATTTTCGGAGAAAATCGCATTGCTTGTGCCCAGCAAATACGTGCCTGGGCCTGACATGAACATAGGCGAGAACGAGATGGCGATCATTTCAAAGACAATCGGAACGCCAAAAGCAGCCACGGGAAAGCCCGCCAGCATGGGGGGCCTGCCCCATGAGCTTGGCTCCACGGGCTATGGGGTTTTCCTTGCAACCGAAGTGGCGCTCGAGCATGCGAAGATACCGATTGCAGGCGCGACCGTCGCCATTGAGGGGTTTGGCAATGTGGGCACGTTCACTGCGAAGTTCCTCACCGAGAAAGGCGCGAAGGTGATTGCGGTGTCAGACTCCAAAGGCACTGTTTACCTGGAAAGCGGCCTGAAGTACGAGACGCTCATGCAGACAAAGAAGGAGAAGGGCACGGTTACTGCCTACCCTGGCGCCAAGGTGCTGCCGGCGGCAGACCTGTTCGGCATCAAGTGCGACGTGCTCATTCCAGGCGCGCGCCCCAACGTGATACGCGCGGACAACATGGACAAGATAAAGGCGCGCGTGATTGTGGAGGCCGCGAACATTCCCATGACGCCGGACATCGAGCTTGCGCTCGTGAAGAGGGGCATTATCATTGTGCCTGACTTTGTGGCAAACGCAGGCGGCGTGATTTCGTCCTATGTGGAATTCATCGGCGGCAGCGAGAAGGAGATGTTCGCCATGGTGAAGGAGAAAATCACCACGAACACGAGGCTCGTCTTTGCACGCGCAAAGGGAGGGGACCTCCGCGCTGCAGCGCTTGAGATTGCCAAGGAAAGGGTGAAAGCGGCGATGGAAAAGCGGAAATAACGCTTTTCCAGAAGCGGAGACGCAGACGGCTCCGCTAAGATGGCAAAACAAAAATAAAGATGAAAACATAAGTAGTGAACGTGATTTCAAATGGTGCTTTGCTTCATAGCGCTCCCGGTTTTCCTGGTGCTTTCCTTGTTTTCGGCAAAGTACCGCCCGTTCGCGAAGCGCGCCATTGACTGCGTTTTCAAAACGGCAACGCTGCGCCCGTGCGACACGGGATTGGACGAGGAGATAAAGGCTGCGAGCATTGCGGGCATAATGAAAATTTCGCCTGCCGCGGCTTCCTTTGTGAACAGGCACATCGAGGCGATTTCCCTTGTTTTCATCCTCCTCATGCTGCTAAGCGTGGTGTTCACCGCCGAGGGGCTGTACAACTACTGGGCATATGGCAACTGCAACGGCAAGCAGGGCGGCTTCTGCCCGATTTCTGACATAACAAATGCTGCGCTTAAGGTGCCCACCACAGTAAACGGGATTTTTGCAGGCAACCAGTCTGCCAATGTCACGGTCATCGAGTTCGGATGCTACACCTGCCCGTATACGAAAGAGGCAGAGGCAGTAGTACGGAACATGATAAGCGAGTACGGCAACAGGCTAAACTATGTCTATGAGTCCTTCCCCATACAAGAGCACCCGTATTCTCGAGAAGCCGCGCTTGCAGGCCTGTGCGCAAATGACGAGGGCAAGTACTGGGATTATAGGGCTGCAGTGTTTGCCAGGCAAGAAGACCTGAGGGCAAATGGCACTTCGGTGCTTTATGGCATTGCAAAGGGGCTCAACCTCACGCAGTTCGACTCCTGCATGGCAGGCGGAAAGCACGACGTGCAGCTCCAGAAGAACACGGACGAGTGCGCTGCTGCCGGCATATACGGCACGCCCACTTTCTTCGTGAATGGAAAGCCTTATGTAGGGCAGACTGCAATCTTTGATGTGCAGAAAGAAGTCAAGAGGCTGCTGGGCGAGTAGATGGATGCTAACAAGCTGCGCGCGGATTTCCCTGTTCTCCAATCCTCCAGGGCAATCTATTTTGACTCGGCATGCACCTCGCTCAAGCCTCGCGCGGTCATTGACGCCGAGGCTGCGTATTACTCTGAACTGTCCGCCTGCGCAGGCAGGTCGCACCACGCGCTTGCCAAAAGGACAGATGAGAAGTTTGCGGCATCAAGGGAAAGGATTGCGAAGTTTGTCGGCGCAAAGCCCGATGAGCTTGTCTTCACCAAGAACACGAGCGAGGGGCTGAATCTTGTCATCCGCTCGCTCAACTATTCCTCGCGCAAGAAAGTGGTCGCAACGCCTTTGGAGCACCACTCGCTTCTCCTTCCCATAATGGAGCAGAAAAGGAGGGGCATTGTAAACATGGAGATGCTTCGCGTGCTTCCGGACGGCACGATTGACGAGGCTTCCCTTTCGGCTATAGACCGTTCCACTGCGCTTGTCGCAATCCACCACACCACAAACACCACGGGCATGCGCGCGCCTTTGGAGAAAATCGTGAAGGCAGCGCATGACGCAGGCGCAATGGTGCTCATCGACGGCGCGCAGGGCGTGCCGCACTCGCGCGTGGACTTCAGGAAGCTGGGTGCCGATTTCCTGGCATTCTCCGGGCACAAGATGTGCGGGCCCACAGGCATTGGCTGCCTGGTGGGAAAGAAAGAGGCATTTGAGAAGCTTGACACTTTCATAGTGGGCGGGGAGACAGTGGAAACAGTCAGCCTGAACGAAGTGAAATGGAAAGCCGCGCCCAAGAGGTTTGAGGCAGGCATACAGAATTACGCAGGCGCCATCGGCCTTGCGGCGGCGTGCGATTACCTCGCGAAAGCCGGGATGGAAAATATTGAGAAACATGAAAGGGAAATGGCCGGCAAATTAATTTCCGCCATCCAGTCCATCCCCAACTCCACAATTTATGGCAGCACGTCCGCTCCCCGTTGTGCGCTTGTTTCCTTCAATTTGAAAGGCGTCCCCCCGCACCAGGCGGCGCTCATGGCCGATTCGCTGTCAAAAATAGCCCTCAGGTCAGGCGTTTTCTGCGCCGAGCCAGGGGCGAATGCGCTGGGCTTTGGAAAAGGCGCGGTGCGCGCATCGCTCTACTTGTACAATACTGAAGAGGAAGTGCGCACCTTCGCGGAGACAATGCAGAAAATCGCGAAGATTGGCTGAGCGCGAATCAATTCCTTTAAAAGCATATCTATATACTAATTATAACATGTGTTCAAGCTCGACATTTTACCTTAGACCCCCTGCCGCTAGCGCGGAGAATAGGCGCCTGGGCGCGAGGCTGGCCTCTGCAAAGACCATTCCCGAGTTGGGAAAGCTTCTTGATGGCAAGGGCGTGGTACCGATTGCAGTGCATCTTGCCTACCATTACCGAGACGGGCGGGAATCAATTCGCGCTGAGCCTTTAGAGGCGTGGGAAAAAAGAACAGTGGCACTCCTCAATCATCCAGGCATGCTTGAGAAAACATTTTTCATCGAGTCGGGCAATGATCTGGGCGCGCATTTCGAGAGGCACGGCTCAAAGCTTCCTGATGGCGCAAAAGTGTACACCTCGAAGACAGGCAGCATTAATTTGATAGGGAGGGATGGCTGGGCGAGGATCAACGCCGCCCTTGGCGATGGAAAAACGCGCGGAGTGTTCCTTATCGGGATATACCTCGAGAATTGCCTTGCAATATGCAAAAACAGCGTGAGCGCAATCCTGGACAGGCTGGGAAGGAAGGACGTGTTCATCGCCACAAACAGGCTCGTGACCGCGTGGGCGTTCCCTTTCAAAGGAGTCGACGAATAAAACATGCTCCTCTTACCAGTCCAGCACGTATCCGAACACGAGCGGAGCCACTATGGTGGCGTCCGACTCTATCACGAAGCGCGGCGTGGTCTCGTCAAGCTTGCCCCACGTGATTTTCTCGTTGGGCACTGCGCCCGAATAGCTGCCGTAGCTTGTGGTGCTATCGGATATCTGGCAGAAGTATGACCAGAAAGGCGTTTTTTCGAGCTTCAAATCCTGTATGAGGAGCGGCACCACGCAGATGGGGAAGTCGCCGGCAATCCCCCCTCCTATCTGGAAAAAGCCTATCTTGTGCTTGGGCGAGGTTGCCTTGTACCAGCTGATGAGCTCCTCCATGTACTGCGCGCCGCGCTTGAGCGGCGTGTAGGAGGAAAGCCCGCCCTTTATCACTTGGGAGACGAACATGTTGCCCAGTGTGGAGTCCTCCCAGCCTGGAACGAACATGGGAAGGTTTTTCTCCGCGGCAGCAAGCAGCCAGCTGTCCTTGGGGTCGATTTCGTAGTGCTCTTTCAGCACGCCGGAGCGGAGAAGCTCGTACATGTATTCGTGCGGGAACGAGGGCTTGTTTTCCTTCTCGTGCTTCTGCCAGAGCTTGAGCACTTCCTTCTCGATGCGCCTCATCGCCTCCTCCTCGGGAATGCAGGTGTCAGTCACCCTGTTGAAGCCGTCGTTGTAAAGCGCGAGCTCGTCCGCGGGCGAGAGCTGCCTGTAGTGCGGCACGCGCTTGTAGTGCTTGTTTGCCACGAGGTTGAACACGTCCTCCTCGAGGTTCGCGCCCGTGCAGGTGATTGCGTGCACCTTGCCCTGCCGAATCATCTCTGCGAGCGATTTCCCGAGCTCCGCAGTGCTCATGGCGCCTGCGAGCGTCACCATCATGCAGCCGCCTGAATCGACAATGTCGCAGTATGCCTGCGACGCGTCCACCACGACCGCGGCGTTGAAGTGCTTGTAATGCTTCTTCATGAAATTCCGAATGTACCCGGCCATTTTCCCACCCCGTCAAAACCGCACCAAAAAAAGAAGAGCGCGATAAAAATTTTCAATTTACCAGCAAAATACGGCGTGAAAGTATATAATGATTTTGATTTTCGGAAAAAGCTTGCGCATGGAAAAAAGAGGCTACATGAACTCCTCGACATACTTCGAGATGTCGGTGGAGGAGATGTCGTGCTTTGCAAGCGGCACGTCCTTTATGAATGGCAGCTCGTCGGTGTAAATCGGCCTCTCTGTTTTGTAGAACACGCCGATTGGCCAGCGCTCGGTCTCGGACGCGCGCTTCATTGCAGCCTCGAAATTGGACGGGTCGTGCCCCTCTGACTCGAGCTTGTAGATTTTCTTCTGGTACAAGTCGTAGGGAAGGTCCTTGCGCCATGTGACGCAGGGCTGGAACACGTCGATGTGCGCAATGCCGCGGTGCGCGATGCCCTGGGAGATCATGTCTGTGAGGTGCGGGATGTCGCCTGCAAAGCCGCGCGCCACGAAGGTCGCGCCTGCCGCAAGGGAAATCATGATGGGGTTCACCTCGCGCTCGATTGCGCCGTTTGGCGTGGAGCGCGTTTTCGTCCCCTGCCTTGTGGTGGGGGAAGCCTGCCCGGTGGTAAGCCCGTATATCTCGTTGTCCTGCACGATGTAGGTGAAGTCCATGTTGCGCCGCATGGCGTGCACGAAGTGCCCCATGCCGATGCCGTAGCCGTCGCCGTCCCCGCCCACCGCCACCACCGTGAGCTTGTTGTTCGCAAGGTGTATGCCCTGCGCAGGGGGAAGGCTCCTTCCGTGCAAGCCCTCGAACCCGTATGTCTTTATGAAATGCGGAAGCTTGGAGCCGCAGCCCACGCCGGAAACCACCACGGTCTCGTGCGCGGGGATGTTCAACTTTGCAAGCGCGCCTTTGAGCGCGATGAGTATGCCAAAGTCGCCGCAGTTGTGCAGAATTGCATTTTCACTGACATAGCTGTGGACGCCTTCCACTTCCATATTATGCACTATGCCGTTGTAATCAAATGTTTCAATTTTCCGTATCGGAGTCAGGACAAACTCAGTAAGCAGTATGCTGGAGGGGGATTTGCCGGCTTTGCGCATTTCAATTTCAACCCCCAAGATGTTGGAAAGAACCGTCAAATCCCGCCTGCTAACCGCTTGGATTGAATATGATTCCTTGTGCACCCCGTGTGCCTTGTTAACTGAAACTGTAGGCACGATTTGATTGCGTATGAGAAGAACTTTCAGCTGTTCGGCAAGCGTGTGCGAAACCGTCCTGTAGTTCGCCCTTCCCTTGCCTACCCAGCCGTCGCCGCGCCACATCCCGCGAATCAGCCACTTCTGCTTTTCCTTAGGCAAAAGCATCAGGAAACGCGGGATTTTCTTCTTGGCGGCCCCTGTTCCAAACCATCCCTCAAAATGCCTTGCAAGCTGAGAGGAAGAGATTGAAACATCGATTGTGTGCTTGCTTTCCCTCGTTTTGAATGTGGCTGGGATGGCGAACGCGCTTTCAGCTGCTTTTTTGACATCTTCTGCGAATTGCTGTTCCTTTGAATTGAAGGTGAACACCACTTCGCGCGCGTGGACATGACCCTCAGCCAGGTAATACCCGCAAAGAAGGAGGAAATCCTCATTCAGCTTGATTTTCCTTGGAAACGGCTTGCTCTTTCGGTCCATCCCTTTCTTCAGGTCGGGCAATTCAATTTCTTCCAAATCTTCCTCTTCCTTCAGTATAGGGTAAGCGACGTAATCCCCTATCTTCAGTTTGTCAGCTCGTGTCCATTGCAGCTCAAATTCCTTGTTGTGCGTTTTGGCGTGCTTTCTTTCAACTGAAAGGACAGGATGTTCATCTGTAAGAGTGACTTCACCGAGGCACTTGGATTTTATCCTATACATTTTGCCAGCGTGGCGGTGGGCAAAGACCTCGGTAACCGTGTGGTACTTGCCATCGCTGCCCAAGACCTTGTCGCCGGCTTTTATGTCTTCTATTTTTTCGACGCATGGGTTCTTCTGAATCAACGCACCTGGAAGCACGCAGCCTGGGCACCAGGTGGGCATGTGGCTGGAGTTCAGTTCTGATACTGTCACCATGATATCACTTTCTTCCTGCGAGCTTGGAAACGTGCGCCGCGATTTCCTCTGGCGTGAACGGGCGCGCGTCGTAGCGCAGGTACGCCTTCTCTATGTAATAGCCTGTCTTCTGCAGTATGAGGGTGCGCATCTGCGCGGTGGAGTTGCCCTCGAGTATGATAGTGTTCTTCGATGCCCGAAGCGCCTTTATCACGCTGGATGCCGGGAACGGCGAGGCATAGCGTATGTGCATGAGGCGCGCCGCCACGCCTTTCTGCTCAAGAATCCTTAGCGCCTCAAGCGCAGGCCCCTTGGTGGAGCCCCAGCACACGACCGTTATGTCGGCAAGCGCGGCGGATGCGCCATAGAACGTGGGCGCGATGAAAATCTCGGGGATTACTGAGAGCTTGGTGGCGCGCTTGTCAATCTGCTTGATGCGCTCTTGCCCTTCCTCGGAAGTGAAGCCCGTCTCGTCGTGCTCGTAGCTTGAGCAGACATGCATGCCATTTTTCTGCCCAGGCAGGCAGCGGTTGGAAATCCCGTTTGCAGTGTATTCGTAGCGCTTGAAGGAGGTTGCAGCTTCCATCTGCGCATCGGTCATGAGCTTGCCGCGCTCCACCTTGAGTGGGATCTTGCGGAAGTCCTCCACTGTCTGCGAGCTTTCGGAGAGGTACTTGTCCAAAAGCACGATGACTGGCACCTGGAGAAGCTCGGCGATGTTGAAGGCGTTGAAAGCCTCCACGTAGCATTCGGTCATGTCGCCGGGAGCAATCACCACGCGCGGGAATTCGCCTTGGGAGGCGTGGAGCGAGAAGAGCAGGTCTGCCTGCTCGGTGTAGGTGGGAAGCGCGGTGGACGGGCCTGCGCGCTGGGAGTTGAATATCACGCACGGCGCCTCCATCATGCCCATCAGGCCCAATGCCTCGGACATGAGCGAGAAGCCGCCGCCCGAGGTCGCAGTCATGGAGCGCACGCCCGCGAACGCCGCCCCGGTAATCATGTTTGCCGCTGCGATTTCATCCTCGGTCTGCTTCACTATGATGCCGTAGTCCCGCTCGTGGCCTGCCATGAGATGCAATATTGCCGACGAGGGGCTCATGGGGTATTCGGCCACGAACTTGCAGCCCGCAGCAATCGCGCCTGCCACCGATGCCTCGTTGCCGTTTATGAAAAGCGTCTTTTCGCGCTTTATGAATTCTATTTTTGCCTTGAAGCTTCCGTTCACTATTGACTTTGAGAAATCATAGCCTGCGCGCGCGGCTGCGGTGTTGGAGTCCACCACGGCTTGGCCTTTCCTTGCCCACATCTTCGCCATCATGTTCTCGATGATTGCAAAGTCGGTGCCAAGTATGCCCATTGCCGCGCCCAGGGCGACGGTGTTGAACATGATCTCCCCGCCTGCGGCCGCTGCCATCTGGGAAAGGGGCGCGCCGACATAGGTGATGTCCTGGCGCTTGGCTATTTCCTTTGCGTCGGCCACCTTGTTCGAGTCGTAGATGAGCGCGCCGCCCTCGGATAGTTCCGGCGAGCGCACCTCCACAGTCTTCTTGTCAAGCGCAATCAGGATGTCGGGCTTTCCTACAAGGGAGAAAATCGGCTCGGGGCTCGCGCTTACCGCGTAGATGTTGTGCCCGCCCTTGATGAGCGAGGGGTAGTCGTTGGTGCCGAAGACCTCAAGCCCGCTTCGCTGCAGGCATTTTGCGAAAAGCAGCCCTACCGAGGCAACGCCGGCGCCAGCCGGGCCGCCTATGAGAAAGTTCACCCTATTGACATCAGCCATGTGATCACTGCCTGGTCGCGCTAGAAAATCGGAATTGAAATTAATAAAGCTTCTTGACGTGGATTGACGTAGTCGCGCGCATGGGAAAAATAGGAAAATAAAAAATAAAGGAAATCAGTTGCTCTTCGCCCGCTTCCTGCTCTGCCTCTTTCCGCTTGCCGAGTGCTTTCCGCGTTTCATATGTTCACCTTTTTTCAGAATAATTCAGCGCCCTCGCAGGGATGGAGCGAACCGAAAGTTCGCGACATACTACGAGGGCGCGAGCCACAGCGAGCGCCCTCGCAGGGATTTGAACCCTGATCTCAAGCTCCGCAAGCTCGCATTCTATCCAAGTTATACTACGAGGGCACACGTTGATAAGAGGCTAAACCCTTATTAAGTTTCGGCACCCACGGTTTTCCCACGTGGGATTATGTCTACAAGCTCGGTTGCGCGCATTGACGAAAAGGGGAGGCTCATCGTGCCTGCAGCCTACAGGGAGGTCCTCAACCTCAAGGAAAATTCCAACGTGCTCCTCATCCTCAACAGCGAGAAGTCCACGCTTTCAATATTGCCATTCGCAGCCGCGGGCGACAGCCTTTACAGGATGACCGTGGCGCTCTCCGACGCGCCAGGCTCGCTTTCGCGCCTTCTTGTCATCCTTGCAAAAAGCGGCGCGGACCTCGTGCAGTCAGAGTCCATTGCGTCTGACAGGGGCAGGAGCGCACAATGGCGCGCGACTGCAGACCTGTCCAAGTGCAAGGCAAAGCCATCCGCGATAAAGGAGCTTCTTTTGAAGGAAAAGGTCGCAACGCACGTGGAGATTGCGCAGGTGTGACGAGGCATTGTTGTAGAAAGATTTAAAATATGTTATAGGACAACAATCGCAGGTGAAAAGATGAAAACCAAGACAAGACCTGGCTTTATTGCTACCTCCGATATTGCTATATCTAACATTCGTGAGCCTGAAGCGGACCGGATGCGCAGGGCAATCCAGAACAAGCGCCCCCGAAGCGAGGACCCGACAATACAGAGGATAGCCAGCCTTATCAGGGAAGCGAGGCGAGACCCTGAAACGAGGATGTTCCATATCATGGATGCCTTGAAGCTTCTTGAGAAGGTTCCAGACATGGATGAACGGACTGACCTTGCCCTCAAGCTGAAGGAAACGGCAAAACTGAGCCTCTCCAACCCCGAGGGAAAGCATTACAGGCACGCAGTGGAGGCCATCAAGATTTGCGACGAAGTCATCTACCAGAGGATAGATGTGGACAAAATGCTCGTGTCTGTCCAAAGCTGAAGCGGTTTCCTTCTTTTCCTTTCCGGCTTTTTCCCCTGTTTTACCCTGCCTTAGCGCACGTTTTATAAACCCTTCGCCCACTAAAATGGGAAAGTGGGAAAGAGGTGGGAATATGAATGCACAAACAAAAAAACAAATGATTCCGAACGTGGAGGTCGCCATGGCGATTGCAGGCAGGATGAGGCAGCCTTCTGTGCAGGACAGGATAGCTCTTGGAAGGATAGCGCTTGCCGTCCTCAAGCAGGTGGAACCCAAGAACGGCGAGGCAAAGCAGGTGGAGATGGCAGCGTACTTGCTGGCAAGGGTGCTTGCAAGGGAATACGCCAACCCTGAAAAGAGCAAGGAAGCCGCAATTGTTGCCACAGAGCTGCGCTCTTTTGCAATGGGCATGAAGCCTATGGTGGACACACTTTGCCTATCCTAATGGCTTTTGCCCCTGTCCCGCCTGGAACAGAGGATTTAAACGCGCCCATTGCCCATCTTGTTTGGAGCCAAGGTGGGAAAGATGGAGAGGGGAAAAAAGGCAAAAGCCTCTGAAGGTTGGAAGCGAGGGGTTGAAATCGGGGGCGTGTTTGAGCTTGTGGACAGCGTGAACGAATACGCGCGCCGCAGGAGCTCCCTGCTGCCAGGCATTTCGGACTAGCAGAATATGCGGATTATTCCGATTTGAATAAAACCATCAGCGCATTTTATAATCCGTCTTTTGGAAATCCCTGCGGTGAGGCTTTATGGTTACCAAGATATTCTCTTCAGAGTCTGTGACAGAGGGGCACCCTGACAAGATTTGCGACCAGGTGTCGGACGCGATACTGGATGCCATACTGAAGGACGACCCCAAAGGAAGGGTGGCAATTGAGACGCTGGTCACGACGGGCACAGTGATAGTCGCAGGAGAGGTCACCACCAGGACGTATGTCGACGTGCAGAAGGTGGTGCGCGAGACTTTGCAGGAGATAGGCTACACCAACCCTGAATACGGGATGGACTCCAAGGACTGCGGCGTGCTCACCGCCATCCATGAGCAGTCGCCTGACATTGCGGTTGGCGTGGACGCGAAAAAGGAGCATGAGCAGGGCGCAGGGGACCAGGGGATGATGTTCGGCTATGCCTGCAACGAAACGCCGCAGCTCATGCCGCTTCCTATCATGCTTGCCCATGCGATAACGCGCAAGCTTTCCGAGGCAAGGAAGGGCAAGGCGCTTGCATGGCTTCGCCCTGACGGCAAGAGCCAGGTGAGCGTGGAGTATGTTGACGGCGTCCCGAAGCGCGTGGCAACCGTGGTGGTGGCTGCGCAGCACGACCCGGATGTGCCGGAGGCGACTGTCAAGAAGGAGATAATCGAGAAAGTGGTCAAGCCAGCTTGTGGCAAGTGGCTGGACGCAAAGACAAACTATTTTGTGAACGGCACGGGCATATTCGTGGTGGGCGGCCCCGAGGGAGACACCGGCGTGACTGGCAGGAAAATAATAGTGGACACCTACGGCGGCATGGGAAGGCACGGAGGCGGCTGCTTCTCAGGAAAGGACCCGTCCAAGGTGGACAGGTCTGCGGCATACATGGCGCGCTACATCGCAAAAAACGTGGTGGCAGCAGGCCTGGCCAGCCGCTGCGAGGTGCAGATATCGTACTGCATAGGGGTTGCAAAGCCAACGTCGGTTTATGTGGACACTTTTGGCACGGGCACTGTGCCTGATGACAGGATTGAGCAGGCAGTGGAAAAGGTATTCCCGCTCAAGCCAGCGCAAATAATCGCGCACTTGAATCTGCTGCGCCCGATTTACCGCAAGACCGCGGCATACGGGCACTTCGGGCGCGAGGAGCCTGAGTTCGCCTGGGAGAAAACAGACAAGGCTGCGGAGCTGAAGAAAGCGGCGGGAGCTTAGGCGGAAATGGCATCGTATCGTGTCAGTAAGTGTTAAAAACTGTTCTCACTAGACTTGTTGCGTGGGAACCAAGCAAAGCCCTGCAAAAGCGCCGCATGTGCACGAATCGCTGCTTAGCCCGAAGGTTGCTTTCGCAGGCGCAGTGAACCGCGAATTCTTGAAGCTTCATGAGGGCTTGGAGAGGAACGGCTTTCGGCAGCTGCCACTGGGCATGGTTGCAAGCCCCAACAGCCCCAGCTTCCTTGTGCGCAAGCACGAGGCAATCTACAACCGCAGCGGCGGCTCGAATTATTTCGTATTTGTCCACGTTGAAGAGGAGGGGCTCCGTGCCCTGTTCACAAACCCAGGAACGTCCGAAATGGACGCCGCGGCGCCTGCCAGCAGGGTGAAAATCCGCCGCTCCACGCTTGGCAAGAGCGATGGCTGGGCAGAGCGCACGGTGGATGAGATACTGGCGGAGGCTGCAAAAAAGCCCATGGGCGCATACCATGTGGTGAACCATGACCACATAGGATATGTGAACGGCACTGACATGAGAAGCAGCGGATATGACGACGGGAAATCATCGGAGTATGAAGCCATCCGCAATTTCATGCTCTGGAATTATGACATCCATATGGGGCCGACCTCGCACAACTTCTGGAACGCGGCGCTTTCAAGGCACATCTCCGAGCTCGAGGCGCAGGTCGGCATTGTCAATGTGCCTGGCGTGGAGCTGACCTTGCCTTACAAGCTGGGGGCGAAGAACGGGCCGCACATCGGCGTATGGTTCGCGCATGAGAGCGCGGCATTGTCTTTCTGGGACGAGGTCCTTTCGCATGGCAACTGGGAATACGCGCCTTTTGCCCCGCTTGTGGACCCGAGGAGGATACTTGACACCTTGGACAGGATGGCTGCCGGCAAGGAGGCTGCAAGCGGGGTGAACCACTTTGTGGCAAGCAATCTGCTGCCAGGCGTGGGCTATGGCAACCGCGGCCTGATGGGCGATTACGAGTGGGGATACATTGATGAAATGATGCGCAGCCACTTCCAGGCAATGGAAGCGTTCAACCTTGGCAACCCTGCCAGGCAGAAAATATTGTTCAAGGAAAATGGCAACGGGATTGCAACTGCCAACAGGCCTTATTTCACCAGGATGGTGGAGGAGGCAGGGTTCGGGGGCAGGGCGCTGACGCCAACCCTGTTGTGCCTTGCTGCTGCAAAATATTTCTCGGAAAAATATGGCAAGTGGTCATATGCCGGGCATGACACGCACGAGTACTTTGATGTGAAGTTCGACAAATACGTCAGCATAATCAACCGCCCTGGGCGCGCGTTCAATGTGCTTGACCTTGGCGGGCTTGGCATTGCAGATGGGGGCAGGAAGCCTACGCCTGCGGAGATAATCGGCCTGCTGCTGCTGCCTTGTGCAGGGGGCAGGATGAAACCGTTCATCCCAGTTGAATACGATGCGCGCGGAAGGGTGAACATAGCCGCGGGCAGGATGACCGACGGGCCGCTTGACCGCGCATACGAACTTTTCAGCAGCATGGGCACGTGGGCAAAGATGCTCCCTGCGATGTGGCACGACTTCATGGATGGCGTGAAGTCTGTCGTTAGGTAAAACCGGCTCACTTTTTTCCCGTAAGGGCGAATATGGAGCGCCCGCATTTCTTTTTCTTATCCAGCTCCGCATTCACGTAGTCGAGCACCATCTTCTTTATGCGCGCGTAATCCTCGCGCGAGAGCTGCTTGTTAAGAACCGCGTAGCGCATGCCCTTCACGTTGGAGCAGAGGATGCACTCCTCGCAGCCTTCCAGGTTGTGCGAGAAATAGCAGTTGCTGCAGTTCGTGCAGTTGTCTATCTCAAAGCAGCGCTTGCACACCGTGATGTCGCAGCTTTTCACCGAAAACTCCGAGTCGAGCTGGCGCAATGAGCAGCCGAAAATGTACTTGGACTGGATTACCCCGTCCGAGCATGCCGAGCGCTGGGAGGTGGTGGTGTCCCAGGAGGAGTAGACCTCGCTGGAGTCGATGACTTGGGAAACCTCGACGTAATCGCGGCACTGCCCGTCCACAAAGTCAAGGGTGGACACGGCATTCTTGGAAACGATTGCCGAGAGCTTTTCAAGCGGGAGGGACAAGTCGGCATCAGTTATGACTGGCTTGTCCTGCTTCATCGCCTCGTCAAGCGTGCAGAGCCAGCTCGGGGGGATTTCCTTGACAAGGGGCCAGCCAGAGTTGAATGCCCAGGTGCCGAACCTCCCTTTCACCTTCATTATCGGCATGGTGCGCTCCTGGAGATAGGGGACAAAATCGGAGATTGGGGCACGCTCCTTGCCAAGCACAAGCTTCATTGTTTCGGTGAACGCCTTGTCCACTGCCTTGGGCGCAGGAAGAGTGGGAATGAATTTTATGTCCCCCTCGCTGTCCTTTTCCTTTGCAGCCATCCTTGCGATGTCGGATGTCGAGCGCGCGCGCCCCTTTTTCTCAAGCTCGTCCGCGATTTCGCCTGTGAGCTTTTGCTTGAGCGAGAGGTATTTGTCTTTCGGAAGCTCGATGTTGCCAATCACATGCCTCTTGCCGCGCAGGTTGTAGCCGAAAATCACGTCTTGGCAGTTGGTGCAGTTGAAGGAATAGTACATGTCGGACGAGTGGGTGATGTAGAACGACTCGAAAAGCCTGTTCACGTTTATGCCCTCGTGGCAGCGCATGGAGTAGTTTATTTTCGGGAAGGCAGGAATGCCGAAAACGCATTCCGACTCGCGCACATAGGAGATGTAGGCGCCCTTTTTCACGTTCCTCACGTTGTGGGAGTGGTATACGTCTATGCAGTTGAGGGCGTTGTCGACAAAATCCACGTTTGCGTTCTTTCCGAAAACCTTGTTGCCGCAGTATGCCGTGTTTTCCTCTGCTGCGCGGAAAAGCGAGTCGATGTCCTTGATGTCGTTGGGATTGAATTTTGAGGCTGGAAGCCGCGGGATTTCATCAGGCAAGACGAAGCGCGCGCTTGCAGGGTAAAGCTTGTTGGAGAGGAAAATGCTATTGCCAGAAATGCTGCTTTTTGCTATCAGGTAGGGGGACATCGCCTCCTTGAGGTAAGGCTCGAACTTCATCAATCCGCCTACGTCGCGCCCGAAAAGCAGCTTGCACAGCCCGCGCCATGCGGTGTCGATGGGTGCGATGTTGAACTTTTCCATAAGAGCCCCGGAAGTCATTTGCCACAAAACATTTTAGGCGGTTTCGGCGCCTGAAAGGCACGCTTTTAACCCTATCGCCTCTTAACCTCGTCACAATGGGTGAATGATTATGCTGAAGAACTGTGTTACATGCGGAAAGCAGACCAAGGAATACTCGGAATTCCCGTGCGCGAGCTGCGGCGAGAAGATTGTGCGCTGCAAGCACTGCAGGCAGATTTCGCTGCCCTACACGTGCAAGTCATGCGGGAAGAACGGGCCGTAAGCGCGCGGAGCAACTTTTGAGGTGTTCATATGGGACAAGTAGCGGTTGTAATGAAGATCATGCCAGAGGACATGGGCAAGTTCGCGCAGCTCAAGAAGGACGCTGTGGAGGCGCTCAAGCCGTACAAGATGGAGGAGCAGCCGGTTGCGTTCGGCATTGTCGCGCTCTCGCTCACATTCGTGGTGGAGGACGGCGTGGGCGGCTCTGACCTGCTTGAGGCAAAGGCGAACAAGCTTTCCAACGTCGCAAGCGTGGAAATCGTGTCCGTGGACAGGCTGTAGGTTCCTTTTTTCCATCTGTTTTGTTTTTGGATAGCGCAAGCGCGCTCGCATAACATTTTATCCCTTGCCTGCCAAAACACCTCGGGAGGTGGGCAGATGGCCCTTGACGCGGTAGTGGAAGAAGTGAAGGCTAAGCAGCGCGTGTGGGAAAAGGAAATAGAGGCAATGCGCGCAAAGAAATTCTCCACCATATGCGTGCACGGCGCCTATACGAAGCACGAGGCCATTGCCAACAACCAGGGCGCGGTCATCGAGCCGGTTTATACCTCTACTTCCCAAGCGTTCAAGGATTGCGACTATCTGGAGGCTGCGCTTGCCTACAAGATCCCTGCTTGGGCGTATTCCAGGATTGCGAACCCTACCATTGGATACCTTGAGCTTGAGCTTTCCATGCTGGAAGCGTACGGCACTGGCGCAAGGGCAAGCGCGTGCTGCACCTCGTCTGGCATGGCTGCGATAAAGGCTGCTGCTGAGCCATTCCTGTCAAATGAAGTGCCGGGAAAGAAAAACATCGTTTCCATGGCGCAGGTGTATGGCGGCACGTTCCAGCTTTTCTCAGAGAGGTTTGCAAAGGAAAGGGGCATTGAGGTAAGATGGGTGGAAAATCCCGGCGACTTGGGCGAGTGGGCAAGCAAGATAGACTCGGACACGAGGTTCGTGTACGGAGAAATACCATCGAACCCCGGCATCTGCCTTTTTGACATTGCCGAGGTGGCAAAGCTTGCGCATGCAAAAGGGGCGCCGCTCATAACAGACTCCACGCTTGCCACGCCTGCGCTTTGCAGGCCCCTTGAGCACGGCTCGGACATCGTGGTGCACTCGATTACCAAGTCCATGACATGGAGCGGCCGCGCAATCGGGGGGGCGCTTGTCAGCAAGGAAAACATCATGTCAGGCTCGATTTCCGATGATGCCAAGCGAGACTTTGCAGGCTATGTCAAGCTCTGGCCGCTTCGCGACGGCGGCGCGTGCATCTCGCCTGACAATGCCGCAAGGACAACGGACTGCTTGCGCGTGCTGCGAAGCACCATGGACCTGCTGAGCCAGAATGCCATGAGGGTGGCGGAGTACCTGGAAGGGCACGCGGGGGTGGAGAGGGTGAATTACCCAGGCCTTTCCTCGCACCAGCAGCACCAGATTGCGAAAAAATACATGAAGCTTGTAGACTCGAACGAGAACAGGTACGGGCACCTGCTGTCATTCGAGGTGAAAGGGGGGCATGAGCAGGCAAGGAAAGTGCTTGACAGGCTGGAGTTTGTCTTCTGCGCAACAGACTTGGGCAGGATCAAGTCGGTCGCAGTCATACCCACCATAAGCACGCACCAGCAGCAGGGAGAGGAAGGCAGGAAAAAGGCGAAGATACCTGGCAACCTCATCAGGCTGTGCGTGGGCGCAGAGGATGCGGATGACCTGATAGCGGAGATGAAGCGGGCGCTGACCTAACTTTCAACTCGGGAGCGCGGCAGGCTTTTATTCCCAATGTACCTATAGTTACATTAGCACTGCGGGGGCAACTTCATGATAATTTACTTCTACGACCTCAAGACCAAGCTGCGCGACTACAACCGCATCAAGCGCATGTTCTACTACGACCTGAAGAAAAGCCGCCTCTCCACCTACCCCACGAAGACAAAGTCCGTCATCATCGTGGAGGATTCCGGAGAGGCAATGGCGGACCGCTTCTTCCTGCGCCACAGAAAGCACATCGAATGCTACAAGGCGCGCTGCACCAGCATTGAGGAGATATTCTGACCGCGGGCATGGTGCTGCGCCGGCCCGCCATGATGGGATATTTTAACATTTCAGATGCATATTGTTCCGGGAGGCTTGCATGATTACCGACCTGAGGCTCGAGAACTGGAAGTCGCACTCTTCCTCGTCATTCAGCTTCGGCAAGGGAACCAACGTCCTTCTTGGCAGGATGGGCGCGGGCAAGTCAAGCGTGCTTGACGCGCTTTGCTTCGCACTTTACGGAACCTTCCCAAAAATGAGCAGGCGAGACCAGTCCACAGAGTCTGTGGTGAACATCGCATCCGGCGCAGAGGCTGCAAGCGTGTCGCTCACTTTCGAGAGGCAGGGGAAGAATTATGAAATCATGCGCAAGGTGGGCAAGAAAACCGCAGAGGCCGAGGTCCGCGTGGATGGCAAGCTTGTGCAGAAAGGCGCAAAGCCAGTTACCGATTATGTCACTGATGCGCTTGGCGTGGACTATGAGCTTTTCACGCGCGCAATCTACTCCGAGCAGAACAGGATGGACCATCTTCTTTCCCTTACGCCCCGCAGCAGGAAAACCGAGATAGACTGGCTCTTGGGGCTTGGCGACTTTGACGCCGCGCGGGAGGCTGCGCAGGCAGCGGCGGGAAAGCTTTCTGAGCAATCCGCCCTCCTGCGAGCCGATGCCGACCCGAAAAAGGCGGAGGAGACGGTGAAAAAGGCGCAGGAGCAGCGCGAGGCCGAGAAAAAGCTTTCAGAGGCCTGCACTGCGCTTGGCAAGAAAAAGGCAGAGCTTGCTGAGAAGTGCAGGAAAGCAGGAGCGGGGCTTTCGGAGCTTGAAAAGGCAAGGGGCGAATGGCGGAAAAGGAAGACGGAGTGCGATTTGCTCTCGGGAAGCATGCAGAGGATGGCGCGCGAGGCTGAGGGCAGGCAGAAAATGACCGAGGATGGCATTGCAAAGCTTGCGGCAGAGCAAAAGTCGCTTGAGGAGAAGCTGTCTTCAGGCAAAGCATCCGCAAAAAAGCTCCAAAACGAATTGTCCGGGGCAAAAAGCGAGCTGGCAGTCATACAGAAGTCAATCGAGCTCGCACTTGCGCAGGAAAAGAAAAGGGCCGAGCTTGCAGGCAAGCTCGCGCTGCATTTGAAAGGGAAGGGCGAGAAGCAGCTTGAGGCTGAGCTTGCGGCGCAGAAGGCCGAGATTGAGGATATTTCATCAAAGCGCGCGCTGCTTGTTGCAGAGGCGGAAGAGCTGGACAAGGCTGCGCACACGCTTCATAAAGCAGGCGCAAAATGCCCGGTGTGCGACTCCGAGCTTGCGCACGGCAAGGCAGAGGAGATGTCGCAGGGGAAAAAAATAGAGTCTGAGAAGAAAAAGGCAATGGCAGAGGCGCAGGCAAAGGAAATCGCCGCGAAAAAATCCGGGATTTCCAGCCTTGAGAAGGCGATTGCCGAGGCGCGGCTATGCACAGCGCAGCTGGAGCGCATGAAATCCGAGGCAGTTGACATTCCCGCGCTTGAGGCAAGGAAAAAATCCGCGCAGGAGCAATCTGCAAAGCTGGAAGCCTCTGCAAAGTCGGGGGAGGATGCCCTTGCGCGCGCTGAAAAGTCGCTTGAGAATGCAAAGTCACTGCACGAGGAGGCAATGCGCACGCTGAAGCTGTTTTCCGAGCTTGAATCTGTGAAGAAAAAGCAGGCTGAAACACAAGCCTTGCTTTCCACGCTTTTGTTTGACGAGGAGAAATATGAAGCAGCACGGAAAGGCGCAGAGGAAATGGCAGTGGCGCTTGCGCGCGTGGAGTCTGACTTCCTGGGCGAGGAGAGGCGGCTGGAGCTTGTCTCGAACCTTCGCGAAGTGCTGGAAACCGAGCTTGCGGCAATGAAGGGCAAGGCTGCACTTGCCCAGAAGTACGCCGAGGCAGCGCAGGAGATGGCTATTTACAAGAACAGCCTCGCATCCGCGCAGTCCGAGCTTCGCAACACGCTTGTGGAGGAGATAAACGAGGCGCTATC
>CAITKI010000057.1 GCA_903892905.1 uncultured Microcaldota archaeon | reverse complement strand
GCTTTTCAAGCGCGGCAAAGTCAAAGCCGTACCTGCCCATGTGCTTTATTATCGAGGCGCTCGGCTCCTCGAATGAAAGGAGGACGGACGGCTCGCCGTACTGCACCGCGCCGTTGTAGAGGAATTGCGAGAGGAACGTGGTCTTGCCGCAGCCCGCGTCGCCCATGACAAGGGTGGTGCTTTCCTTTTCGAACCCGCCGTCTATGAGCTCGTCAAGCCCAAAAATGCCCGAGGGCGTGCGGTCGGAAGGGGTGCGCGGCTTTGCCTGCCTGGCAGGCGCAGCCGGCGTGCGCGCTGGTGCTGTTGCCATGGCACGCATTCGCTAAGAACTTTTATAAAGATGCACAGCCAGTATTCCACGACTGAAAAATTGAGTTGTTTCCATGGCTGTGCAGGACATCTATCCAACGGGCATAAAAAGCCTGGACAAGATACTTGGCGGGGGCATGCCGCCAGCCGGGAATGTGCTCCTTTACGGCGACCCGCTCTGCGGCAAGAAGCCTTTGATGATGCAGTTTGTCTATGAGGGCCTGCGCATGAACATACCGGGAATTTTCGTGCTCACTGATTTCGGGTTTGAGGACTGGAAGGCCATGATGGCGCAGTCAGGCTGGGACATTTCCGAGTTTGAGGAAAACGGGCTTCTCCAGATAGTTGACTGCTACTCGAAGCAGTATAACCCGAAGCTGGAGAGTGAGGGCATTGTCACCTACGTGGACGGCTCGTCCGACCTGTCCGCCATTTCCATGCAGCTCTCCGGCCTGCAGGAGCAGATTGTGAAAATCGCTGATAACCACCGCCTGGGGTTCCACACCGTCTCGTCCCTGCTTGAGACCAACCAGCCCGACAGCGTGTTCCGCTTCATGCAGTTCATCACGGGCAAGTTCAGGCGCATGGGCGCGACCGCGATGTATGTCGTGGAAAAGGGCATGCATGACGAGAAGCATGTGAAGATGATTGAGCACCTGATGGACGGCGTGATCGAGTTCAACGAGGACAAGCTGCATGTGCGGGGCATGATGGGCGCCTCGCCTTACTGGCACAACTACGAAATCAAGCAGGACGGCATCAAAGTGAAGGTCTGATTTTCGCGCTTTCCGTTATCGCATTGGAATTTCGATTCCAATTCTAACAAATTTCTCTGGAAATTTGTTACATTTCTTTTTAAATATTTCTCGCCAGATGGAATCAGAGGCTTATCATGAGCGAAGAAAGCGTTTCATTGGCTGCTTCTTCTCCAGTGAGCTTCAGCTTCTTCTTTTATCAGTAACTGGGCAACCGTGGCTTGGCAAGTGCGGCGCGCCCCTGGAAACGTTCCTAACCTAGTCTTTCCCATGCGTTGGGACTTGTAAAAAAACGAAAAATCACTTGAGGTGTTCATATGATAGGAAATGCTGCTGTGAAAAAAGAAGTGCTGCCGCCGCACGGATGGGAAAGCGCATCGGGCAAGGGGAGAGGGAGCGCGGTGAAAATGGGCGGCGCGGCTGCCCGGGCTGGCGCTAAGCCCGCAAGCTACGGCTCGCTGTCGCTTAGCGAAAGGGAGAGGCTGGGAGAGGAAATCGTGAAGAAGGCGGCTGCCACTGCGGAAAAGCCGCTCTCGCGCGCCAAGCTGGAAATGTGGGCGGCAAAGATATTGGAAACATATGACAGGATGGGCGACCACGTCTATTGACGCCGTGCCTACCTGAAAATCCATGGGAGCATGTTCAGGATGAAGGCAACGGCCACCGTTCCTGCGATGAGCTTCACTGCAAGCTCGTTGCCCACCGCGTTTTTCATGAGGTAGTAGCCGTCGAAAAGCGGCAGGGGCACAAGGTTGATGGCGCCCACCACGAAGTTGAGCGCGAATGCAAGCGCGAGGAAGCGCATGATGAATGCCATCCATTCGAAGCCGTCTGCGTAGCGGAAAACGCCTAGGTCGCCTGTGCTGTCGGCAAACGAGGTTGTCACGTTAAGCTTGCCGCTTGGGCCCGTGGCAAGGGAATAGCTGCCCTTGCTCGTCTGGATGGAATAGGTGGTGTTGGCTGAGAGGTTGGCGCCCGCCATCACATAGGCGGGCAGGCCGTTTATCGCAGTGATGAGCGCGCCATGAGGCAATCCTCCGCTTTCCACGTAAAAGCCGTTCAGGCGGAAAGGAGCGGTGCCGGCGGAGAATGCGAGCAGGAGCAGGACGAGTGCGAGGGAGGTGAAGAAGTTAGCCGTGGTGCCTGCCACGAAAACCGCGCTTTGCGCATCCTTCTTCCCCTTGAACATTTTCTTCTCGTTGATGTCCACGAATGCGCCGAACGGCAGGAAGCCAAAGAACACCAGGCCTGCGGATTTCAGCGGGAAATTGTTCATGCGCGCCACGATGCCATGCATGCCCTCATGCACAATGAGCACCACTGCAAGCGCGGCAATGCCCTCGACAAGCGGAAGGTTTATGCCTGGGATTATGGGCGTGCCGCCAGGGGATACCGTGGAGAGCGCAGAGCCTGCAAAGAACGCGCCTGCAAGCGAGGCGACCACCACGAACGCGTAGATGACAAGCCCTGCCGTGGTCATGAGGGACAGCCCGCCAAGCACCAGCAAGCCCAGGAACACGTATTTCACGAATTCGAATTGGGAGATGGATGTCTGCAGGCCATGGCCTGCGCTTGCGAATTCAGCGCCGCCGGAAAGCATGGAGAAAAGCGCGCTGGTCGCAAGCGGGGCTATCACATAGGAGAACATCACCATGAGGAAGGTGCCAAGCCCGAATACAAAGGCAATGCGCTTCCACGTGTAATTCTTCTTAGGCAGGAGGAAATATGCGAACGAGCCAAAGCCTATTACCATGCCAAGCTCGTAAAGCGACGTCCAGAATGCGGGGTATTTTTTCGCCAGGCCGTCAAGCAGGGAAAGCCCGTATTGGCTGCGCAGGAGGAAGATGCCGTACCAGCATTCGTACTTGAAAACGCGCGAGAGGCCGTAGCCGCACCCCACGAGCACTGCGACCGAGAGGATGAACTTGAAGAATGCGGAAATGGACGAGCCCAGCACTGCGAGGAAGAGCGCTATAGAGGCTATGAGGAGGAAAATCGCGAACGCGAGGTCTAGGCTGGTTGTTTTATTCTTCATACGCTAGTCACCACCGAAACAATATATAAGGATTGTTATATGATAAGGGGATTGGAAACGGGCAATGAGGGGGTGCGTCCCATGGAATGCGAAATTTGCGGCGCCGAAGGCGCAGGGTATATAGTGCTTGTGGAAGGTGCAAAGCTTACTGTGTGCCATGACTGCTCAGGCGCAGGGAAGCTTCTCCGCGCGCCCCAGCCAGTGCGCGACCCGTCTGTCCAGTCCGCGCGCGCAGGCAAAGTGGAGATGGAAGTCGTCGACGGCTTTGGCGCAGTCATTGCCGCTGCGAGGAAGAAGATGGGCCTGCCCTTAGAGGTGCTTGCCGAAAGGATAAATGAGAAGCACTCTTTCCTTGAGAGGGTGGAGCACGAAAAGACGCTGCCTGATGAGAAGCTCGCGCACAAGCTGGAAAAGGAGCTTGGCATAAAGTTATTGCAGGAAGTGTCCTCGGGCACCGCAGTGAATGTGAAGGATGGGCAGGGCAAGGGCATGACGCTTGGAGACATACTGGAGATACAGCAGAAAAAGAAGAGGGAATAGATGGCGCTTTTCGAGATAGTCGCAGCCACGCTTTTCGTAAGCCTACTCTCGCTTCTGGGAATTGTTTTTTTCTTCTTTGACAAGAAGAGGGTAGAGGCGCTCATGATGCCCCTGGTGGGCTTTTCCACAGGCGCGATTTTGGGCGCGGCGTTTTTCGATTTGCTGCCCGAGTCCATTGGCGCGGTGGGCGCGCCAGGCGCGCTTGCCGCTGCGTTTGTCGGGGTCATTTGCGCGTTCGTGATGGAAAAGGTGGTGCACCTGCACCACCATCACCACATTGACCATGAGGGCGAGCACAAGCACCCGCTTGGCATGCTCACCATGGCAGGCGACGCGTTCCACAACTTTTTCGATGGCGTTGCGATATCGGCGGGCTTCATCGCAGGCATGCCAGTAGGCATCACCACCACAGTTGCGGTGATTTTCCATGAGATACCGCACGAGATAGGCAACTACAGCCTGCTGCTCTACAGCGGCTATGAGAGGAAAGCCGCGCTGCGCTTCAACTTCCTGACGGGGCTTTCCGCGGTTGCGGGAGGCGTGCTTTTCTATTTCTTTGCCGCCCAGGTGAAGGGGCTGGAGGCATGGGCGCTTGCATTCACTGCAGGCACGTTCATCTACATCGCGGCGGCGGACCTGTTCCCGGAGCTCCACAAGGAGAAGGACGTTAGGGGGTCGCTTCTGCAGCTTGCGTGCGTGCTGATCGGCGCCGCGCTCATCCTGGCCATTTCGCATTTCATGGCGGCCTGAGGTGAAAGTCCCACGCGCGCCAAAGTGTGCTACTTTTTGTCCCATATGAAACATCTAATTTAAAAGCCAAATATCGCTCAACGACAGAGCAAGGTGATGGTTTTGAACGGTGGGACTGTTGCATTTGTGCACAAGAAAATCAACGTGAGCGTGACTGACCTGAACGGCAGCGGCAGGGTGTTCAATTTCGACCTCAAGGCGAGGAATGCGGAAAAAATCGCATGCCCGTCCTTCTTCCAGGACAAGCTCCGGGTGGAAGTGGAGCGCAACGGCAGGGCAAATATCGTCAACAACGACGAGAACGTCAACCTTTACCCAACAGGGGCAATGAAAAAGATAGTCAAGCTGCTTGGTGACAGCGGGGCGCTCACGCTTGGCTACGACATGCCAGACATGGTATGTTCGCTTGAGAGGGCAGGCATCCCGAGGGGCAAGGATGTTGCGATTGGGGTGTGGGCTGAGAGGCTGCCGAAAAGCGAGAGCGTGCTCGCCCTTGTTGACGACGGCAAGTGAGCAGGCGCACGCATAAGCACATTTTAAATTAGCGCGCGCCCAAATGCCCTTGATAACATGGGAGTAGACTTAGGCGACGTTCCCAAGCGCGCGGTTGCGCTTTCGGACTTGTCAGGCAAGCGCTTTGCGGTGGATGCCTACAATGCAATCTACCAGTTCCTTTCCTCCATACGCCAGCCAGACGGCACCCCGCTTAAGGATTCCGACGGCAACATAACTGCGCACCTTACAGGAATATTTTACCGGAATGCGCGGCTGCTGGAAAATGGCATACGCCCAATCTATGTTTTTGACGGAAAGCCCCCGGAGTTCAAGTCAGGCGTGATATCCGAGAGGGCGGACAGGAAGGCTGAGGCCGAGGCGAATTGGAAAACCGCGCTTGAGAAAGGGGACATGGCGTCTTCGAAGAAATACGCGCAGGCTTCCTCGCGCCTCACGCGCGCCATGGTGGAGGAGAGCAAGGAACTTCTGAAGGCGATGGGCATACCTGTGGTGGAGGCGCCCTCCGAGGGCGAGGCGCAGGCTGCGCAGCTTGTCATTGAAGGGGCGGCGGATGCCGCCGCCTCGCAGGACATGGACTGCCTGCTTTTTGGCGCGCCGCTACTGCTTCGGAATTTGTCGGTTGGCGGAAGGCGGAAAATGCCTGGCAGGAACGACTATGTTGAGATTGAGCCCGAGTTCATTGAGCTCCAGTCCGCGCTTGACACGCTGGGCGTGAGCAGGCAGCAGCTCGTGTGGATGGGC
>CAITKI010000056.1 GCA_903892905.1 uncultured Microcaldota archaeon | reverse complement strand
TTCCGCTCACGCTCCAGCCTGCGAACACATATCCTGCGGTGGCGGTAGCATTGACTGGAAGCGTGGCGGGCACAATGAAGTTATACCCGCTGCCTGTTGCCACTCCGCCTGCCGAAGGCGAGGCGTTGACAATAAGGTTTCCGGTTGCGTTGAAGTATGCCGTTGCATAGCAAGTGCCCGAGGTGACAGTTACAGTCGTGCTCGTGGCGGATGAGTTTGCTATCGTGCAGCTTCCGCTCACCGCCCAGTTGGAGAACACATAGCCTGCGTTTGCCGTGGCGTTCACTGGCTTGGTCGCAGGCACAATGAAATTGTATGAGGTGCCGGTTGCCGTGCCTCCGTTGGAAGGCGAGGCGTTGACGATTAAGTTGCCCGTCGCAAGGAAGTTTGCAGTAGCGTAGCACGTGCCCAATGTCACAGTCACCGTGGTGCTCGCTGCAGAAGCATTCGCCACCGCGCAATTGCCGCTCACCGCCCAGTTTGAGAATGCATATCCGCTATTCGCAGTTGCGCTTATGGGGAGCGTTGCAGGTATGTTGAAGTTATAAGCAGTTCCCGTCACCGTGCCGCCGTTTGCAGGCGACGCATTGACGATAAGGTTGCCGAGTGCGTAGTTGGGCGTGAGGGGCGCATAGTCTGTCGCAGCCACTCCGTTGTATGCCAAAATCTTCTTGTTCGATGTGCCCGTCAATGTGTCGGGCCCGTATGGATAGCCGCTTCCGTTCGTGCCTATGTATAGCGTTGGATAAGCCACTGACTGCTCGGTGCCTGTTATCTGGACCTCGCCAGTCATTACATTATAGTATATGTTGCCCGTGCGCTGGTCGACCTGCTGATTGCTGTCAAGCGCGAGCGGCGAATAAGTGATAATGTACTTTCCTGAAGTGTTTGTGAAATTGTTGAGTATGAATTGCGGCACGCCTGCGCTCTTTCCGACAAACACTAGGCTGGCATTGCCGGATGCCGACGCGAAAGTATTGGACGCGATGACGTTCCCGCCCTTCGCGGCATTCATCACCAGCGCAGTTTCGTTCTGCGAGCCGCCTGCTGCGCCGGTGGATATGTTGTTCTCTGCAATCTGCGTGTTGCACGTGCCGTCAAGGTAAACGCCAATCTTGCCGCCCGACACCGAGGTGCCGCTCACGCTTCCGTTGCAGCCTGACATGTAAATGCCGCCGTATGCCGAGTCAATGCTGCAGCCAGACACTGAAGAGCCGTTGCTGTTGTTGGCGACTATGCCCACACTGTAAGGAAGCGTCAAAGATATCTTGGAATCCTGCACTGCCGGATTTTTTGAATTCTGGAGGTACACGCCGCTCCAAAAGCCGCTTATCTGGCAGTTTTTCACAACCATGCCATTGCCCGTCGAATAGATTGCGGTGGTGCCAGGCATGTTCATGCCGGTTATCGAGAGGCCATGGCAGTCAATGCTCACGCTTTGGGCCGTTACGTTGAAGCAGCTGCCCTTTGCCTGCACGCTGTTCACAAGAACATATGCGCCCGGCTTGGAAATCGTGGCGCAGTCCTTCAAATCCACTGCAAATATTCCACCTATGAGCGCAAGGAGCGCGATAACAAATATGGCATTCCTCAATAAACCACCTTAAAGCACCTATCTATGTAGAAGGGTTTATAAATCATATACATTCTATTCCATTTTAATTAACACAACAAAAGCGTGCGAGCCTGCCGTCGTGTCTGCACCCCCGCAATTCCGCCGCATCCTGCTTAAAAAAGGGCTAGCCCGGGCTGATGATGAATTGCGCGCACAATCTGCTCCATCCTTAACTACTTGAGGCCAAGCAGATAGTCCAGCAACGAGTTGACATTGGCCACGGCGTCGTGCCCGGTGGCCCCTCCTGATGGCGCGCTTGGCTTGAATGTTAGCTTATCCATGATCTTTCCGAACTGGTCCCCGAGCTGCTGGCCCTTGCCCGTTGCAAAGCTGTTCATGGATGCGCCGCCGTTCGCGCCATCAATTATATTGCCAATCGCATTTTCCATCGGCGCTGATTCTTTCCCTGAGCCTGCTGCCTCTCCCTGGTCTTCACTCCCTGCGGGTGGCGCGGAATCTGGCCCGCTCTGCGGCACTATCTTCCCTGTGCCGGCATCGGTCCTTCCCGTGCTGCCACCTATTTTTGCAATTATTTGCGACACGCCCCCGACCTGCCCCGCACCTGTCCTGCCAATTATGTCCTTGGCTATTGCCGTGGCATTCAGCCTGGGGAGCACCTTTGGGCCTGGCTTGGCTTGCACGCTGCTCGCATTTGAAATGTTTGCCATCGTGCCATTGGCAGTGTTGTTCCCTCCAAAAAGGAGGGGCTGGGCCAGATACGGCGTGAGCGGCGCGTAGTCGACAGCGTTAATGAGCATTCCGCCCTGCGAATTGGCGGCGTTGTAAGGATAGCCGCTGCCGCCCGTGCCTGCATACAGCTGCGGGAAGCCGCTCGATGCGACCGTCCCGTTTACCTGAACCGCCCCGCTCATCACATTTGCGTATATATTGCCTTCCGGCTGCCCATTTATAGTCGTGTTGAAGAAATTCACGCCTTTATCATATGCGTAGTGCGCGGTTGACACAAAGTTGTTCCAGTAGAACACATTGCCATTGGATCCTGCATCGATGAAAACTCCTGCC
>CAITKI010000055.1 GCA_903892905.1 uncultured Microcaldota archaeon | reverse complement strand
GCCGCAAGCGCATGGCCCGCGCCTGAGAACGTCACGGTGTCCTGCAGCCTCGCCTTGAAATAATCGGAATATACCTTTCCCTGGAACGGGAGTATGAGCAATGCCTTGAAGTAATCCCCCACGTTCCTGTGCTCATATGTGGGCGCATACATCATGTCGCTTTTCACAGGCGCGGGGTAGCCTGCGGTGTAGCGGGCGAGGAAGCTTGTCTTGTCGTTCCACCACTTGTGCACTGCATATGTGATGTTCAGGCCCATGTGCATCTGCTGCTCCCAAAGGGAGTTTGTCGCCCAGAAGCGCGCGCGCTCATAGACATTCTGCCCCGTGTGGTAGCCGACATACCAGGAATAGTCCATGCCGGGGCCTGCGCCTATCGCCACCCTCGGGTCACGCATCACGCTCGATTCCGTTATCTGGTAAAAGGCATCGTTCGTGCCCATCTTGAACCTGCTGTCCAAAAGCGCTCCGGCAATCCCCATGTTGAAAAGCGTCCTTTGAGGGTTGTAGATCTGGTCATGGCTGCTTGTCCAGCCGATAAGCATCTTGCTGTAGTCGCCGTATTCCTTTTTCGCAGCAGTGTATCCGTCTTCCATGGCCTTTTTCTGGCCCATCAGGTCCCTTCGGATTGCTTCGTAGTCGCCGCCGACCGCATCCCTCGCCTGCAGCCTGTCGAGCGCCCGAAGCTCGAGCTTCAGGTTGTGGAAATTGTTTTCAGCCTCCCCTATGTCCTTTGCGATGTTGGAGGCAATCCTTCCGTGCCAGTTGTGGTACCACGCAGTCCACTTGTCTCCAAGCTCGCCAGCCGCCCCCTCGGACAGGTATTTCATCTCCATGCCAAGCTTCTTCCTCAGCTCCTCGTCGGCGACATTGTCAACGGTTTTCTGGTCGTATTTCCACCGCTCCTTGCCCGCCATGATTTCGCTGCTCATTGTCCCGACCGCAAGCCTGTTCAATGCCTGCCTGAGCTGCCACTGCGCGGAATACCATGATGACATATTGTCCAGCCTGTCTGAAAACGCCCCGTAGTTGAATTCCGCGGACGCCATGGTGAACTTGTAGTTGAGCGAGCGGACGCCCTCCCTCATCCTGTCCACCGCATTGTAGGCCCCGAACTCTGGATTTTTCCTGGACTGCTCCATGAAGTCCTTGATGGAAATCACTCGTATGGGGGAGTTTTTGGGGTCATACTTGCCATCCACAATGCCTGCAAGCCTCTCAGCAATTTCCCCCCTCATGGAAACCTGCCTCTCCGAGTTCTGGTACGCGCCTTGCGCCTCCTTGTTCTTGAACGGGTCGGTATACACCCATTTGTCCTTTCCATCCGTGCCCTTGTTTTCAAGTATCACGAAGCCCACTTCCCTGCTCGCATAATGCGAGCCCATGGTGCGCGCAAGCAGCGGGGCATAGTCGACAACGTCTCCCTTGCGCACTATCCCGTCCCTGTCCTTCTCACCCTTGCCATTCTGCCAGTGCATGTACTTCTGCTCATACTCCAGCATGGGCAGGGACTTCCTGTCCACGCTCATCAAGAGCTCCAGCCCGTTCTTCTTGTCCTGCCACCTGTAGCCGCGCTCAATGACCGCGTTGTATGCATTGGCGTTGAAGTAATCTTTGGCGGGAAAAGCAGTCGCGCCATTCTTTATCGCATCCGCAATGTTTGCGTCGTAATATTTGCTTTTCTTGTCCGTGAGGGCATCAATAAAATTCTTGTCATAAAACTTGCTTTCCTTGTTCACGAGGTTCTCGAAAAGCTTCTTGTACATGCCAATTGCCGCCACCTGTTCCTTCCGCGCCGCGTCATAAAGACCGAGCACCTGCTCCCCCCTGCTCGTGCCGTCCCATTTGTGCGAAACAGTGTAGCCGAAAACCTTTTCCCAAAGCCTTACATTGAAAAGCTGGCTCTCGACCTGCCTGTCCTTGTAGCCGGCATATCCCATTTCCTGCCTGTACATCGGCTTTTCGCCTCGCAGGTATTCCGAGTTGCTCTTGAACTTGCCGGACGTATAGACGTCCCTGGTTGCACTTGTGAAGTTGGCCATGTATGCCGCGGCATTCTTCCCATTGTGCAGTATCTCGGTTGCCGCAAAGTTCTTCCCTGTCCAGTCAACGGAGTAGTTGAACAGGATTTTCGTGAGCGACTTGAACACATATTCGTTCGTATTCATGTTTGCTGCTGCCGCTCTGTCCCCGAATTTGTCCTTAAGCGATTGGAGGAATGCCTGTTCCTTATCCCCGGTCACTTTGCCAAAGTACTGGTCAAGGATGTCCATGCTCCTGAAAACCGCAACGGGCCGCCCGTTCTCATCCATCCTGTAAAGGTGCTGGGGCTCCACGCCCATTTTCTTAAGCGCCTCGGTTATGGCAAGCTCAAGCGGGTTTTTGCCGTACGAGTTGCCCTCTCGCGCAAGCGTGCGCAGGTCCGCGCCAGCCAGCCTGTCGTTCATGGCCTTGGCAATGTTCTCATATCTTTCAAAAAGCGCCCTTTCCCCGCCAGTTGCTATCATCTGGGTGGCTGCCGCGCTCTTTTCGTCGAACTTCTTGAATATGTTTTTTTCAGCGGCCTCAAGCGACTTCATGCCATCCAGCTTGCCCACTATTGCCAGCATTTCCTTTGCTGTAAGCGCGCGGTCCCCCTTGGCGCCATATTTGCTCCTGATGGCGTCAAGCTCAGCGCGGTCTGCTGCCCCAAAGCTATAACGCCCGGCTCGGTCTGCCGCAGAAAGTGCCTTGGCAAGCAGGTCAATGGCTTCCCGAAGCTGCTTGCCGGTTGAAGCAGCGCGCACATCCATCATCTGCTTGTATGTCTCAGGCGACTCAAGGAGTTTTGAAATGCCCTCTCCATATTTTTTCTCGAACCATTCAACAGCCTTCTCATTGGATATGCCGCTCTTGAGGCTTGACATGTCGTTCTTGAGCATTTCCTTGTCGACTATCCTGTAAAGGTTGTCTTTCCCAAGATAGACTATCAGCTTGTCCTTGAGGTCCTTCTCCGCATCTCTGAATTCGTTGACATTTACGAGCCCGTCACCAAGCCTGTATTTTGATTTGCCTGCAATTTCGTACAGTGCTCTAAGCTTATCCGCCTGGTCGCCGCCTCCATGCAAGACGGCGTGCACCGCCCTGTCACATTCAGCGCCTGTTTTAAGCTGCACCCTGGCCTGCTCCAACAGGTCGCGGCTGCCCTTTGCCATTGTCTTGGCGCCCTCGATGTTCTGCTGCACGCGCGCCAATATATTTTTACATTCCTGCCAGCCCTTCTCGGTTGTCACATCCATTCTCATAATCGTTATAAGGTCGGACACAATCTTGTCGCTCTCTTTCTTGCCCTTCTCCCCCGCGCTCTTCCTTATTTCTTTGAACAGCACAAACAGGGAGTTCCTTTCTGCAAGCTTGTCCAGCAAAGCCTTGTCCACTGCCTTGTTGGACTTGAGCATTTCAGCAAGCTCCCGCGCGGCATTCGCCCTTATTGGCGCGGCAAACAGCAGCTTGCCGCCAAGCTCGCGGTAGGTGTCGTTGTGTGCATCGACCAGCAACTGGGTCACCGTGCCATCTACGCCCCAATAAGTCACAAGCGCCTTTTTGGACAAATCGTGCTTTTTCTCAAAGTTCTCCCAGTTCCTGCCTGTGAGCCAGTTGTGGATCTTGCCAAACCCGGTTTTTGCCATTTTGCCTTCCGCATCCTTCCTGACGTTCAGCCTCTCAAACGCGCGGTATATGCCCCTTGCCTCGCCTGACTTCTTGTGCCCGAGCATATACGCTGCCTGGCCCACCATCTCGTTCCTCACCCCCTTGCTCGCAGCGCGCGAGCCGCGGAACTGCGCCATGACGTCCAACACCTTGCCCGGGGTGGCTATGGCGCCGCGCACAAACGGGATGCTCCCCAGGAACCGCCCTGTCCCTGAAGTTTCAAACGCCACCGAGGCATTCGTTGCCTTGCCCAAAATCTTGGTCACTTGCTGGGAAACGATGCTGCCCTTCCCCTTGCTCCTCGCCTCCGCCATTGCCCTCATGGCCGCATGCGAGTGCAGGTATGCCATGAGAAGGCCGCTGGTTATGTTTATGGACCTGTTGAAGTCGTCCGCTTCCGCCGACTGCCTGCTCTTGCCCTCGAACCTGTATCCCCTCATTATGCCTGCCCATCTTGACTTGATCTCATGCTCGTCTGTTTTGGAAATGCCGCCTTTCTTCAGCTTTGCCTCGACATAGTCGTAGAAGCCATTCACTTTCTTCCTGGCTTCCCCGACATCATTCCCGCCTTTCCTCGCAATCCTCGTGATTTCGCGCAGCGCGTCCCGGCGGGCCTGATTTTTTATCATAATGTACCTGCGCGTGACCTGGCGCAGCATCTGCGGGGCCTGGCCCATCCTCACCTTGAACGTCTGGGTTTTTGGAAGCTTGGGCGTGGTGAGGTCAAACAGCGAGAGCGGGTCCCTGCCGGAATAGTACATTGCCGCTATGAGCAGCCCTGCGATGAGCATGGCTGGCAGGCAGTATGGCAGCCTGGCTGGGTTGCTGACTGCGGAATATATTGCAGGCCCGAATGCAGAAAGCGCAGCGTTGCTGCCCGGGCAAATCACCGCGGTCTGCACCGCGGATGGGAAGCTTGCTGAGCCGCGCGTCATCTCGCCGGACGTTATGGTTACGTAGCCGCAGCTCTTGTAATCATCTATCGGGTGCGCCTCTCCGCTTGCGCTTTTGTAGTGCGTGATTTTGCATGATGCAATCCCGCGTTCGTCCGTTGCCACGTGGTCGCATGGCGCCCCGCCTTCCAGGGCTTCCATCCCCTCGAACGTGAAATTCAGCGACGAGCCGTTGAGCGGGTCGATGGACGCCGTGAAGTTGTCAATGGAATAGTTGCCCTTCTTGTGCAGGTCGCCCGGCACAGTTATCTGCCCGAGCGCGGATTCATTGTACTCCCGGAAATACGTGATGTTCAGGAAAGTCACGCGCGCAGTGACTTCCGTCCCGTTGGTGGAAACCGAGATGAAAGTGCTGAAGGCAGCGTCGGAGTACGGGGTTTCGCAATGGGCCGGCGCAGGAGCCAGCGCAAGAAACAATAAAGCGAGGCACACTGCTGTTTCTGCGGTTTTCATAAAGGCTCCCGCACCGATTTGCTCTCTTATTCTTATAAATATGCTTCCTGAAATAGGCTCAGGTGGATGCCGTGCGCCAGCGGCGCGCACGGCAATGGTGCCAAGAGTGCGGGTGTTAGTGCAATGTTCGATTATCTCCTGTTTACTCCGGACAGCCTGATTACGAATAGCAACGTGCTCATGGCGTTCTCGTTCGCAATCTCCATAATCGCGCTCTCCTTCATGGCCGGCGAGTTCATGTCCATGCCGAGCCTGAAAGGCTTTGCCAAGGCGGAGCTTTACGAGCTTGGCGTGAGCGCGGTGATACTTGTCATTCTTGTTGCGCTCGTATGGCCAAACGGCCCGTTCGACCTGGTGGCGCGCGGCTTCATGGTGCAAAACGCCACCGGTTCAGCCCCTGAGCTTTGCGAGGAATGGGTGGCAAGGTACGGCCCGCTTGCAAGCGACCAGTACGGCTGGTATGCCCCAAATGGAAGCATAGCATTCGGGCAGGCGAATTATTTCCTGGGATGCCGGCCCAAGCTGTCCAGCCTCCTGCAAAGCTCATCCAGCGCGGATCCGACCAGCGGAGTGACGGCAGACGTGTTCCCGGGCGTCATCTCCTCCCGGCTCATGAAAGGCTACACTTCCCTCATGCTTACCCAGATGTTCACCGGCTTCCTTTCAGGATTTTCCTCAGGCATCACCCTCCCGTCTTTCAAGGTGCTGCCAAAGGACGTCAGCTTCATGCCGTTCATCGCACTCGGGCCCCTGAACCAGGCGCACACCACCATCGTAGACCTCCTGGGCACGGTCTTTGCCGCGTTCGCCGCGCAGAACATGCTCCTCAATTTCATAGAGGAGTCCGCGCTTCTCGTTTTCCTTCCTTTTGGCATGGTGCTCCGCGCGTTCCCATTCAGCAGGAAAACAGGCTCCACCATCATCGCAGTCGTGGTGGCGGCTTTTTTCATCTACCCTATCTCCATCCTCATCAACCAGCAGATGTGGATGCTCATCGTGGAGCCGCCATGCCCGCAGGGCTATGACTGCCGCCCGTTGGCGTCGCCCTGCACTGCCGACAAGGACTGCGCCTCGTTTGACTGCAGGAACAGCCAATGCGTGGTGCCCCTGACGGATTTCACGGAATACAAGTCAATATACGCGCTTTGCAAGAGCAACCTGCCTGCAGGCGACAAGGCCGCGAAGATCGACGCGACCCTATCTGCGCTTGCGGACGAGCAGGACAAGCGCACGCTTGAAATGTATTTTTCCGGGGCGCCGAACAGCATCGCGCCCACAAAGGCGGAAGGCAGGCTCGATGACGGGCTTGGTTCCATGCTCTCGCAGCACGCCATCTCGTCCGCAGCATTCACCACGTCCCTGCTCGTCCCGGTCCCTGGGCGCACCACGCAGGCTGTTTTCTCCGAGGTGGAGGTATTGGTGATGGATGCGGGGCAATACGCCCTTCTTGCGCTCCTGTTCACGGTGTTCACCGTGGTCATCTCGCTCACCATGCTCAAGGACATCGCAATATTGATTGGCGGCGAGCCGCGCGTGTTCGGGCTTTCAAAGCTTGTATGATATATGATTGATGAAAACACGATGGGAAAACGGCAAACGGGCCGGCGCGTGCCTGGAACCGGCATACGCATATGCGGTAGAAAAACGGTGTATCGAACATGTACTTGCTGCTAGGAACATGCACATCCCCGGATGCCCTAGGGCTCATGGGCACCATGGTCGGCACTGCGTTTGCCACAATGATTTTGCTCCTTGCGCTTTTCTACATGGCAGCGCAATTTTTCAGGAAGCCGGAATACGAGGCATTTGTCTCGCTTGAAATTTACCAGCTTGCAGTATCCGCCATACTGCTCGTCACCATATTCGCAGCCGCCTACTTTGCAGACCAGCTTTCATGCTCCATGACGCAGGCGCTCCTTGGCTCGGGCGAGGATGCGTTTGACGCCGGCAGCGCATATCTCCACTACATTTCGAACGATGTGGCGCTCCAGGGGATAAAGAAGCTGCAGGGGCTGCTGCTGCTCTCGCAATGGGCCGGCTCGATTACAATGCGGTTCGGGGCAGGGGTGTGGGGCGTTTCCATGCCGGCATTCCCGTCATTCATAGTGATTGAGCGCGTGGTCGAATTCCTGCTCATGCTGGTTTCCCCATTCACGGCAAGCCTGACGGTGCAGCAAATCGGGCTGCAGGTGATAAAGGGCACCATGCTGCCGTTCGTGCTCCCCATGGGCGTGGTCCTGCGGATGTTCCCCCCCACCCGCGACGCAGGGACCTTCCTCATCGCGGCCGCGCTCGGCTTCCAGGTGATCTTCCCGTTCACATACGTGATGCATGCCAAGATAGTGCAGGGAACGCTCATCCCGTACGCATATGCCAACGAAGCAGATGCTGCCAAATTCATGCGTGACAGCGGGTTCCCGGCGGTCACCGCGTTTGTGAGCGAGAACGGGCTTTTCGATGTCACCAGCATGCTGTTCAGCCCGATCAAGTCCCTCTCCTTCCTGCTCCTCCAGGCAATCTTCCTGCCCGCCCTCACCATGGTGCTCACAGTGGCTTTTATCAAGGGCTTCAACAAATTCATGGGCCAAAAGCTCGGATAACAGGTTGGCATATGGAAAAAACAAACATGGTTGTCATCTCCGGGCTGCTGTTCCTGCTTTTCCTGAGCCTTGGCTGCACCTCAAGCTCGCAGCCCGGCGCATCAGGGAAAACTTCCGCGATGGGATGGAACCTCCTTGTCGGCGTGGCAGTGATGACAATCGTCCTTCTCCTGGCGTTAGGGTACATGGCTGCCGTTTTCATGCACGATGACAGGCTCAAGGCATGGGTGGGGCGCGAGCTTGGCCAGGTTTTTTTCTCAGTCGTCATCATTGTGGTGGCAGTCGCCCTGGCAAGCTCCATCGACCCGTGGCTGCACCTGCTCTCGCTTGCCGGCGGGCAGGATTGGCAAAATTATGTGAACAACGGGGTATGCTGCACCAGCGCGGCAACATGCGCCTCGCCAGCGGGGAGCCTGTCGCGCGGCAGGGCGTGCCACATCGAGATAGCCTCCGATTACCTCCAGGTGCTCTATGAAAGCACAAGGCAAAGCGCAAGCGCCTACCTCAACAACTACGGGATGTTCGCTTTCCTTTCCCATATCTCCATAAGCGATACGCTGGTGCTCAAGTTCCTGGCAGGGACGTCCTTCCAGCCATTTGCCGGGCTCGAGCTTGCAGCAGAATTCTTCTCCATGCTGTTTGACCTATCCATAAAGACAATGATGCTCCTTAGGGCGCAGCAGATCTTCCTCGATTTCCTCTGGTACCCCATGTTCCCGGTCATGCTTTCAATGGGGCTGGTGCTGCGCATATTCTATTTCACGCGCAAGCTGGGCGGCACGCTGATTGCGCTTTCGCTCTGCATATATTTCGTGATGCCGATGTTCTATGTGCTTTCAAGCTCGATATT
>CAITKI010000054.1 GCA_903892905.1 uncultured Microcaldota archaeon | reverse complement strand
GCCTTCCACATCGGTTGAACGGAGGATATAGAAAAGCCCCAAACCCATAATGAGAAGGGTGTAAAGCGATTCTATGATTGCCATTATCGCGTTGTAGGGGGCGCAGAACCAGTTCATGTCTGGAACCGCGAGTATGAGCGAGAAGGTTGAGCTTAACAGGGTTTGAACAGAGATGATTAAGCCGTTGAAGAGAAAGCTGAAGAACGCCTCGGCTGTGCATGCAGGCAGGTTTTGGAGAACGGCAATCAGATCGCCTGAATTGGTGCAGACGCTTTGCGTTACCGTGATGTTCACCGTTTGGGCGCTTAGGCAGGCGCAAAGCAGCAGCAGGAAGCTAATTGTTTTCAAAACCCATCACCTTTTTTGCCAATTTGTAGAATAGGAAAAGCGCCAGCAGAAGAACCATCCAATAAACCAAATCCTGCGCTGTGAACGGCTGCTCGGCTGGAATCGGGAGCTGCGCCTTTGCCGATTTTGTTTCCAGGTCGGTTTTGAACTCAGCGAATACGATTGGCGAGATTTTGGAGTAGTCGAAGGTGGCGTTTGCTTCTCCGTTTTCATTCGTGAGAACGGAAAGTGATTGGTTTGCGTGGGTAAGCTGAATCTTCTTTTGGGAATACGAGCTATTGGTCTGGTTGTTGAAGAAACGAAGCGCGATGATGATAGATGTGTTGGTTCGGTTTACCAAAGTGATATTGATAGCGGGAGTTTCGTTGCTGAAAAAGCAGATATTTTCACTTTTTGAGTGCGTGAAATGCCCATAGAAGTCTAGCGAGCAGTTCAGGGAGTCGGTTGGAACGATAATGTGCAGTTTCTCAAAGCGGTAAACCGAATTATCAAGCGTTATTCCCGCATAAGCGAGCTTTGAGGCGATTATTGATTCGTTAGCCGCGAGATAGGCAGAAAGATTTGAGCCGATGATGCTTTGCCTGGAAAGGATTGCCAACCCGTAGAACTCCATGTCATTGGGCGTTTGGTTGGCTTTTGGGGTTATCGCATCATAGGGCGTTAAGTTATATGCGAGCTTGTAGGCGCTTTCCTTGAAGCGGATCGTGGAGTTGCCCCATGTAAATTGGTCAAAATTCGCCTCTTTGGTTGAGATAAGAACGAGCCAGGCGTCAGCGATGCCCTTGTTGTGGAGGTCAACAAAGACAAAGCCGAACGCCTGGCCGGGAGGGGCGACTGTGGGTGACTGGTCGCCAATGGTAAGGGAGTCGCGTAAATCGTCGGTTGAGGCATAATCGCAGGTGGTGTAGCAGTGGGTGACACCGTTTGAGGTGTAGCAATGCGTAACCAGGTGGTAGTGGTGAATGAGATATTGGGTGCTGATTGAAAGTAACGAAGTTGAAAGCGCGGGCGTGAAAGTGTCGGTTAGGGCGTAGTCATAACCGCAAACCGCGTAAACAGTATTGCAATCGCTTGGAAAGGTTTCTTGCTTCACTACGAACGTAAAGCCGTGTTTTGAAAGGACCTGGCCGGTGTTGTTCACCAAAAGGGTATCGTTTGCCGAATAAACCGAGGGCTGAATTGCAATTATCTTGTTCCACGCGCCTTTGATGTTGCTTGTGCTGGTGGTTGACACTCCATCGGGCGCGTATTTGGTGAAAACAAGGTTCTGGTTCCAACAATTCGCGGTTTGGAAGTCCGGAAAGGAGCTGTTGTTCATCATGCCGTCAAGAATGAGCTGGCGCTTTTGCTCAACTGAAACGTTCGCGCTGCAGATGGCGGGATCAGCCGGGCACTGCGTCAAAAGGGTGTCTGAAGGCCGGGAAGGTGGCGAATAAGCGGATTCCCAGACAAAATCGTGGTACTGGTGATAGCCGCAGCTCGGGATGGCATAAGCAACACCAATCAACAGCAAAAGCGCAATCAATTTCATGGTTTAGCCTCCGCAGTACGAGCCTCCGCTAAGCGAACTTGCGATTATGGGCGCGAGGAACAGGATGCAAAGCCCGATCACCACGCCAGCGATGATCTCCTTCCACTCGTTCCTTGTTTCCGGGTTCTGGTTGGTCATCAGCACCAGACCGGCATAGGCGAACACCACCACCCCGAAAAAGACGGAAATCGCCTTAAGCGAGGTGGCGATGCTCCCGAAGTCTATCATGCCTACCACCCGCAGACATCGGTTGCGCCAACCAGGTTCTTCACCACAAGCGGGGCAATCCAGATGATAATCAACCCGATCACCACGCCCGCTATCAGCATCTTGCTGCTGTTGCGCGCCTCAATCTCGTGCGAGCTCGCCAGGACGAACCCCGCGTAAGCCGCAACCAACACCCCGGCAATCGTGCCCAGCGTCTGGAGCATGCCGTACAACCGGCAAATCGGTTGATCTGCTGGGATAATCAGGTCTGCGAAGGCAAGCGCAGACATGCCCAATATTGCCAGAATCCATAGTTTTTTCACTCAACCACCTCAACTGTTTCATCTATCAGGTCCACATAAGCGCCGAATTTCGAGGCTTCGCGGTGGATTACCTGGATATTTCTGTCGTTATCGGAAAAGCCGATTTTGCGCTGCATCACCGGCAGGTAGGAGAGGTTGATTTCGTAGCCAATCGAGCTCCTGTCCATCGCTTTCGCTACTTTCATCGTGGTTCCAGAGCCGAGGAAGGGATCAAGCACTGTTTCCTCGCGGTATGTGTAGAGCTTGATGAGCGTTTCTGGCAGGATGTCCGGGAACATGGCAGGGTGCCGGATGCCCCCCGCGCTCTTTTGGGGCGCAAAATCCCAAACATCGCAGTCCAGATATTCCCTTGCTTGTGTTAAGTCGATTCTTGCCTTGGCGGTTTTCTTTGCAGTTATTCGCTTAAAGTCAAAATTACCCTTCCTGAAAACGAGAATGTGCTCGTAGATGTTGTTCGGGTAATAGTACATGGGATAGGGGTTTTGCATGAACACCCCGAAGCGCTTGGCTGCGCCGCCCGAGCCGTTTGCGCCCACGCCCTTGGGCTTCTTCCAGATTATGTCATCGCGGTAGGTGAAGCCAAGGTCCTCCATCATGGCGACATAGTGCGCGGGAATGGGGTATTTGTGCTTTTCCGAGATTATGTCCGACACGTTTACGCAGCAGTAGCGCCCGTCTTCCAGAACGCGGTGGCACTCCTGGAATACTTTTCGTACTGCGCCCAAATATTCCTTGTAGGAGTTTATCGCGCCTATGTTGTTCCTGGCTGGCCCATAGTCCTTCACGTTGAAATAAGGCGGGCTTGTGACTACCAGCTGGACGGCGTTGTCTTCTATTTC
>CAITKI010000053.1 GCA_903892905.1 uncultured Microcaldota archaeon | reverse complement strand
CGACCATCATCAAGTGGCTCATAAAGAACAGGATGAACGACATCGAAAGCGTGGGCAGGATAATGGCGCTTTACTACAGCAAGCCGAACGAGATACTGGAAATCGCAAAAGCAGACATGGCGAAAAAGAAGTAGGCGCGGCAGAATATATTTTTCACCTAATACTTTCGAGGCAACCGCATGGCATCACGCCCGCCTTCCGGGGCGGCTTATTGCCATTTTCCATGGCAGAAAAGGCGATAAAAAATGGCAATCACCCGCATCCCCCTGATGTTCTTCTCTCTCGCCCAGGCGCAGGCCATGGGCGTGCGCTTCCACGCGATAGGCGTGCGCATCATACCGTTCTACCCCAACGTGCGCTACGACCTGAAAAACCTCGGCGTGGATTTCCCGGCCGAGGACTACTGCTCCGCGGCATTCCTTTCGGGCGCCATCTGGGGCGCAATCATCGCGGCTTTCCTCGGGATTTTCCTCACCGCGGCGCCGTCCATCCCGTTCGCCCTCAAGCTTGTGCTGCCGTTCCTTGCAGGCTTTCTCGCGCTCCTGGTCGCCACCATCTTTTTCCTGATGTACCCGCGCATGATGGGCAAGACCATCGGCTCCACAATAGACAAGGAGCTGATATTCGCCATGCGCGACATGCTCATCCAGATATCGTCGGGCATCCCGCTTTTCACCGTGATTGAGAACCTCGGCAGCGCCAACTACGGCTACGTGAGCATGGAATTCCAGCGCGTGGCGACCAATGTGAAGGGCGGCAGCGCGCTTTTGAACGAGATCGAGCTCATGGCAATCCGCACGCAGTCCGAGTACCTCAAGAAAATCTCCTGGCAGCTTGTCACCGCCATCCGCTCGGGCGCGGACCTCACCTCCACGCTCAAGAGCATCGTCAAGATACTGGTGGACTACCAGTTCGCAATCAGCAAATCCTTCAACGCGGAGCTGAACTTCATCATCCTCATCTTCATGCTGGTCTCCGCGGTGCTGCCCACCATAGGCACCACGGTGCTGGTCATTTTCTCGGTGTTCGGCATGTTCGGCGTGAGCTCCGAGGTGCTGCTTGGCGTGGTGGTGGTAAGCTTCCTGGTGCAGGCAGGCATTGTCGCATACGTATACACGAAGAGGCCCAATTTCTTCAGCTGAGTGGTTTGCATGGTCAAATACACAATCGAGCGGCGGTTCTCCCAGTTCGTCAAGGAGAGGAACACCGACAGGCTTGCCAAGCTCTTGGGCTATGCCGGCATCGAGACCAACCCCAACATATGGTTCGGCTCGCGCCTGCTCACCGTGCTGCTTTTTGGCATAGTGGGCGTGCTCATCCCGTTCTCGCTCTTCCCCTACCTTGACCTCAAGGACTTCGGGCTGCTTGCAGACCCGTCATTCGGCATGCGGCTGCTAGTGAGCTTCGCATTCGGCATTGCATTCGCCCTCGCAGTGGCGCTTCTCACCTACATGCACCTGTACTACCTCATCAATGAGCGCGCCTCGCGCGTGGACGCCATCCTGCCCGACTTCCTGCTCATAGTTTCCGCCAACCTGCGCTCCGGCATGACGCCCTACGCCGCTTTCCAATCATCGGCGCGGCCAGAGTTCGGCCCGCTGCAGTCGGAGATAATATATGTTTCATCGCTTTCCATGGGCAACGAGTCGTTTTCCGAGGCGCTGAAAGAGCTCACCAACACAATAGACAGCGCAGTCCTGCGCCGCGTGGTGGTTTTCTTCGAGAACGGGCTGAAGGCAGGCGGCAAGCTCGCCTACCTCCTTGAGACGTCCGCGGACGAAATCCGCGAAACCGAGGAAATGAAGCGCCAGATGATGATAAACGCGAAGACATACGCGGTGTTCGTCGCCTTCATACTTGTGCTGGGCCTTCCGCTCCTGCTTGCGATTTCCACGCAGTTCATGACCGTGTTCTCCAAGGTGCAGGGGAGCCTGGGCGGAGGCGCCGCGGGCGTGACCACCCAGGTGGGCTCCATCCCCCAGCCAAAGATGAACATCGACGTGAAATTCATCGACCAGCTCGCGTTCATCCTGATCATTGGCAACTCCATCTTCACATCCATCCTAGTGGGCATCATCTCGCGCGGGAAAATACTGTTCGGGCTGAAGTACTCGCCGCCCCTAGCGTTCGCTTCATTGTTCTTCTACTTCATCTTCAAGACGCTAATCGGAGGATTCCTCTCAGCCCTCGCGTAAGCCTCCATCCTTGTCGTCGTGTTTATTAATTTTATCCGCGCGAAACACCTCATGTCAAAAGTAACGCTTCCAGACGGCAAAGTGCTTGAGGTGCCTGCAGGCGCAACCGCAGCGGATGCAATCGGCAAAATCGGCAAGCGCCTTCTCGCAGCCACTTATGCGGCTTCGATTGACGGCAAGCTTGTCGACCTCTCGCACAAGCTCCCTGAAAGCTGCACGCTCAAGGCGTTCACCTACTCTTCGCCTGAGGGCAAAGAGGTGTTCATGCACTCTGCCGCGCACGTGCTTGCCATGGCAGTGAACAGGCTTTACCCTTACATCCTTCCCACTATCGGACCTGTCGTTGAAGAGGGCTTTTACTACGACTTTGGCAATGCGCCTGCTTTTACGCCCGAAGACCTGGCGAAAATAGAAGCAGAGATGGCAAAAATCGTGGCAGAGAACCTTCCAGTGCGCCGCGTGGAAATGAGCAAAGCAGGCGCGCTCAAGCTCTTCACCGGCAATAAATTCAAGGTGGAAATGATAAACGACATCGCAGAGGGCGAGCACTCGGTCTATTACACAGGCGACAAATGGTGCGACCTGTGCCGCGGGCCTCACGTGCCTTCCACTGGCGTCCTCGCCGCATTCAAGCTCACCAAAGTCTCATCCGCCTACTGGCGCGCGGATGCCACGCGCGACAATCTCCAGAGGATTTACGGAATTGCCTTCCCTGAGAAGAAAATGCTTGATGAATATGTGAAGCTTTTCGAAGAGGCAGAGAAGCGCGACCACAGGAAGATTGGGCGCGAGCTTGGGCTTTTCACATTCCATGAATGGTCTCCTGGCAGCCCGTTTTTCCTTCCCAAGGGCACCATCATGGTGAACGAGATACTTGCCTACCTGCGCGAGGAATACACCAAGCGCGGCTACCAGGAAGTTGTTACGCCGCAGCTCTACAACAAGGCGCTCTGGGAGCAGTCTGGGCACTGGGGCTATTACCAGGAGAACATGTTCATCCTGAAAGTTGACGAGACGGAATACGCGCTCAAGCCCATGAACTGCCCCTCGCACATGCTCATCTACAACATGTCCGCGCACTCCTACCGTGACCTGCCGCTTCGCATCGCGGACTTCTGCATGCTGCACCGCAACGAGGTGAAAGGCGCATTGGGCGGAATGACGCGCGTGCGCAAGTTCTCGCAGGACGATGCGCACATCTTCCTGGCGCCAGAGCAGATAGGCGACGAAATCGACCGTCTCATTGACTTCACAAAATTCATTTTCGTGGGCACTTTCAAGTTCGAGTTCACTGCCAAGCTTTCCACCATGCCTGAAAAGCACATGGGCGAGCTGGCGCAGTGGCAGTCCGCGGAGAAATCGCTCGAGGACGCGCTCAAGCGGAACAACATAAAATATGTGATAAACGCCGGCGATGGCGCATTCTACGGCCCGAAGATTGACTTTGACGTGAAAGACGCGCTGGGGCGCGGATGGCAGCTTGCCACCATCCAGGTGGACTTCCAGATGCCCGCGCGCTTCAAGTGCGAATACGAAGGGCAGGATGGGCAGAGGCACACCTGCGTTGTCCTCCACCGCGCGCTCATCGGAAGCGTGGAGCGCTTCATGGGAATAATCACAGAGCACTACGCAGGAAAATTCCCAGTATGGCTCTCGCCCGTGCAGGTCACCCTCCTGTCAGTTTCCGACCCGTACAACGGTTTTGTGGAGTCTCTCGCGCAAAAGATGCGCGATGCTGGCATCCGCGCAGAGGCGAACTGCAAGCAGGAGACCATCGGCTCCAAAATACGCACCGCGCAGCTTGAGAAGATTCCTTACATGCTTGTTGTGGGCCAGAAGGAGAAAGACTCCGGCGCGCTTGTCATCCGCACGCTGGACGGCAAGACAGAGGAAAACGTCTCAGTGGACGCCTTCATTGCGCGCGTCAAGAAGGAGATAAAGGCGCGCGCGTGCTAGGCAAAATCAAAAATAAAAAGAAAGACTGCTTTACTTTGATTTTTTCTTCAGATTTGGCTTGCGAGCCAAATACAGAAAAAGTCGTTACTTCGACTTTTTCTTGGCCAATTTGTCCAGAATCGCGCGGTGCGCCATCAGGCGTATCGCGTTTATCTTGATGAAGCCAATCGAGTCCTTCTGGTCAAAGCCGCCTGCCTTGTGCATCGAGCCCAGGTCCTCATCATACAGCGAGGTTGGCGAGGTTCTCGCGCGCGTGAAGCAGTTGCCCTTGTAAAGCTCCAGTGTCACCTTGCCGTCAATGTACTCTTGCGACTTGTTGAATGCCGCAGTGAGGAAGTCCATCTCTGGCGAGAACCAGAAGCCGTTGTAGATTATCTCGGCATAGCGGGGCGAGAGCATGTCGCGCAGCATCATCACTTCGCGGTCCATGGCAATTGCCTCGATGTCCCTGTGCGCAGTGAGCAAAATGGTGCCGCCCGGCGTCTCGTACAGGCCGCGCGACTTGATGCCCACAAATCGGTTCTCCACCATGTCAATTCTCCCGACTCCGTTTGCAGCGCCCACTTCGTTTGCGTACATGAAAAGCTCCAGCGGGTCGGTCTTGGTGGTCCCGTCGTTCTTGTTCACGATTTTCACGGGCGTGCCGTCCTTGAAGTAAACCTCAATCAACGTTGGCTTGTCCGGCGCATTCCAGGGCGAAACCGTTCTCGAGTACACGCTGTCGTCAGGTATGTAGCCCGGGTCCTCAAGGATGCCTGCCTCATGCGAGATGTGCATCAGGTTCTCATCCTCGGAGTAAGGCTTCTTCTTGGTAGCCGACACCGGGATGTTGTGCTTCTTTGCATAGGCAATCATGTCGTCCCTGCCCTTGAACTGGTCCAGCCATTCCTGCATCTTCCAGGGCGAGATTATCTTGATGTCCGGCTTGAGCGCGTAATAGGTAAGCTCGAATCTCACCTGGTCGTTGCCCTTGCCTGTGGCGCCGTGCGCGACATATTCCGCGCCTTCCTGCTTTGCAACCTCGATTTGGTACTTTGCAATGATGGGGCGCGCAAGCGAGGTGCCGAGCAAATAGCGGTTCTCGTAAATGGCATTCGCGCGTATTGCCGGGAAAATGTAGTCGGTGACAAACTCCTTCTTGCAGTCCTTTATGATGACTTTGGATGCGCCGATGTTCTTTGCCTTCTGCTCGGCCGCTGCAAAATCCTCCTTCTGCCCTACGTCTGCCATGAAGCATATTACGTCATAGTTCCTGTCAATGAGCCACTTGAGGATGACTGAGGTGTCCAGCCCTCCAGAATAAGCTAACACAACTTTTTCTTTCGCCATTTTCTTACCTCCTTCCCACTAAAAGTGCTTGCAATTGCTGACGTTTTTTTATTTAAAAAACCTGCGTTCCATTTGGGACAAAACGTTTCGAAGGCTAAGCTATTGCTTCTGCCATCTCAGTCAAAAGTTTTTTCGGGTCCTTCGCCTTCACATATGCGCTCGCAAGCAGCACGCCTTTCGCGCCAAGCTCCACTGCCTTTTTCACGTCGGAGGCGTTGGACACGCCCGCGCCGCAAAGCACGGGCGTCTTGTTCACCTTCTTCACAGCTTCCACCGTTCCCTTTACCACTTCGGGCTTTGCAGTGGAAACCGAAATGCCGCTGCCAATGAGCTCAGGCGGCTCAACCGCGATGTAAGTTGGCTCGTACTTCGCCAATCGCGCGCTCTCCTCTGCATCTTTTGTGCAAAGCATGCTCTCAAGCCCTGCTTCCTTCAGGCGCGCAATCGTCGCTGCGATTTGTTTCTCAGGAATGCGATGCTCGGAATGATTCACCAGGCTGCCCTTGCAGCCTGCCTGTTTTATCGCCTCTACGGTGAGCGTGCCTGTGAATGCGCCAGGCTCGTTCGCGTCCACGTGCTGCGCAAAAACGTCCCCGCAAGTCTGGCACGCCTCGCGCAAGTCCACCGACTGCGGCGCGACAATGATGCGCACGCCGGTGAGAAGCGACACCTCTGCAGCGTGCCTGCAAAGCTCCGCGCCCTTGCCTCCAAGCGACTCCGGGTAAACTTTCAAATTCAGCGCAATAATAGGCTTCATAATAATCCATCATCCATTCCCAAATAACCTTAATAAACAATTGCCGCCTAACAGGCGTTGAGGCACCCTCGGGGTTCCAATGACCTGAAACAAGATTTGCCGCACATCATGCGGAGAAATCAGGAGATTGCGCCATCGCAAGCGATGGCGATCCAGTCGAGCTTCGCTCGACTGTCTGTCCGTTTCGCCTCGGCGAAACGAACAACGCGCCGACGTGGCAGAATCCGGTATCGCGCTAGACTCGAGATCTGATGCGGAAGCTGTCAACAGGAAATCTAGTGCCCCTCGGGGCTTAGGAGTTCAAATCTCCTCGTCGGCGATATTATCCTGTCCAATTTCCTCTTGGAAATTGTCCACACGGTTGTGCTGACGCACAACCTATTGCCAAAACCTGCGGGTTGTTGGCAATTGGAGTTGAACGGTGCGCCGTTCAACTGCCAGCCATTTTGCTTCGCAAAATGTCTGTGCCCCTGTAGCTCAGCGGTAGAGCGCCAGTTTCGTAAACTGGATGTCACGAGTTCAAATCTCGTCGGGGGCTTCTGGCAGCAGTCAGCATTCCCCTCCCAAAACAGGGCTTTTTTCGTAGCCCCGCATGGGAAGGCGCGTCTTTTCCGGCTCAAGAAGCATCAGCTTGGCATGGCATGATAATGTAGCATG
>CAITKI010000052.1 GCA_903892905.1 uncultured Microcaldota archaeon | reverse complement strand
GAGAAATTCACCGTGCCGTCGGTTTTCCAATTCTCCCACGCGGCATGCTCGATTTTTATCCCGGCTGTGCCCATTCGTTTCTTTTTCCTATTTTCAATCTCCGGCGTGAGCGCAGCCTCGAACTGCTCATACTCCCAGCTGCCTGGCAGAAGCAGTATCTCGAAATGGTTGTCAAGGTAGGTGTTGGAGTAGACGCAGGGCTCCTCGATTTCACGGTTGTCGCGCACACTTTCCATCATGTGCTTGGCAGCCATGTCATCCGTTGCAGTTATCGCCCATTTCGTTGGCACCATTTTCTTGTTCTCCTTCCTGCCAAGCACGCCTGCGGTGAGCAATTTCGAAAGATAGTGCACATCAAAGCCAGAAAGAAGCAGCTCCACCACGGCGTCGTTTGCCAGCGTGGAATCTGTTGCCAGCGAGTCCACCTTTTTAGGCACGGACGGATTGTCCGCCACCTTGAACTTCTCAATGGGCGCGGACGCGCCCATAGGATGCGATACGTCATCCAGCTCCAGCGAAAAAACAGGGTCGTGCGAAAAGCGCGCCTCCACATCCACAGGCTTTATGCTCATCACTGCGGACTGCGCCTCGGAGAGCATCCTGCTTGTCGCCTTCACGCTGTCCTTTTTCATGCCGCGCACCAATCCCGCGCGGCTCTCGATTATTTTCTCCAGGCTCATGCCATACATGTCGCGCGGGTCGTCCGTCGCAGCCTCGCTTGACACCATGGGCCCCCAGTAGACATTGGGGTAGAAGTTGTGCCCCACGAACAGGTGCGGCGGCGTGGGGCCGAACATGTCCCGCTTGAGAGTGGGCGCAATCCTTGCCCTAATCTCCAGCGCCGCGTTGTGCGGGCACCACACGCGCCCCTGCCTCCTGCAGCTGTCGCAGAGCTTTGCCATGGAAAGATTCATCCATGCCGATTTAAAACATCTTCTCCACCAATTTTCCACTATGCAAAATATGCAATTTCGTGGGAAAAAGCCCGTGCGCTACATGGACCGCCGCGTGGAAGGCGTGGGGAATTTCATCGACTGGCGCCTCGGGCAGCTCAAGCGGCTCCGCGAGACGGGCGCGCCCGAGGCGGAGTGCGCGCGCCTCAAGCAGGGGCTCCTGGAAACAATCAGGGCAATCTACGCCCGCAAGGACGGCTGGACACGCGAGGAAAAAATCCCGAACAACCGGTACTGGGAGGTTGTGGACCTGCAGCTGTACCAAGCGAGCTTCCTATTCAACAAGCCGCCCGGCTATGGCAATGACGTCGATTATCTCCTTGACCAGCACAATGCAACCTATCATTCGATTTTCACTTCAGAATTCAAAAAATTCTATAGCGGGCCCGAGGGCCCAATGCAGTAGGTGTTGCCATGCAGAAAGGAAAATTGTTGCTCATAGGCACCGGGATTTCAGACGAGCGCGGCATATCTTTGGCAGGGCTTGAGGCGCTGCGCGCGTGCAATAAAATTTACGCCGAGCGCTACACCAACCTCACTCCCGAGGGCACGCTTGCGCGCCTCGAAACGCTTTGCGGAAAGAAAATAACGCTTCTTTCTCGCGAGTCTGTCGAAGGTGAGAAAGAGCTTCTGGAAGCCGCGAAGAGCGAAACAGTGGCGCTCGTGGTGGCAGGCGACCCCATGATCGCCACCACGCACGTCTCGCTTCTCCTTTCAGCAAAGAAGCGCGGCATACAAACGGAAGTCATCCACGCCTCCTCGGTGCTTTCAGCTGCAATCGGAGAGTCTGGCTTGCAAGCATACAAGTTTGGCAAGATGGTGACGCTTGCGTATTGGCGCGACAACTACAAGCCCATGTCTGCCTATGACGTCATCGCGGAAAACCTCTCGCGCGGCTTGCACACTCTGCTGCTTCTTGACATTGACGAAAAGCTCGGACCCATGAAGCCCTCTGCGGCAGCGGACGTGCTGCTGAAGATGGAAAATGAGGGCAAGAAGAAAATTTTCACGCCCGAAACAAAGCTTGTGCTTCTCAAGGGAATTGGCTGGCAAGAACAGGTGAAAAAATATTGCCATATATCGGAGCTTTCTGCATACGATGAAAAACAGGGCCCAGCTGTGATAATCGTGCCCTCAGCGACTCTGCACTTTGTAGAACTTGAAGCCCTCGAGGCGCTTTGAGCCGGCGCTTATCTGGGGCCCCCACTTCTTTTCAGCTGCCTGGGCAAAGCGGTTCCTGTCAAAGCCTGTGAATGCCGATCCCATTGCTCCGCTATTAAGCATGCGGTCGTATTCTTTCTTGCATGACCGCATCCTGTTGTGGATGTTCCATGTTTCCTTGGCTTCAAACGTTGCGACAAAGCCGCTGCCCAGCCTTTTCTGGATGATGTTCGGCGCCTGCATTATGCTTTCACAAAGCACGTCATGGAATCCGCTCTGTACAATGTCCCTTGCCTGCTCGATGTTCCTGCAGAACGGGATTTCAATCTCGCTTATCATCTTCTCCTTGCGCACTGTCTGGTAATGCGTCAGCACTGGCGAGCCGGAAGGCGGCATGGTTGCCATGAGCTTGTAGTTGGACTTCCTCGAGCCTGTGAGCACAAAGCCGTTTGCAAAGTTTTCAAGGTCCGCGGCGCTTGGCGCCTTTATCTCATCCACAATCCCCTTGTAGGCTGGCTCGTTCTTGAAAAGCGACAGCAGGTCCTCCAGGCGGGCAAGCAGCCGATGGTATTCCAGCCATGCATCCTTTTTCCAAGCAAGCACCTGAGGCAGGCCCTTATATATCAGCTTTTTTGCAAGCCGCAGCCCCTCCTCTTCATCCAGCACGTCCCGTATTGCCATTGAGTTTGAATGGAAGTCCTCTGCCTTTGCCTTTCCGCAGAAAACATCCCTGTAAACCTCTCTGAGGTAGATGAATATGTAATAATCTTCCTTCGACATGCCCTTCGGCGGCTCGCCGCGCGACATCCTCAAAAGCCCGCGCACAATGCGCCTGGCAACTGCGTCGCTGTACTCTGAGTAGAGCCCGACAAGGTAATCCAGCATCGCATGTTCGGTTAGGACCTCTATCTTCCCATGCTCGCGCGCCACCCTGAATTTCATGTTCCTCATTCCCGGGCTTTCATCGTCAATGTCCTCTTTCAGGTCATGCGTCCCGCCCTGCACCACTGGCGCAAACGAGAGCCTGTCGCCTTCGTTGAGCGGGGCCTCGATTGCCGCCACCCCTCCCATCACCTGCAGCACATGGACCAGTGCAGGCATGCCGTTCTTGCGGAGCGCAGGGCCGTCCGCGCCAACTTTCATGTAATTTTCCTCGGTCGGGTAGCAAAGCGAAAGGAAGGAGAGCGTGTCTTCCACCAAATAGTGCTTGATCTGCTCGCGCTCGTCCCCTGCAAGGTGGATCGTCCTGCCTCCTTCCGTGACATTGTATTGGCAGCACATCCTGATGTTGGCATTCAGGGCGCGGATGTCATTTGAGTAGCCAGCATGGGCAAGCGCGTTTATCGAGCTCCTGCTCGACATCACGGCAATATCTCCCAGCGGCAGCTCTATGCTCTCGTGCACGCGCGACATCGCCTTGATGATGGGGCTTTCGTGGCGGGGAATCGCGCTGTTGCTGATGCCTTTGTCTTTTCCCGCATCATCGTTGTTTTGCACCAGATGGAACACCCTAGGGTTGGTAACTTTCGTGCGTGGAATTGCTTCCACACACCATCTTTAATCTACACATTATTTTCTATGGCATCCTCTTAATAACCCTTGCGAAACAGGCGTGCGTTGGCTGGCATGAGAAGGAATAAAAGCGGAAGCAGGCTTATCACCCCATGGACCTTTCACTCTCATCCATCTTGATGGCGTTCATCCCGCTTTTCGTGGTGATGGACCCGTTCTCATCCGTGCCCGTCTTCATCTCGCTCACAAAGAGCTTCAAGCCCAAGGCGCGCATCGAGGCTGCGCAGGTCGCGGCGCTGGTGGCAACCGGCGTGCTTGTGGGCTTCCTGGTCTTCGGCCCCATGCTCCTTTCGGTGATGGGCATAAGGATGGAAAGCTTTGAGATTGGCGGCGGCATACTGATGCTGCTCATCGCAATATCTTTCGCGCTTGGTATAGAATATGGCGACAAGCAAAAGACTTCGGTAGAAGCGGTCATCATAGGCGTGCCGCTCCTTTCAGGACCAGGCACCATGCTCACCGCGGTTCTGCTTTCCCACTCGCTTGGCTTTTGGAACGTGCTTGCTGCAGGTTTGCTTTCCTGCCTTGCAAGCTTTGCCATCCTGCTCCTATCCTCGCGCGTCTACAAGATCATCGGGAGAAATGGCCTGGAGATACTTTCGCGCGTCTCAGGCGTGCTGCTCGCTGCATTCGCCATCGAGTACATAAGGAAAGGCTTCGGGCTTTAATCGTGCGCCAGCATCCGCAGGCGCCTTGGGCTCTAAGTCCCGCAAAGCATGCGCAGCGCATCTCTTATGCCTGGCGCAAAGCCCATTATTGCAACCACCAGGAGCACAAGCGCGACGTCCGACTTGTCCATTTTCTCCTTCCTCAAGAAATAGACTATCGCGCTTGCAAGCGCGATTTTTATCAGGAAGAAAAGGAAAAAGCCGAGAGGAGTGGCACTCCCGATGCCCGCGGAAAGAACATGCTGCTCAAAGTAGTCCTTTCCAGTCTCCTTTGAGAAAATGTCAATGACTACAAATGTCGCCGCGCCGTCCAGCGCCTGCCCGCCGATTGCCAGCTTTTCATAAATCGTCAGCTTCAGCTTTCCAAGCCTTTCAAGCAGGAAAAATGCAGCATACGCGCCTGCGGCGGCAAGGGCAATGCAAAGCGCTGCAAACACCCATTGCGAGGCAAACGGAAGCACGAGGAGGAAAATTGGCAGCCAAAGCAGGAAGCCGGCGTAGGACGCGAACATGAGGCGCTTCATCGCGCCTGCAATGGCAAGCGAGAGCAGGAAAAGCGCGGCAGTCACGATGTAAATGCCTGGCGTCACGGTGAGGAAGCCGTACTTGAAGATGCCCGACGAAAGGAGCGACATATAGATTGGGGCAAGCGGGCTTGAGGACATTGCCATGCCCGCCACGGCGCCGGCATCCGACAGGTCGGTGAGCACGCGGCAGGTGGAGCCGAAAAGCACGAATGCAGTCACTGCATAAAGGAACCCCTTGCTTGCAAAGTCGAACTTCTTCCCCTTCAGGAAGCGCCAGATAAGGTAAAGCGCGCCAATCGCAATCGCGGCGTACACCAGCGTGTTGATTGCATTATAGCCCGTCCTGTCCATTATCGGCGAGATGAAATAATCCTCAAGCACTCCCATGCTTCCCGCTTTGCAGCACAAACGTTTTATGCATTGCCTGCGAAGCCGTGATGGTGGTGGAATGGCAAGCGCAGTTCAGGCATTTTCCGAGGCATTCTCTTCCTACCGCGCATCGGTGGTGGATTACGCAGTCTATTCAGTCATACTCACAATCGCAAGCATGATGCTCTCGTTTTTCACCGCGATCTGCCTGGGCATTTTCGGCATAGTCTCGCTTGGAAGCGTGGCAAATGTCTTTGCCTCGGACGGGTCAATAGGCATTGCGGCAATAGGGCTTGGCGTTTCCCTCATTGCGCTTTTCATCGGCCTACTGGTGGTGCTTTGGGTGTCGGCGGGCTTGCATGGCGCCTACCTCTCCACGCTCAACGGGTTCATCTCCAAGCGCAAGCAATCGCTTGGAGGGTTTGCCCTCTGCGTGCCGAAATTCGCAACCAGCCTCATGCTGATATCCATAATCTGCGGGGTGCTGATAGGCGCGCCCCTGGTGTTTGCGATAGCAGTCGCCCCCCAGCTTGGGCAGATATTCTCCATCGTGGCAATGCTCCTCATCATCCTCTACATCGCGGTTGCAGCATTCCTCCTCATATTCGCCATGCCTGCTGCCGTGGTGGACAGCAAGGGGCCGCTTAGCGCAATAAAGGCGTCGATTGCCATGGCGCTCCACAACCCCTTGCAGGTCATAATATACATCTTAATCTCCCTCGTGCTTGCCATCCCTGCGCTCGTGCCCATCTTCAACCTACTTTACATCCCGCTTTTCTACCTGCCGCTTTCCATGTCTGCGCTCCTGCGCCTGTACCGCGTTGCCCATTAGCTCCTGGCCCTCGCCGCCTAGTTTAAATCTTTTTTCACTCCATCTCCCCTTAGTGGGCCCGTAGCTCAGCTGGTTAGAGCGGCATTGGGGAAGTCGCGAAAGCAACTCCTCCGACGCACGTCTTATATGACACGCTCTCGCAAAAATGTCATGCCAAGAGCATGGCAATTCGCCAGTTCCTCCGGAACAGACGATTGTGTCTTGGAAAGCTGTAGGTCACGAGTTCGAATCTCGTCGGGCCCATCATTTTTTCGCGCCAAAACCTGCTGGTTTTAGCGCACCTGTTGTGCTTGCGCACAACAATTCGCCAGATGCTTTGCATCTGTCGATCTCGTCGGGCCCACTTTTTCTTCGTACCCCAACGCTCGTTTTTATTAATCTCCAGTGCAAATTCCTCCCATGGCGCAGCAGATGGGCGTTCGCGAAATAGTCTATGAGAGGATAGGCATCCTGCTTACGCTTGCGGAAAAGGCCATGCGCGAAGGCGACGAGAAGCACGCGAAAAGGTATGTCTTCCTCGCGCGCAAGCTCTCCACGCGCTACAACTGCCGCCTTGCCAAAAAGGACAGGATGCGCTTCTGCAAGTCCTGCGGCATGCCGCGCATCATCGGCAAGAACACGAAGGTGCGCCTCCGGAAGCGCACGCGCACCGCGGAGTACGCCTGCTCGTGCGGAATGACGGTAGGGTTTAAATACTAAATGTGTTAAAATAAGGAAAAGAGGGTGAAAAGATGTTTGTATTCCAGGAAGCTTCGTTTGCAGCTGCAACTAAACTGGGGGCTAACCTTGCTAAGTTAACCGGCACCCCTGCTTTCGCTAAAATATTAGCAGAAGCAAAGGACATCTCTCTCCCTAAGTATATGGAGCGAAGTTTTTCTCGATTTGCTAAAAAACTAGGGATTAGTAGAGATCAACTCCTATCACTTTCTTTGCAATCTATGGATCTCACAAATGATGGACTCGGAAAGCTAAAAAAAGTCAAATGGACGCATGAAGACAAAAAAATTCTAAAACGCCAAACCAAGGAAATATCTAGGTCTGATCTTGCAGGTGATTTGCACGACTCTGCAGCAAAGAACCTCCCGGCGCAGGGCGCATCCGTAAGCTCGAAAGCAATTGAAAATTTTGTTGCAACCCATATTGACGTCTTAGCCGGCTCATTTCTTATGAAGATGAAGGCGTCTCAAATACCTGGTGAAACACTCAGGGCAAAAGACATAGACCACGCTGCGTTTAATATTGTTGGAGACCATGCTTCGTTTACATTATGCTTTGCCAAAGCGTCGTGCTATCCAATTGATCTCCTTAAGCTGAAAAATGATCCAGACAAAGTTTCAAAAGTTTCGAGCCTAATGGAAAATGGGAAAATCGACAAAGCCCACGTTACAGAAGTACTAGGAAAGAACGCATGGGAAAACCTCCAAACAATTTCAAAGGTAATATATGATAAATTCGTAGATTATTTCGTGAAAAGTGCAATGGCATCCAATGACTTTATTGGAATTATTGGCCAAGATGCTCTAAATCGCCAAAGCATCGATTCAAACAAAGCTCTAAATGAACAGGCTTATGCGCAGTCCAACGAGTTCCTGAAAGACTGGAATGACAAGCGCAGCACCTGAACCAGTGCCATAATATGGTTTTATATACCCATCCCGCCGTATAAGACGGCTTTTCCGAAGCTAAGAGGCTGAGTTTCGCCTTCTGTCAGGCTTTCCGGAAGCATGTCTGAAAGGCTGCAAGCGCGGCGCAAATGAAAAAGTTTCAATGTTCCTAGATGAGGTGTTCGAATGGTGACGGTTTACGACGTAGTACCAAACAAGCTGGTTGCAAAGACAGCCGCAAAGCTTGAGGGCATGGGCATAGTGCCCCCCGCCTGGGTGGGCACGGTGAAGTCCGGCTCGCACACGGAGAGGATGCCCCAGCAGAAGAACTTCTGGTACATCCGCCTTGCGGCAATCCTTAGGAATGCCTACATCAACGGCAAGGTGGGCACAAGCAGCCTTCGCTCGCACTTCGGCGGCAAGAAGATCCGCGGAGTGAGGCCTGAGAAGAAGAGGAAGGCAGGCGGCGCAATCATAAGGAAGGGCATGCAGGCGCTGGAAAAGGCAGGCCTGATGGTAAAGAGGAAGACCGGCAGGGAAATCACCCCTGCGGGAAAGAAGCTTCTGGACGCGGCTGCAAAGGAGGCCTCCTGAGGCGGTGCATTTGTCCGAAGATCAGGATAATGAGCAACAGGCGCAGCAGCTCTACCAAAAGAGGCTGCAGGCGCTGCAGCTCGAGATGCAAAAGAAGGAGCTTTTGAGGAGCATGCTCTCCCCGGAAGCGTACGAGCGGATGTCAAACGTTCGCATGTCAAGCCCTGAATTGTACGACAAGGTGGTAAGTTCGCTTGCCTACCTTGCGCAGTCCGGGAAGAAGATAAGCAGGATAAGTGACGAGCAGCTTTATGCGCTGCTTGCGAAGATGACTGAGCGGCGCGAAACCTCGATTGAGTTTCGCTCGAAATGAGCAAGAGATGTGATATTTATGTACCACCCTGGAAAAGTCGTCGCAATCCTGTCCCCGTCGGACAAGGGAATCACGTCTGCGGACACATCCGTCCAGGTCACGCTTCACATGTGGGACGAGAACGTGCTCACCATGCTTGTCGAGCCCAAGATCGCGTCAAAAGTGCGCGAGGGCGACATTGTGCTTTGCGACTACCGCCCAGAGGCGAAGATGTCTGTCCCGGTGCCCAGGAACGTGGTGGTGAAGATCCTCAAGGGCAAGCAGGCGGAAAAAATGTGGCGCGAGTACAAGGAAGTGCACGAGAAGAGGAACAAGCGCGAGAACAAGGAGAAGCAGGCGCAGCAGAGTTACATAGGCTAACGTTCAAAGGTGAATTTATGAGCAAGAAAACAGCAAGGTCGAAGGCAACGCTTGGGAAGATGATAAAGAGGAACAGGCGCATACCGCTTTTCGTGATTGCAAAGACGAACAGGAAAGTCACGCAGAACCGCGAGGTCCGCGCGTGGCGCAGCCACAAGCTTAAGATGCGCTCGCAGAAGCGCCACAGGCTTAACTAAGGGTGTTTACTATGGCAAATCTTGAAAGAATCTACACAATCCCGCTCCGCGATGCTTACGAGCACCCGAGGAACAAGCGCGGCAAGCGCGCCATCAACATCATACAGGCGTTCGCGCTCCGCCACATGAAGGCGGACGACGTGCGCGTGTCCGAGGGCGTGAACAGCAACATACTGCGCGACGGCATCGAGAAGCCCCCGCGCAGGATAAAGGTGCGCATGGTGAAAGGCGAGGACGCCCTGGTGCGCGTGTGGCTGATCGGCGAAGAGGAGAAGATAAAGGCCGCGGCGGACAAGAAAAAGAAGGAAAGCGAGGACAAGAAGAAGACCGAAGAGGCTGCGAAGAAAGCCGCGGACGCCAAGAAAGAGGAAGCAAAGAAAGCGGCTGACGCGAAGACGGCGGCTGCAAAGCCCGCTCCGGCGGCGCAAGCGGCAAAGCCTGCAACGGCTGCGCCAGCAGCTGCCAAGCCCAAGTAGCTTCTTTTTCCCTCCCATTTTCATTTTTCTTTTTTATTTTAAATTCAATTTTCATACGGTGCTCCCATGGAATTCCCGAAAACAAGCAACTTTGGCAACCCGCACATCGGGCTTTTCGCGCGCGCGTCAGACAAGCTCATTGCGGTTGACGTCACATCCGCGCCAAAGATGCTGACAGCGCTTGAGGCGTTTGATGTGCCGCTGGTAAAAGCGTCTTTCAGCGCCAGCGGCCTGGTGGGCATTTACATGTCGCTCAACTCCAGCGGCGCAATCATCCCGTCCTTTTGCGAAAAGGCGGAAATTGCGCTTCTCCGCTCGCACGGGCTCAACATTTTCTCGCTTCCAGGCAGGTTCTGCGCAGCAGGCAACAACGTCGCTGCAAACGACTTTGGCGCAGTGATAAATCCCGAAATCCCCCGCGAGATGGCAAAAAAGATTTCCGACTGCCTGGGCGTGGAGGCAGTGGGCAGGGCAGTGGCAGGCTATAGCACAGCTGGAAGCGCCATCCTGGCCACCAACAAGGGGTTCCTGGCGCACAACCGCTGCACCGAGGAAGAGTTAAAAGAGCTTCAGTCAATACTTCGTGTGCAAGGCGTGAACGGCACGCTGAACACCGGAGTGGCATTCCCCGCTCTTGGCGCAGTGGCAAATTCCAAGCACGCGCTTTTCGGCGAAGCCTGCACGGGCTTTGAGATGGGCCGCGCGGTGCAGGGGCTTGACCTGATCTGATATTCAATGGTGATAACATGGCAAAGTATTTGGTGAACGGAACGACGAGCACAGGCGGCGTGGCAAGGCCTTTTGAAAAGCAGGTCGAAGCCATATCGGAAAAGCTTGCGCGCGAGACAACGTACTCGCTTTTCGGCAGCAACGCAGGCATTAAAAGGTCAGCCATCAAGATAGCATCGGTGGAAAAGATCTAAACCTGCCTCGTCTTTGCAGGCAGGTTGTCGGGGTGCGCTTATGGGAAACGAAGAGGAGCTTAACAGGATAGAGGGCGAGCTTCAGATGCAGCAGTCTCGCGGCGAGGCCATCCGCCAGCAGATACAGGGCATGCAGAACTCCGCGCTTGAGATTTCCACCGCGATAGAGGCGCTCCAGAACATCAAGAAGGTGAAGGGCGACACGCTGGTGCCTATTGGCGCAGGGGTGTTCTTCTCCTGCCAGAAGCCTGATTTCGACCACGTGGTCATGAACATCGGCGCTGGCGTCATGGTGCAGAAAAAGCCTGAGGAGGCGCTTGGCGCCCTGATGGAGAGGCAGAAGAAAATCGCCGACGCCATGAAGTCCGCGCAGGAGGACATGGTGCAGGTGATAAACGCTATAGACACGCTCACCAGGCGCGCAAGCGCCATTGGGGTTGAGGAGGAGCGCAATGTTCGGCCTTCTAAAGAACAAGCTCGCTAGTTTTATCAAGGGCCTGTCGGGCAAGGAAGAGCAAAAGGCAGCGGAAGCGCCGGCAGCTGCGCCTGAAGAGCCAAAGCCTGTCGAAACAAAGCCAATCTCCATCCCCGCGCCAAAAATAGACGTGAAGCTCGAGCCAAAGCCAACTGAAAAGAAAGTTGAGCCAAAAACCGAGAAGAAAGCTCCAAAGTCTGCCGAGACAAAACCTGCCCCCAAACCCGCTGAAAAGCCTGCGGAAGCAAAACAAACCCCAAAACCAGAACCCAAACCCCTTGAAGTAAAACCAGAACAGATTGCTGCTCCTAAAAAAATCGAACCCGCGCCAAAGCCTGTTGAAATTAAACTCGCGCCAGCGCCGGTTGCTGCTCCTCCGAAGCCTGTAGAGGCCCCGAAAAAATCTTTCATCGACTCCTTATTTAGGAAGCCTGAAGCAAAGCCGGCAGCGCCCAAGCCAGAACCCGCGCAGGCGACAAAGCCCGTCGAGATTCAAAAACAGGTTGTGCAGCCGCAAAAGCCTGCGGCGCAGCCCGTTCCCGAAGCTCCAAAGCAGCCCGAGCGCGATTTCTCCCAGCTGGCGCGCAAGGCAACGTCAGCATCGGACAAGAAGGACATTGCGCCCAAAATCGGCATCGGAACCACCATCAAGTCGATTTTCTCAAGCGATATAATCATCGGCGAGGCAGAGGTGTCAGACCTTCTCTCCGAGCTTGAGCTTTCGTTGCTTGAGGCAGACGTGGCATACGATGTTTCCCTTGATGTTTCCTCTCAGCTTCGCGCCAAGCTTGTGGGCATGAAAGTGCCGAAGGGCAAGGTGGAGGAAAGGACGCGCGAGGCAATACAGGGCGTGCTTGCATCCGTGATGACATCCGACAGGAAGTTCGACATGGTAGAGCGCGTGCGCTCTTTGGAAAAGCCTGCAAAAATACTTTTCGTGGGCCCCAACGGCGCAGGCAAGACAACCACAATGGCAAAAGTCGCTCACATGCTGCTGCAAGGTGGCCTCACTGTTGTTTTCTCAGCATCCGACACCTTCAGGGCAGCAGCGATTGAGCAGACCGAGGTGCATGCCGAGCGGCTGGGCGTGAAAGTGGTGAAGAGCAAATATGGCGCAGACCCGGCATCAGTGGCATTCGAGGCAGTGAGCTTTGCGCGCGCGCACAATATCGACGTGGTTCTGATAGACTCCGCAGGCAGGCAGGACACCAATGCCAACCTATTGGACGAGCTCAAGAAAATAAGCCGCGTGGCAAAGCCCGACATCAAAATCTACATAGGCGAGTCCATAGGCGGCAACTCGCTCATCGACCAGGTGCGCGCCTTCAACGAGGCAATAGGCATGGATGGCGCAATACTTACGAAAATCGACTGCGATGCCAAGGGAGGCACCGCGCTCTCGCTCACAAAATCCACAGGCATCCCGGTTCTTTATCTCGGCATCGGGCAGGCATACACCGACCTTATTCCTTTCGAGCCCGAGAAAATCGCGCAGGAGATAATGAGCTGAAGCGCGGCAGTGTTTTAAATTTCAGCCGAGTTTTCCCAACATGGAATCGTCTTTGCAGGTAATGAAGCAGCTTGAGGCGCCAGCCGCGGCAAAGATGGATGCAAAAGCCAGCAAGCTCCCGCTTCTTTCCCTTCTTACGTTCTCCCCAATGGGCAACCCCCTCTCCGAGCTCTCGCCAGGGCAGTGCAACCTGTTCTTCGACTATCTCATGCTGTCGCTCCACAACCAGAAAAAGGAGCAGCTGGAGCGCACAGCCGCGCTCAATAAGAAAATAGTCCTGCCAGCCTCTCTTTCAGCTGCGGCATTGAGCATGAGCAGGCTAACATCCGAGCAGAAAATGCGGCAGGCCCAGTTTGGGGAAGAGATGAAAAAGACCGAGGAAACAAAAACGCAGCGGGAAAAAGTCGCAGTTGAGGAAGGCAAAAGGAAAAATGACGAAGACGCCGCAACCGGCTCAGGCGGCGGGGCTGCTGGCGCTGAAGGAGCAGCAGGCTCTGCCGGCGTGGCAGGCTGGAAATTCAGCTCGCTTTTCAAAAAGCAAAATGAGGATAAAAAGGGCGGCGAAGATGGGGGGCCCAACTTTTCGTCTCCATCGGCAATGGGGCAGAAAAACTCGCCTGCCGTCCCGCAGCTCCCGGAGTTCTCATCGGCTTACGGGCAAAAAGCCGGCGTGGTATCAGGAGCAATCGGACAGCTGGCTCCTGTGATTGACGATTATGCGCGCGGGAATGCCGAAAAGGAGAGGAAAGTGGTAGGGAATTTCCACGAGAGCATGCGCGCGTCAAACTATGTGACCGATGACCTGATGGCATCCCTCCTCATGGTGATTGAGGACGACGCATGGTCTGGCGAGGAAGGTGGGCTTGGCTCAGCCAAGCCGCATGGGGGTGCAACTCGGCTTGTTGCAATGGTGCCGCAGAAGCTTCGAAGCTCCGCGCAGGACTCTGCGGTGGTGAGGCTTGCCTCGGTGCGCGAAATGCTCCGCTACTATTTCAGGATGCACCCGAATGATTATCACGGCGCGCTTGCCTCTGCGCTGGGAATCACTGCCGACCAGGAGGAGGACAGCACCTTCCTGCAGGAAAGGCTTGCATTCGAGCTTGCAAGCATAGGCAGCTTCGCACTTGCGCAAAAGCTCCTTGCACAAATCAAGCTGAAGAAAAAGCTTGACACCAAGGAATGCCTCATGAAGCTCGGCTACAGATACGACGTGAAAAAGAAGCGCCTCATTCTTGGAAAAAGGACATGCGGCAAGCCAGCGGAGGCGCGCGGCATAGTCTCCCTCCTTCTTTCATCTGTGAAAAAGTAGCTAAAGCGCCATCTCGCACGCGCACACAGGCTGCTCAAGCCCGAATGCCGCAAGGACATCTGGCGCGATTTCGCCGAAGTAGCCGACCTTGTTTCCGTCTATGTAAAGCGCCGCGCACCTGCCCGGCAGGAATGCACCATAATCCTCTGCTTTCACTTCAGCATTTTTGCCTGTGTTTTCCACAAGCGCCATCACCGCGCCTTTTATCTCTGAAAAGTTCGCCTTGGAGTGCATGGAGGCAAAGGAAAGCGACTGTGAAAGCATAGGCGTGGCAACCGGCCCCACCTCGTAAAGCTTTATGGGCAGCTTCTCGTTCTTGCTGTCTGCAAGCGCTGATAAGAGGTTGGGCAATATTGCAGCCCTGAAGTGCGCGAATTCCTCGGTAAGAGGGTTCTCAATTGCCATCCTTTCTCCCTGCGGCACGCGCGCCTTTTCCTCAAGCGCCCTGTTTGAAAGCGTCCATGTCACTGCCTCGTCAAATCCCAAACCAACCAAAAGCTCATGGTAGGGCGTCTGCTTCCTTTCCCTGCCCATAGTTTGCACAGCTGGAAGGCTGGGTTCAAAATTGTTGAAGCCATATGCAATCGCAACATCCTCAATCAGGTCTACCTCGTTCATCACATCTGTCCTATAGCCTGCTGAATATGCAAATCCAGCTTCCACCCTGTAGCCCATCTTGGCGAGCAGCGGGCCGACTTGCTCAGGCGTAAAGGCAACTCCCAGCAAGCGCTCGCTTTCCTTCACAGGCAGAGGCCACTTCTTTTCGGAAAGCAGCTGATATGGCACACCATTGAGCATAATCCTCTCCACTGCGCCTCCCCTGTCTGCAAGCGCTGCGACGACAATGTTGACTGCCTGGCGCACCGCTTCCTCGCTCGTGCCCGTGCAGTCTATGAAGACGTTTTTTGTCTCAGGCGTGAGTTTTGTGAGCTCTCCATTGATGATGGGCGGGAAGGAAAGTATGTCGTGCCTGCTGTCCTCAATCATGGGGCACAAGTCAGCCACCAGGTGCTCAAATGCCATTCCCTTGGGGTGCCTTCGCAGGATTTCCAGCGGAGTCATGCTCTCCGTGCTTTCCAGGGGCACAAAGCGCACATCTTCCCGTCCGCACGCAAAATACCTGAATGGCGCGCGCACGCGGTCCATGTCATGTATTCCAATTGCAACCTTGCGTCTCTTCCTGCCAAGCGTCTCATGGAGCTTTTCCTGCAGCTGCATGACAGAGCGCACTGTGCTGTCGTTGAATGTGATGCCTTTCACCACCGCGCCGCCAAAGTAAGGGCGCACGGCAGTAACAGAGGCATCTACAGTGAGCTCCACACCCGAGTCGCCAATGGAATATAGTGCCGGCTCTCCCTTCAAATAGCATCGAAGCGCGCGCGCAATCCCTTCCACGGAAAGCGCATCTGGCCTGTTTGGCGTGACCTCGACATTAAGCTCGCCACTTTCCATCTTCTCAGTGGGAAAGCCAAGCATGGTTAAAGTGTCGATTGCCTCCTGCTCGCCAATTGAAACTAGCTCATTGAGGTCAGTTAGCGTGATTTGCAGCTGTGCCATATCGGGAATAAGCAAGGCTAAGTTAAAAAAAGACGCAGGGCAGCTAGACAATCGCGTCGACAATGTGCTTCCTGTCCGCGCGCCAGATCATAACTTTACTGCCGCGGCATAATCTTTGACAGATCTTGCAAGGCTTTCGGCTTTTGCAGCATAGCCGAAAAAAGCCCTGATTGGATTTTTCCTTTCCTTTTCCAAAACATTCTCGCATGCTGTCTCAAGGCGATTAATCTCATCCTTGCCAAGCCCCTTGATGAAACTAGTCATCTTTCCTACTTTTACGAAACGAGCCCTTGCATCTCCGAATCCGCCTGATATTTGGGATTGCCCGCTGCCCAATTCAAGCATCTTAGCCACAAACTCGCGCTGTTTTGCCTCGCTCATTCCGGCTTTCAACGCCACCTTCTTCAATTGCTTCGGGCTGTATATGTTTGCCATAGAAATCCTCCGTTCAAATCACGTCTTCCACAATGTGCTTCCTGCCTGCTATCACTACACATGGTTTCTCGTTAGCGTAAAAAGTCTGGCCAGACACCTTCACGAATGGGATAAAGGCTTCGCTGGCAGCATATAGCCTGCCAGAGCGCATTGATAGCGCAACACTCTTTTCCTTCCAATCCGTGCTGGTACTTTTCATATTCCCACTATCTACCATTATTGACCAAAGAGTATATAAAGATAGTGGTTAAAAGCGGGAAAATGGGAAGACGGCGCCGAGGCTGGAAATGCGCGCGCTAAAGGGTGTAGGATAAAAAAGAAAATAAAAAACAAAAGAAAAAAGAAGGTTTAGACAACCTTCTCTGCGACGGCGCTTGATGCCTTCACCGCTGTTATGCGGATCTTGCACGTCTCGCCGACCGCTGTGCCGGGCACGAATATCACAAAGCCTTCCTTCTTGGCAATGCCGTCTCCCTTTGCCGCCACCGCTTCGATGGTCACGTCAAGCTCGTCGCCGACCTTGACTGGCTTGGGCATGTCGTTGCCGCCTCCGAATCCTCCTCTTCCAAATCCCATTCATCTCAACTCCTTTCTTTGCTTAGATAGGGCATATGCACGCTTCTTCAAAAGATTTTCAGACTTTCCAGCCAGAAACTCCAAGTAGAGCATGCCTCCCTCTGAGGATGGTTATATCCCACTAGTTTATAAACAATTCGCAGGCGCGCGGTTTTAAATAATTGGGGCGCGCCAATCCCATCATGGCAACTTACTCCTCGTCAGGCGTGGACATCAAGAAGGTCAAAGGCATCCATGGCGCGATAAATGACGCCATTTTCTCCTCGCTTCCAGACTACGTGCTTCCAATAAAAGGGCATTACGCAGGCCTGTTCAAGTCAGGCGGGCAGATACTTGCAATACACTGCGATGGCGTGGGCAGCAAGCTCCTTGTTGCCGATGAAGTGGGCAAGTTCGACACCGTGGGCATTGACGCAGTAGCCATGAATGTAAATGACATTATTTGCTTGGGCGCGCGCCCGCTTGTCCTTGTTGATTACCTTGCGCTTGCGCAAGAGGATGCCGGGCTTGTTGCTGAGGTAATGAAAGGCTTGCAGGAAGGTGCAAAGCAGGCAAGCTGCCCCATAGTGGGCGGCGAGACTGCAATTCTCCCTGACATGATAAAGGGCGGCAAGAAGCCATTCGACCTTGCCGCGACATGCGTTGGCGTGGTGGAGGGCGAGCCCCTTACCGGCGTGAAGATGAAGCCCGGCGACATATTGATAGGGCTTGAAAGCAGCGGAATACACTCAAACGGCTACACGCTTGCGCGAAAAGTGCTGGATGCGAAGAAATGGGGCAAGCAGATGCTGGTGCCCACCCGCATCTACGTAAAGCCCATAATGGAAATGCTTGCATCATGCGACATACACGGGCTTGCGCACATCACAGGCGGCGCATACTCAAAACTCTCGCGCATCGGCAGCTATGGGCACGTGGGCTTCCTGCTTGACAATATGCCTGCCATGGCTGGCGTGATGGCTGAGCTTGCAAAGAAGCTTGGCTCTGACTACGAGATGTACAGGACGTTCAACTGCGGCGTGGGCATGGTGGTGGCCTGCCCGAACGGCGAAGCCGACAAAGTGCTCGCAATCGCGAAAAAGCACGGGTTTGGCGCGCAAAGGATAGGCGTTGTCACGCCAGGCTCGGATGTTGTTCTCAAGAAGGGCGGCGTTTCAATCTCGCTTCTCTAAGTAAAATAAAAAAAAACGCTCCCAACGGGCTGGACATATCAAATTGAATGTTTCTATTCCATTGACGTGAAAATCTCTCATTTTTTGCCTGCCATAAGCCTGCCAAAATCTATCTTGCCTTTCATAATTTGAATTAACTTGTATTAAACGCATCTCCGCTTAATACTTTAACATGGTGTGGTGGCGCAGGGTTTGTGGGGTTTGCTGCCGATGTTTACTCTTAGTAAACGTATATAAAGGCAAGTAAACGTAACCTCGTACCAATTTATGTATACTTAAAGTAAACATATATAAATACTGGTAAACATAGTGTTTGCATGGCAGCAATAACAGGCACACCCGCGACCAAGGCGTCCTCAAGCTCAGAGTACGGAGGCTACGTAGAGGGAATGATGAACATATTCCGGGGCAAGGCGGAAGACATTCTCCGGGTCTTGCTTGTGAAGTATCCGAAAACCTGGACCCTCCGCGAGATTTGCAAGGAAGCCAATGTTTCCCTGCGCTGGGCGTCCGTGGTGAGCAAGGTGCTCATAAATGAGAGGATAGCGCTGCGCGACACGGGCAGGGGCGGGCTTAAGATCATGGCACCGGAAGACCTGCTGCGCCGCTGGGCGAATTACCGCAACTTTGCCGCAAACACGCGGTTCCTCGATTATTACATGGAGGAAGATGACATTTCCGCCTTGTTCTCGCGCTTCAAGGGCAAGCAGGGGTCGGAATACGCTTTCACCTGCCTGGCCGGCGGCCTGCTTGCAGCGCCTTTTGTGCGCCCAGCCAATGCGCACATCTATGTGAGAAACGAGGACAGCGCGAAACACTGGGCTGAAATGCTCCATTTGCAGCCCGTCGAGAAGAACGGCAACGTCAAGTTCGCGATTGCCGGGGACAGCGATGTTTTTTATGGCTCGTATCCAATATCCGGCACGAGGGTAGTGTCGGACGTGCAGCTTTACGTTGACCTTTTGAATTACCCGGGAAGGGGGGAGGAGGCAGCGGGAGAGATACTGAAAAAGATTGAAGCGAGATGGAAATCGAAGGGATGATATCATGTACGCGAAAGAGATGACCGAGGCTTCACGTTCCGCCCTGCTTGAGCTTGGCCTGGAGCTGAAAAGATACCACAACGACATGGTGCTTACCGGCGGCTGGGCGCCGTACTTCATCACCAAGGATTACTTTGACCACTGCGGGAGCATAGACATCGACCTGGTGCTCCGCACGGAAGTGATGCTGAAATACGACACGATAAAGAAGAGCGTCATCGGGCTTGGCTATTCGCAGGAAAACGAATTCAGGTTTTCAAGGACTGTGAAATCGCCGGTTGACGGCAAGGACTATGGCATCCACCTTGACTTTCTCTGCGACAAGGAAGGCGCGAAGTACGTTGACCTGAAGAATGTGCAGGCTGACTTGCAGGCTTTCACGTTTGAGGGCCTGAACCTTGCCTTTGAGTTCAACTTCGAGCAGAAGGTGGAAACCGTCCTTCCTGGAAATGGAGAGGCAAAAACCAGCGTGAAAGTGATTGACCTTGTAGGCTCGCTCGCGCTCAAGGGGCAGGCTTTGGGCGGAAGGGCAAAGCCAAAGGACTCCTACGATATTTTTGCGCTCACGCACTACAACGGAAGCCCTGAGAAGGCTGCGGAATATTTCAACAAAACCGTTTCCAGCAGGAAGCTTGCGCCAGAAATGGAAAAACTGCTCGCGCATTCAATTTCAGTTGTCAAGGAGAAGTTCAGGAACGCAAACCAGATGGGGCCATTCCAGGTCGAGACTTTCACTGAAGGCAAGTATCCGAGAAATATAGTTGCGGACCAGGTCAACCGGTTTTTGGAGAAATTGCAGGCATAGCGGCTTTTTGGCGCGACATTGGGCGCGACCTGCCCTTCTGCACAAAGTCGCGCAGGGTATATAAGCAAAATGACGCGACTTCCGCGCGACTTTTTTCCGCGTTCTCCGAGGTTAAAATGGAGAAGGCTAACCCCCTAAAATCTCCTACAAATTAATGACTGCCAAGGGCAACAAAAAAAGATGCTGGGATAAACGAAAAACGCTGGCGTTTTTTACAACCTCACAACGCAAGCGTTGCAAGTCCGCGCGCGCAATCCCTTGCGTTGTTAGCAAAGCTCTATTTGAACAGCCCCTCTACCGTCTTCTCAACCTCCGTCCTTGTTATCGCCTTCGCGCGCGCAATCCCCGCGTAAGTGTCCTTCAGCCGCCTGTCCGTGACCACCACTATGAGGGTGTCGCACTCCTTCTTCCTTTCCTCCATCTTTTCCCTCACGTGCTCCTTGCCGTGGCACTCAAGGTTCTCGCCAGTTTCCACTTCAAAGCAGACTGTCTTCTTTCCAATCTTCACAGTAACGTCCGCGCCCACGGTAGCCTGCATCTTCGGCTTGCCGCCGTGCTTGAGTATTTCGTCCGCAATCGCCCAGACAAGGAGCGAATGCTCGGGCGATTCCTGCGGCTGCCTCCTGACCAGCAGCTTGTGGCTGCCGCACGCGCCAAGAAGCAGGCTGTTGTGATGGACATAGCCCTTGGAAATGAGCCTGTTCTGCTCATCCTCGTTTACCTCTTTCTCGTGGTAGTAGCCGTGCCCCCCGTATTCCTCAGGCCCCTCTTCCTGCGCCTCCTCCTTCTTCGCCGGCATCTTCTCAGCCATTTTGTCGTTCGGGTCTGTAGTGATGAGCGCGTGTATGAGAGGCGGCGCCCTCACCATGAACTCATATCTCCCCTGCTCGCTCATCATCAATCCCTGGCCCTTTTCCGCGCGCAATAGGTAGTCCCTCTCCCTTTCATTGAGCGCAAGCGTCTTTGAAATAAGCTCCAAATTGCTTGAATTTTGGCGCAGGAGTATTTTCGTGGAGGTGGTGTTCAGTATGCTCCTGCCTCCCTCGCTCCGCAGCAAATCCTCGATTTCCTGCGTGATAAAGCCGATTGAAGCGTTGTACTTGCGCGAGGTCTTGATGAATTCCAATATGTAGTTCTCAGCCTCCTTGCTGCGAAGGAGCGACCAGCCCTCATCTATCAGCACGACCTTGGGCTTCTTGTCCTTCCGCATCTCGCGCGCAATCAGTTCCAGCACCGAGAACATCACAAGCTGCCTGACCTGCGGCGGCAGCCCGCTCAGGTTGAAGTCCAGCAGCTTGTTTTTCAGGTCCACCCGCGTCCCCCTGTCCAGGAAGCCGAAAAAGCCGCCGCGCGCGTACATCCTCACCCTGTTCAACAGCACCTCCACGCTCTTCTCATCCTGCGAGCGGATGCGCCTCGCTGTGAGCCTTCTCATGTCCTCAAGCACTGCCTTCAGGTCGCTGAATGTCGGCGCCTGCCTTGCCCAGCTTGCGGGATTGGACGCGATGATTCCCCTCTTCTTGTAGACGCGCACCAGCGCCTCGTTCAGCGCGCCCTTCTGGCTTTCAGTCAATCCGCCCGTGATTATGTCGAATACCGAAATGAGCGTGAGCATCTTGCTCCCGAAATCCTCGCCCGCCAAATCGAAGAGGTTGATTATCTTGTCCGAGTCCTTGGAAAGCATTATTTCCGTGCCGCCGAGCTGTCGCACGAGGTTGGAGTATTCCGCGTTCGGGTCGAGTATGTAGATTTTCGCCTCCCTTGCGAGAACATGTTGCATGAGGAGGAATTTCGCAGCATAGCTCTTGCCCGAGCCGGAAATGCCGAGCACGAAGAAGTGCTTGTTGCTCATGGAGTCAAAGTCAATGAAAATCGGGTTGAGCGTCTTCCTTTCGTGCGCGAAGAACACGCCTTCCATCCTTGAATCCACAGGGTAGAGGAACGGGAAGGTCGCGCACAGCGAGCTTGTGAGGAATTCCCGGTGTGCTTCCAATGCGTCCACGCCTATGGGAAGCATGGATTTTATGCCATCTGCCATGCGGTAATCAGTATCCTTCGGGACTATCAGGAGCGCGTTCATGTTCGCCCTGCACCTTTTCGCCATCAGCTCAAGCTCGTCCTTGTTATCCGCCTGGCTGTCCACGTAGAGCGAGACGTTGAACATCTTCTCCTTGCCCTTGTAGAGCAGGCCGTATACTTTCATCGTGTCCTTCCTCTTTATCTCCAGGGACGGGTTGGGCGTGTTCTCCGCGTTGCTTGAGTACAGGTCGGATGTCTGCTTGATTATTTGGTTGTGTATGTTC
>CAITKI010000051.1 GCA_903892905.1 uncultured Microcaldota archaeon | reverse complement strand
TATGTTCTCACGGTTTTTGGATGTAGTTTTGACGCTCTACATAACTTATTGAACGTCACAGGCCCTTTTGAAATCGCAAAAAACAGTCGTTCCAGCCTTTCAATAGACGCCATTTTCCCACCTCGCATTTTAGGTGTTTTGGCGGCTATATAAACCGAAGCAGACCCCCCTCATTTCCGCGGCGAGGGGGCAGTTCTATCTCGTAAGCCTGCGGAAATTATGCGCTTTCCATCCACTTCTTTGCGAACAGGTTTTTGAGGTCTTCGTCTTTCATAACAAGGTCGAACATCTTTGCCGCGTTTGTCTTCTTTTGGTCTGCGCTCACGGCATCCTTGATGAAAAACGCTATTCCGCACTGAGTACAGAACCTAGCAGTGCTCGAATTCTCGCATTGGCAGTTTTTGCAGGTTATCGGCTTCAACTCTTCGGCTTTTTGTGGGCTGTTGTCCAGCGTCAATCCTCGTTTTTGGAGCATTTTCCTGTCCAAATCAGCCCCAGACAGATGAACATAAGTCGAAGGCATGCGCGAGCCGCCGCTCCAGCCGAATATGATTTTCAGCTCCTGCTCGGTGAAATCCTGCGCCAGGTGCGTGGCGCGGGAGTGCCTGAAAAGGTGCGGATGGATCCGTTTCGTGAGCCCCGCCCGCCTTTTGGCGGCCTTGATGATGTTCGCCAAAGTCGCATGATTGCCCAAATTGTTGTATTTCCCGCGCAATTCGATGAACAGTGGCGCGCTTGGGTCATTTGCACGCGGATGGTTGTTGAGCCAAACCTTGATGTCCGGAACGCAGTCTATGACGCGAACGCGCCTCATTCCGGTCTTGCCGTTCAGCATTATTACCGCGCCGTACTCGTCAAAGGTTATGTCTTTGAGGTTTATGCCTATCAGCTCGCCAGCCCTGGCCCCGCTTTCATATAATAATAGTATAAGCGCCCTGTCGCGCGGGTTTAGGCAGGAATCTGCCAGCTTCTTGACTTCGTCTTGCGTCAATATGTCCTCAGGCAATTTCCTTCTCTCGAATCCGTGCGTTTTTATCCAGGAAACCGTTTCCGGGTACAATCCGTTGTTTGTCCATTTGTAAAACGCCTTTACGGAGATCTTCAGGCTAGGGCTCTTGTAGTCCTTCCAGCGCCCGAAAAAGTCGATTATGTCGCGTTTGGTAAGCTTCTTGAACGGCTTGCCCTTGAAGTGCTTGGCGAGCTTCACCAGGCAAAAAAGGTACATATAGCGGGTGCCTTCGGAAGCGCCCTGCGCGGATTTCTCATTGTCGAATTCTTCCAGCAGCTTCCGGTTTTCAGGCCCTACGTCCACCCAGTTTTTCGCGTTATCAAGGAACCTTTTTGGCGTCCGACCATCCAATATTTTCATCATTCTCACCTCGGCTGCCTGTCCTGAGTACTGACCTATATATAGCTTGCCGAGCTGATTGACGAATTCGCATTAGATGGGCGCTCTGTCATCATTCCACGCCGGACTAATTTATCTCCTTAGGTTTCCGCGGCAACCTTTCGCGGAAATGAGGTGTGAAAAAACGTCGGAAAACAGCAGTTAGGCAATCACCTAACTCTTTTTCGTCAAGTTAGGCAATTACCAAAGATGGTCGTGTCGCTCAGGCACAGTAATATGCATCAGACCGCCTGTCTCTCAACATCTTCCTGGTTCGCGCGTTGCCGCGGGAAGCAGGGTTCAGAGATCACCTTCGTCATCATTTGCAATTACCGTTAGGCGCAGCAAAAGCTATTTAATGCCTGCGCGGGAAAAGGCGGCGTGGCAAAAAAGAAACACCCCCTTAACGGGATAACCGCCGACAACGGGAACATTTCCGCAGACTCCGACTCGGAAATGTACAAGGCGCGCGGCTTTTGCGCAACGCTGGCAGGGGACAAGACCCAGTGCGTGCGCTCGGAATACGTCGAGGACCTCGGGCATTTCGTGAGCAAGGCGAACGTCGCGTGGGTGGATTTCATTGTGGACGACTTCCGCAAGGAATCCCTGCGCGTGGCGATAAAGTTCGGCTTTTCGGAGTTCCTTGTCAAGAACCTTCTGAAGAATTCGCGCAGCGGCTATGAGGACCTCAACAACGAGATGGGGCTTTTCCTCCCGGCAATACACGTGGAAGGTTTCGAGGTGACGCTGCGCCCCATGCTCATCCTCCTGAGAAAAAACATGATACTCACGCTGCACACGTCCGAAACCACGCGCTTCTTCCGCGTGCGCCGCTATGCCGCGACGCTTCTGAAGAAGCTCCCGCTGGGCATGCCGCAGAACGACAAGATGACCATGCTGCTCATCAGGATAATCGACGAGAGCAATGCGAAGAACTTCGAGTACCTGCAAGTCATCGAGGAGCAGGGCGACCAGCTCTCCAAGGAGCTGTCGGACGTCAAGACGTCGCGCGATGTGATAGGGAACAAGATATACCTCATGAAGCACGCGCTCATTGTCTACCTTTCCGGCCTGTGGGCCACGGTGGACGCGCTTTCCTCGCTGCGCTATGGCGATGCCGACCTCATCACGGACGACGCGAAAATCATCGACAGAATATCGGGGCTCGTGGGAGAGGTGCACGCGCAGATCGGCCTTGCGGAGCACCTGTCCGAAGTGCTGGCATCTGGCCTCGAGGTGCTGCAGTCGATTTACAACAACCAGCTGCAGATACTGAACAACAGGCTTGCGCTCCTTGTGGCATACCTCACGATAATCGGCACCGCGCTTTTGGTGCCCAACACGATTGCCACTGTGGCAGGGAATGCGATGTTCAACTTCACAGGCAAGGACATTGCCTGGTACCTCGGGCTCATCGCGGCATCCACCGTCGTGGCAACCCTTTTCTCGTGGTGGGCTGTAAAGAAGCTGGGGCTGCTGCCAAGCAAGCCAGATGAGAACTGAGGCATTGGCATGGCACTTGACTTTTCACTGGGCATATCATGGCAATTCGGCGCGCTTGCAGTGCTTTCCATGCTGCTTTTCCCGTTTTTTAGGGGGAGATATGCGTTCCTTGCTGGCGCGCTTGGCTATTCGCTAGCGGACATTGCGCCCGCCGTGCTTTTCGGCGCGCAATCAATTGGCTTGTGGACGCTCACGGGTGCGCTTTCGTGGGGCCTTGTCGCAGTGATTTTCTCGCGCCAAAAGCC
>CAITKI010000050.1 GCA_903892905.1 uncultured Microcaldota archaeon | reverse complement strand
CCATTCTCGTGGGAGGTATCCTTGCCTGCAGCTCCAGCACCGGTATCACCGAGGCTTCGGCATCCTCCTCCACATAGGTCTGCTCCTCCACCACCTGCACCTCTTCCTCGAAGCGGAGAGCCTGGGACTTGAAGCGAAGCAGTATGGCCGCCGCAAGTATGAGGTTCGCAGGCACGCGCAGGTCCAGCATCTCCATCTTCTTTATCTTGTCAAGGTAGCCTGTGGCAATCTCCACAATGTCAATGTTCCAAGGGTCGAGCTTTTTTGTCGCCACCAAGTCTAAGAGCATCTCGCGCCAGGTGGGAAGCGCAACTATTTTCTCAAGCTTCATGTCCTCTGGAAGCTCTGCGGTCGCAGCGCGCCGCTCCTCCGAATCATCAATCTCGGCATCCTCTTCATCAGTTGCATGCTTCCGGTGATGCCTGCCTTCTTTTTGCGGCATCTCTTTCCTTCTTGCAACCGGGGCTTGCTTTTTCTCTTCCTCCGGCTCGCCATCGCCGAATTCTTCCCCTGCCTCAAGCTCTGGTTCTTCCTTGCTGCCGCCCATGCGCAAAATACGGAAGCACATCTTTTATTAGTGTTGCTCGGGCGGCGAATAGTGAGGTTAAAAAGCTATTCTCCTTTATATCGCCTTGGTAATTCACATGCCTAAGGAAAAATCAGTGGAAGAAATGACAGACGATGCAGTGCGCGAGGGCGGCTACCTTGCCATGGTGTACTTCGACCTCCATGCCACCCAGGCCGATGCCGTGAAGAACATCATGGTGGGCTTCATCGCCAAACTCACGCGCGAGCCCGGCGTCATCTACGCGGTCGGCGAGATAGACCAGCCCGCGGAAAAGGAAGGAATTTTCTCCACCTGGGCGGAAGTGAAGCTTTTGGCGGAAGACTTCCCCACGCTCGTTCGCATAGCCTCCCAATACTCTCCAATCGGCATCGAAATCCTCCGCCCCGACGAGGTGAAGATGACCTTGGGCGAGGCGCAGGGCTCCTTGCTTGACATTTCGCAGACCAGCCAGAACTTCACCAGGCTCATAATGGAGAAGATGCTCTCGGAGGACGAGAGGAAGGATTATGCCACCAAGATGTCCCAGCGCATGGAGCTTGGGAAAAAGCTGTTCGAGAAAAAAAGATAGAGGCGTGAAAATGGATGCTCACAAGGCAAAGTCCGGGATTCCAGGGCTTGACACTTTGCTTGGCGGCGGCTTTTCGAGGAACAGCGTGGTGGCAGTGGCAGGCGGCACGGGAAGCGGCAGGACGATATTCCTTTCGCAGTTCCTTGCAGCAGGCGCGGTGGATTTTGACGAGCCAGGGCTTTTCCTCTCGCTTGACGCGCAAAAGGAGTCGGTCTACTCAAGCGTCGCATCGTTCGGCTGGGACATGATGGAGCTTGAGCGCGAGCAGAAAATAGTATTCATAGATTACCCGCAGAACGAGCTTTCGGCAATCGCGGAGCAGGAAGGCGCGCTTCGCGACCTCATAGGCACGCTTGGCATCAAGCGCGTGGTGATAGACTCCATTTCCCCATACGCGCTTCTCTTCTCCACGCTTGAGGAGCGCAGGATGAACACCTTGCGCTTCGTGAACGCGGTGCGCGGCTGGAAAGTGACTGCGCTCATTTCAGCGGAGACAGTCCCCTCCCCTGAGCAGGAAATACCGCACACCATTTCCGGCGTGGAATCATTTGCCGACGGCTTCATCCACCTCTCCTACCTTCGCAGGGCAGGGAAGCGCGAGCGCGCGGTGGAGATTGTGAAGATGCGCGGCGCAAGCCACCTGCACGACATAGTGCCTGCGCAGATAACCCCTCACGGGTTCGTGGTGGGCGCGCTCCCCAAAAAAGCGAAAAACGAGAGGCCTTCAGATGAATAAGCCATCCATCGACCCCTGGGCGTCCGAGCAGCAGTTCGACATGGCAAAGCTAATCGAGGACTTCGGCATGTCGCCATTCACGTCTGCGCTTTCTGCGCGGCTTCCAGGATTCCTTCTTGCAAAGCGTGGCGGAATACTTGCGCACCGCGAGCTTGACCACTGGCTTTCTGATGCCGAGAAGGGAAAACCAGTGGCTGTAATGTCAGGCATCAAGCCCTCATCCGAGTTCCACCTTGGCAGCAAGCTCACTGCGCAGGAGCTCATCTACTACCAAAAGCAGTTCGGCGCCAAAGTCTTCTACGCAATTGCGGACCTGGAAGCATTTGCGGACAACGGCCTCACGCTTGAGCAATCGCATGGAACCGCGGTGTCAAACGTAGCGGACTTGCTTGCGCTGGGGCTTGACGAGAAAAATGCGCACATCTACAAGCAGTCGGAAGAAAGGCGCGTGATGAATGCGGCTTTCATCTACAGCAAGCGCGCCACGCCTGCCATGATGCGCGCGATTTATGGCGAAAGAGATTATGCCCTTTACTTTTCTGCGCTCGTTCAGGTGGCGGACATCCTTCTCCCGCAGCACAAGGACTTTGGCGGCGCAAAGCGCGTGCTGGTGCCTGTGGGCATTGACCAAGACCCTCACATCCGCTTCAGCCGCGACATTGCCTTCAAGGAAAAGCTCGCGCTTCCCTGCTCCACTTATCATGTCACCATGCGGGGCTTGCGCGGGGAAACGAAGATGAGCAAGCGCGACCCATCCTCCACGCTGTCTCTTTCAGATTCACCTGAGGTTGCAAAGAAGAAGCTCATGAGCGCATTCACTGGCGGGCGCGCAACGGCAGAGGAGCAAAAGCGGCTTGGCGGCGAGATAGAAAAAGACGTCTTGTACGAGCTTGCGCGCTTCCACTTCATTGATGATGATGCGCTTCTTGAAGAGATGAAGCAGGACATGGTGACTGGGCGCCTGCTAACGGGCGAGTACAAGCAGAAGTACATCCCTTACATGCTGGAATGGCTAGTCGCGCACCAGAAAAAGAAAAAGGAAATGCTGAGCCGCGCGAAGAAAATACTGGAAAAGGCGCACGAAGAAGGCTAATCAGTATTTTATTCCTTTTTTCGCCTGCGCGATCCTTGGCACCAGCGCGTTTGCCACTGCTTGCTCAATCTGGTCTGCGCGGTGCATCACGCCATTTGAAAACCAGCCCAGCGCGCCCTGTTTCCTGCCAATGCCTTCCACTCCTGCAAGTTCAGCCATCACGCGCGACAGGTCGCTTTTGCCGCGTATCTTCTTCGCCATCCAGGAAGGCACGCAAAAGCCCGCGCCCGTGCCGAATGTCGCGCTCCTCCCGTCAAATATGCAGCAGATGGTGATGTCGAAGAACTCACCTTTTCGTATCTCAAATAAGCCGGACTCGATGCCAAGAGAGTAGTCGCAGCCGCGCTTTTCCATTTTGCCGCTTTTTCCTTTCCACGCTCTCTTCCATGCGGCGCGGGCCCTGTTCTGTGCGCCCCTGAAAGTTTCAGCGTCAAACGGATGGTGGCTCACAAGCGATTTTTCCTTGTGCCCTGCCAGCGAAAACTTCCTGCCAAACACGCGCGCAAGCGCGCTTCTCGCGCCTGACAGTTTTGTGGGGTTGTCTGTGCCTGCCTGCACGCGAACCGGCGCGCGAAGCGCGCCTCTTACGTCATATTTCCCGCGGAAAATGTCCACACACGAGATTTTCTGCAAGTTGTCCGCATATGCGAGCGGGACGGCTATTATTTTAAGGGCAAGCAGGCCGCGCTTCCTGCGCGCCGCGTTGATTTTCTTTGCGGCAGACTCCGTTTCCTCGCTCACCACAATGGCATCCGCTTTCAAGCGGTCTGCCACGTCGCTCTCGCTCTCGATTTTAACGATGGTGGCGCGCGCAAGCAGCGAGTTGTGCGCCAGGTTCCTCTTGAGGTTGGCCAAGCGTTTTTCATATGAAAAGGAAGGGTATATCTTGTGCTCGCGCACGTACTTATCCGATGTGAGGCCAATGGTAATGCGCGAGAAATTGTTGCACTCAACCAAGAGCTTGACGTGGCCTGCATGGACGTAGGTGAAAGTCCCGCCTATTATGCAATGCGTCATGGGATACCAACTCGGGCTTACTGGCACGAAACAAGCTGCTTTATCTCGTCCGCAGACAGCACCTTCGCGTATGTCTGCCCGTTCACCACTACTGAGGGCGCGGACGTGACGTTGTACTTCATCTTAATCATGTCCAGCGTTGCCATGCTCTCCTTGATGTCCATCACAAACGTCCTCACATTGGGGCATGAAGCGCGGACGCTGTCCAGTATCTTTCCCTGCACCTGGCACTCGCTGCAGGACGGGTCGGACGAATAGATGTAGAGCACGTCTGTGTGCGTGGCATTGCAGTATTGTTTTTCCAGCTGCGACACCTGCCATAGCTGGATGTTGGAGAGCAGGAACTGGCGCTTGAGCGCGAAGAACTCCGCGAACATGTTCGCCCTCTCATAGGCAAGCATGCGCTCCATCAGGTCGTTTGTCGTGGTGATCTTCTGCTGGTAAGCCGTGTCTATTATCTTGCAGTATTCTGCGCTTGGCTGTTCCACTCGCAAAAGCGCCACCGCGCTTTCAAGGTCCGCCGTCTCGGATGAGAACGAGGCGAGGTCATTGGAGAAGCGCAGCAGCCGCTGCATGTCCATGTAGTCAATCACCGAAAGTGTGATGAAGAACAGGTTGACCATGAGTATGGCTGCCATTGCGTACTTGAGGTTCACCATTGCAAATCACTGCCCCGCATTTCCTTGTACAGGCTATAAACATAAAAACCAGCGTTCACGAACGGGTAGACGAATATCACCATCAGCAGGCCCGGCAGCTTGTCGGGGCCGAGCTTCTCCTTGATGAGCGACAGGCTGATCCACAGGAAAAACACGTAAGTGAGCAGGAAGGAAAGGAACATCAGCATGTCCGCCCTTATGTAAAGCGGGTCGAATGCGAGCGAGGGCATCTGCCCATATGTGGCAAACTGCGCAGCCTGCAGCCCGCTTTCATAGATGAAGCGCGCGCCGCGGGCCAGCACGAAAAAGAACGACACAATGGTTATCGGGACATATGCAGCTGTTACTGGGAAGGAAAAGGTGCCCACGTCCGCGTACTTGTCGTTGAACATAAGGTCCTTGTAAAGCGCGAGGTTGAACATGGTGCCCCGGTACCACCTGATTCTCTGCCTCATCAGGCCTGAAAAGTGCAGCGGCACCTCGGTGGGCACGCTGATTGGCAGGTAGCCTATTTGGTAGTGCGACTTGTGGAGCTTCAGGCCCATCTCGAAGTCCTCGGTGATGTTGTGCTCGTCAAAGCCGCCAATCTTTTCAAGCGCGCTCCGCTTGAAAATGGTGAGCGGGCCAGGGGTCACCAGCACCGCGTTGAATTTCGCGCCAAGGTAGGGGAATGCGCCGAAGGAGAAGAAGTACTCCATCTGCTGCATCCTCTGCCAGATGGTGCGCGGCTTTTCCACGGTTATGTAAAACGTCATGGCGCCCATTTCGGGCGTGATGTATGGCACGCTGTCCATGAGGAGGTTCTCTGGCGGGTAGGTGTCCGAGTCCACGCACGCGACCAGCTCGCCTTTTGCCTGCCTTATAGCCTCATTGAGCGATGCCGCCTTTCCCTTGTTCTGTTTCCTGTGCATTATCCTGACTGGGAACTGCGAGGCAATCTCCCTCGTCCTGTCTGTGCTACCGTCATCCACCAGCACCACTTCCTGCACATGCGGATATTTCATGGCAAGCACGTGCCTCAGGCACTTCTCTATCGTTTTTTCGCTGTTGTAGGACGGCACAATGATGGTAAGGCCCGGGTACTTGCCGCTCTTCTCCATCTTCTTCTCGTCAAAAAGAGTGAGCCCGTAGAACGAGACAATGAAAAGGTTGACCAGGAAAATTATGCAGATGTAGACAAGCTGGAAGGAGGGGTCCATTACCATGAACACCAAAAACGCCACAATGAAGCCGAGAATTGAAGTGAACCCTAGCATCTCACGCATAAAAGCACGTCCTGCCTAAGGCGCTTAGCTTCCCCTGCCGCCCTTCCCCTCTTCCCACATCTTCCTTATAAGCGAGCGCAGCTCGTCGCGCTTCCGTTCAAACTCCGCCTCGTCCTTCTGCGACAGCTTCACCCGCTCCACAAGCGCAGGCGCCGCGGTTTCTTCCGCGCCAGCAGCCTCCCCTATGTCTGGCGCGGCAATGCTCCTTGGCTCCCCTGCGCCTGGCTGCGACTCCATCTTGAGTATTTCAGACTCCTTCACAAGCACCTTCACCTTGTCCTCCAGAAGCTCCTGCTCATGGGAAAGTTCGCGAAGCAGGAAAGACACTTTCTGTATCTCCTCCTTGGAAAAGCTGCCGCCGGCCTGCGCGGACTTCGCAGCCTCAAGCGCGCTCACCTGCTCTGCAATCTTCCTGCCGATGTCCTTCTGGCGCGCAGCAAGCTCCTCGTTCGCGCGGCTCATCTCCTCTGATATCTCGACATACTCCTCGACAAGCGACTGCGAGCTTCCGCCGGCATCGGTGTATTTCTTGAGCGTGCCCTCTATCTTCGAAGATTGCTTCTTTATGAGCGTTATCGAATCCGACAGGTGGTTCTGCACCGCCTTCTTCTGCTTCTTCGCCTCCTCTGCCATCCTGCGGATCTCAGCGATTTTTTTCCTGGAGGCTGCAACCGAATTCTCCCCATCGGAGAGGTCAGACAGTTTCTTTTCCATGCCCGCTATCTTCCCTTCCAGCGACTGCTGCTCCTCAAGCACCGCCTCGACCGCCTCGGCAAGCTCCTTTTTCTGCGCCTTTGCATCCGCGATTTCCGCCTTGAGTTCCTCCATTGCATTCGAGTTCCTGCCCTCCTCTATCTGCTTTTGCAGGTCATCCACTCGGGTCTCGAATGCCTCGAAGAACATTTCGGTGTCGGACTTCTGGGACTCGAGCGTCTCCTCGAATTTTTTCAGGACGTCCAGCTCGTTTTTCAGGTCGGAAGCCGCGGAGCGTTCAGCCTCGCCAATCCCGCTCTTCTCCTCCACTTTCTGCCCAGCTGCAACCGCCTTTTTCCTAAGTGCGTCAAGCTTGCCCGACGTTGCCCTTATCTTGTCGGCATATGTCTCCTGGAGGGCTGCAAGCTCGCGCTTGAGCGATTCGACCTCGGAGGCGGACATTGGCCTTGTAGTAAGGTTGGCAATGTCCTCCTGCATGGCCGACAGGCTCTTCCCGCCTTCCTCCACGCGCGATAAAAGCTGCTCGATTTCCTCTCGGGTGCCAACCGTCCTCTCCTCCAGCTTTTCGCGCTTCTGCTCGACTTCCTTCACGGCGGGCGTGCGCCACACAAGGTATACTTTTGTGAGCTTGTATTCAATGGTGATTATGCCCTCTTCCTCAAGCACGTGCGCCCAGTCCTCGGCCGTCCTTGCAGGTAGCTTGAGCTCCTTTGCGGCAGTGCCTATCTCCACCCTGCCGCGTTCCTTGACAAGGCGTATCAGGTTGTCTACGCCGGTTGAGATTAACAAGTCGTCAAGCGCCATGGATGTTCCCTGCAAATCCAATCCTTATAAAGATTTGTGCTGAAGGCTATCGTCAGTTGAACACTTCGCGCGCGAGCATTGTTCAGTGGGGATATTGATGGCAGACATGGATTTTGACATGCGGCTGAAAAAAGAGGCAAAGTCATCCCTCCAGTCATTCCGCGACCAGTCGCTGCTGCGCCGGAAATTCGGCGACGAGGCGGTGAAGCTTTACAATCTCATAGACAGCGCAAAGACTGCATCTGAGCTCATGTCCTCCCTTGGCATGAAGGAGGAAACATTCGTCGAGATACTGGAATTCATGAACAACAATGCCATGGTGAGCATTGTGCCGGCAGAGCCCTCTGCCGAGCAGCAGGGCTGGCATGGGGCCGCGGAGGGCGAACATGCGCTCGGGCGCAAATCGCCCCTTGCTGCGGCAAGCGGCGAGGAAGCCACGTCCGGTGCCGAGGACGCGGCAGCTGGTGCCGAAGAAGCTGAAGGCGAAGCAAGCGAGCCTGAAGAGCAGCCTGCTCATCGTGGGAAACCGCCCATCTCCGCCTCGTTCTCTTCCGCCCCGGATGCACCTGGGGAAAAGGAAATCGACGAGGAATCGCTTTCCCCGCTTGAAAAAGTGCTTTACAGGAAGCATGGCTCCATTGGCGTCCGCATCTACAACCTGATTGACGGGGAGAAGACGGCCGAGGAAATCCTGCGCGAGACCGGCGTGTCCGAGGCAAAGCTTGTCGAGATACTGGAGTTCATGGACGAGCAGGGCATCATCAAGCTTGAAAAGCCGGAGGAAAAGGCATCTTCGCCTCCGGGCAGCGGAGGCGGAGACGAGGGCGGCAAAGGCGACGGCGATGGCAGCGGGGAGGACAAGGGAGACGGCGGCGAAGAAGGCGAGGACAAGCCTGCGCGCGAGCCGCGCTTCAAGCCCATTGTGGAGGACGTGCCCGAGGGCAAGCCTTTCCAGGCGCCAGCTGCCCCGAAGAAAGAGGAAAAGCCCGCAAAAGAGGAAGTGGATGAGCCCGGCGAGGACATCGTGATGGTGGACGTGCCCTCCATGGCGCGGCTTTCAGTCATCCAAAAGGCAATGATGTTCACCGAGCTTTCCACCAAATTCCCCCCTGCCGCGCGCCAGCTTTTCGACCTGACTGACGGCAAGCGCGATTTCGTGGGCCTCTCGCTTGCGACCGGGATGCCGTTGTTTGACGTCGACTCCGCAATGGCTTACTTTGGCAAGAAAGGATTCATCTCATTTAGGCAGCTTGACAGGAACGAGATACGCGACAGGTTCGGCGAGGACGGCTTCTCCATCTACAAGCGCTTCGGCAGGGAAGGGCTCCTCATCTATGAAATGATTGGCAAGGAAGCTTCATTGCGCGACATCATACTCAAGAGCAAGGTGGACCCTGACCGCGCGATAGAGATATTCTCATTCATCCACAAGGTGCTGGGCCTCGACATCCCGCTTGACCGCGACCTCATCTACCGGCAGATAGGCCTGAAGAAGTAAAACTAGTTTCTCACTCTTGCAAGCGCGAGTTGCTCAACAGCAAGCTCGCCTTCAAAATAAACGCCCTTCTTCTTTCCCATTCTTGAAAGCGCGATTCTCTTCGCAGTCGTCAGCCCCAGTTCCTTCTTCACGCGCGCAAGCGGCACGTTTTTTTCGCACACCAGCACAAACGCGCGCGCATCCTTCGCCCCAACCCTGCGCAGAGCAGAGGCAAAGTTCATCTCGCGCGCAAGGAAAAGCAATGCTTCATTGGACATTTTGCCAGAAATGTTGCTTTTTTCCTCAAACGCGCGCGCAGCAAGGTGAAAAGCAGCCTCAAGCTCCAGGCCGGTTTTCCCCCTCATTGCCTCTGGGGAAAGCAGCAAACAGGGCGCGCCCAGCCTCTCAGCTGCCTCAACAATTGCATGGAGCGGCTTTTCAGACGAGCACAAAAGAACCTTCATGAGAGCTTCCCTGACCGAACATTTAAAAAACAATTACCGAATATAGTGCCTGCAAATTCGTGTTTTAGGGATTTTGCATTTACGGAGGTCATATAATGGAGAACTATCACGGCGCACGCGGCTCGACTACGAAAGGAACGGGCGGCAAGCGCGGGAAAGCAGCGGACAAGAAACTCCGCTTTGTCGGAGGCACATTCACAGCCACCAAGGTGAGCACCAAGGAGCAGCGCATGGTCAAGCGCGGCCGCGGCAACACTGCGAAGGTGAAGCTGCGCACTGCAAAGTTCGTCAACGTGCTCACAAAGGAAGGCATGAAGAAAGTGACGCTGCGCACCGTGCTCGAGACGCCTGACAACCGCCACTACGCGCGCCAGAACATCCTCACGCGCGGCGCGGTCGTGGACACCGAAATCGGCAAGGTGAAAATCACCAACCGCGTCGGGCAGGACGGAGTAGTTAATGGGAAGCTCCTGTAAGTTTCTTCTTCTGTTTTTCTTTGTATTGGAATTTCTATTCCAATGCTGAAAAATTTCTGTTGAAATTTTTCATTCTGTTATTTTTTTCTCCTACAGCGAAAGCAATATTGAAGGCACAATGATGAGCCCCATCACGTGCGTCCTTCTCACGCCCAGAAGCGGCGGAAGCAAGCCAACAGCAGTGGCAGTGGCAAACAGGAGCAGCCCAACGCCTCCCGAGATTATCGCAACTGCGCACACAAGGTAAGCAAGCACACCCATGTTCAGCTTGCGCGTGTCAAATGCCGAAAGCGCGGAGGCATGGCGCGCGAGCCTCATGAGAAGGAAGGCGCTTATGCCAGCTGAAAGGAGGAGCACGCCGAGCAAAGCAGGCAGGTCTGCTGCGCTTACCGGTTTCATTCCATTTATTATCGCAAGCGCGCCCTCGCGCGCCTTGCCAATGGAGAGAAGGGAGGAAAATGCGAATACTGCATGCGATGCCGCAATGGAGGAGACAAGCGCAAGGAACTTCCTTGCATCGTCCGTTGCGAATGCCGCCGAGGCAAACACCGCAATCTGCGCAGGCGCCGCAAGGCCCGGAAGCAAATCAGAAAGCATTCCGAAAAGCACGCCGGCGCCGACATAGGGCAGAAAATCTAGTTCAGTCCTTTCAGATTTCTGAGCAGGCAATCTCGTGCGCGATGTGAAAGAAAGAAGGATGCCGCTTCCTGCAAACAGCCCTGAGAACGCCGGGAAAAGCGGGTCGTTTATGGCGCCGCGAAGAGTGGCAATGCCAAGCGCGCCTGACAAAAGAAAAACAAAAGCGGCAATTGCAATCCTGTTCCACTCGCGCTCGGACGAAAGCAAAAATATCGAGGCAGCAACCAGCACAAGTGCCATCTGGGGCTCTATTATTGCATAGGCAGCCGGCAGCACCAACAGCGAAACAGGGATAAGAAGCACGGACGCGCCAGCGGCGGCAAGGGTGGAAAATGCGCACACTGTCACTGCCTCGCGCCCTCTCCCTGAAAGTGCAAGGCGGTGGCCAGGAAGCACGGACGCGACAACGGTGTCATCTGGAATGGACAGAAAAATGGACGGCAGGAACTGGAAAAGAAGGTGCGCGCCCAGTACAGCAACAATGGCAAGCGAGAGCGCGTCTGGCGAAATGGGCAGCGTGGCAAGCACGGACGCCACGGTGTTTGAATGGATGCCTGGCAGCAGGCCTGAGAAAATGCCTAGAAGAAGCCCTCCAGCAATCGCAATTACATCAAACACACTATCATCTTCACTGGCAGCAAGCCAATTGCTTGCTCCTCCTCATTTCACCTCAAAATTGCGCATCCCAGTTCACTTCACCTCGATTCTCTCAGCCTCGAAATACTTGCTTCCCTGGTACTCCTTCACCCTGCCAAGCACGCGCAGCGCATCCCCATTCTCCACCAGCTGCGCGGAAACAAGCTCTCCTTTCTTCATGCTTATGCAAAGCTGGCGCTGGCATAGGTAAAACTTGTCCGCCGTTACATTCTGTGCAGTGCCTGATATGCTAAGGTAGGAATTTGCCTGGGCGACAAGCGCCTCTGCCACTGTTGCCTCGCGGGGCGTTTCTGACAGGAAAAAAAGGAGAGCTATGCCTGCCACTGCGAAAACAGCAGCGGCAAGCGCAATTTTCTTCTCATCCATCTCCATAGTGCAAACACTTTAAAATCAAGAGAATATAATCCTTGCATGTCTCTCCTGATAAAGAACGCAACACTCCTTTCCGGCAAGAAAGCCGACATTCTAATCGAGGGCAGCCTTATCTCTGAAATTTCGCCCTCCATCACAGCGCGCGCAGACGAAAAAATAGACGCAAATGGCAAGATCGCGCTTCCAGGCATGGTAAACACGCACACGCACGCCGCAATGACCCTTTTCCGCGGCATTGGCGAGGACGCAACCCTCCATGACTGGCTCGCAGCAGTGCGCGCAGTCGAGGTAAAGGTGACGCCTGCACAGATACACGCAGGCACCTCTCTTGCAGTTGCTGAAATGATAAAGGGCGGCACCACTTGCTTCAATGACATGTACTTCCACATGGACGAGGTTGCCGCTGCCGTGCAGGAAAGCGGCATGCGCGCAGTGCTTGGCTATTCCATGGTGGACATGGGCGATGCGGGCAAGAGAAAGAGTGAGCTCAAAATTGCCGAGCAATTCATAAAAGACTGGCAAGGGAAAGCTGACGGGCGCATCACAACGTCCGTGCCTCCGCATTCGCTTTACCTGTGCTCGCGCGAGCTTTTAGTGGCAAGCGAGGCAATGAGCAAAAAATACAAAGTGCCCCTCCACATCCACCTCTCCGAGACTCGCAAAGAGGTATTTGACTGCCTCTCATCTCACAAGCTGCGCCCGGTTCCCTATCTGGACTCGCTCGGGCTTCTAACGCATCGCACCGTAGCCGCGCACTGCGTCTGGCTCACAAAGGAGGAAGTGAAGATGCTTGCCAGCCGCGGCGTATCCGCCTCGCTGAACCCAGTTTCCAACATGAAGCTTGCAGGCGGCGCAATCGCGCCTTTGCCTGAAATGCAGGAAGCAAAGATGAACGTATCTCTTGGCACGGACGGGAGCGCAAGCAACGACTCGCTTTCCATGTTCGAGACAATGAAGTTCCTTGCCCTCACTGTGAAGAACGCGCGCTGGGATGCCACTGCGGCAACCGCGCCGCAAATCCTCGCAGCTGCAACGGAGGGCGGAGCGCGCGCACTTGGCATGAACGCAGGCGCGCTGGCAGAAGGCAAGCTTGCGGACATCATACTCATTGACGCGCGCGCCCCCAACATGGCGCCCCTTCACAACGTCACTGCCAACCTCGTCTACTCCGCGCACGCAGGCAACGTGACGGACAGCATCATCAATGGAAAAGTGGTGATGCGCGAGAGGAAGCTGCTTACACTGGATGAGGAAAAAGTGGTGGAGAGCGCGCAGAAGGAAGCTGAGAAGCTTACTGCCTGAAGCGCGGCTCGCGCGCAGAAAGAGGCTGAGAAACTTACTTCTTAATTCTGATTTTTGCGCGCGTATGCTTCAGCGGTATGCCCGCGCCGAACTTTTCGACGACTTTGGTGGCAAGGTAGCAGCCTATTTTCGCGGACGAAAGCGGAGTGTAGCCGCGCGCGATTCCGTAAAGCGTGCCTGCGCAATATGCGTCCCCTGCGCCTGTGGTGTCAAGCACTTTCGCCTTCATGGCAGGCAGCCTGTGCGCGCGGCCTTGCAGGAAAAGCGTGGAGCCGCTGCCTCCGCGCTTGAGGAAAACCGGCACATGCGGCATGAGCGCGGCAAGCTTTTTCTCAGCACCCTCTCCACTGCCTGCTCCAAGCAGCGCAACCGCCTCGTCTTCATTGAGGAAAAGCGCGCTTGCGTAGCGCTTGGCAAGGAAAAGCAGGTGCGCGCGGTTCTTCTCCACCATGGGCGGGCTCTCAAGCGCCAGCGCGATTTTCTTGCCCTCCTTCCGGAACATCTCCATGCATGCGCGGCAGGCATGCGACGCAGGATGGTCTGCGCAGAGCGTGATTGAGGAAACATAGAGCATGCGCGCGTTTTTCGCAGCTTCCTCCTCCAAGCCGTCGTAGGAGGTGGAAACGCCCAGGTCTGCGCAGAAAGTCCTCTGCTTGTCTGGAGTCACAAGCGCGAGAATTTTCCCAGTGGCGCCGCGCTTTTCCTGTAAGAAATTGCCGATGCCGCACTCCTGCAGGTTCGCGGCAAACGCTGCGCCAGCCTTGTCATCCCCAATTGCGCCTGCAAAGCCGCAGAAACCGCCAAGCGCTGCAAACCCCTCGCAGACATTGCGCGCGTTGTCGCCAGGGTAGCGGTAGGCTATTTTCTTGCCGAGCTTGCGCTCGATTTTCGAAAGCTCCTGCGCTGAAAAGAAATTCGTCGCCCCCTTTGTGACGCCAAGCGCAGAAAGCTCGCGGCTGCCCACGCGCGCAAACAGGTCGATGACCGGTGTGCCTATGGCAAAAAGGTCCATGCGCTTCCTGCGGCGCCAACGCTTTTAAACAATCTTGCCGAATATCGGTCAGCGTAAGCTGCAATTTGTCTCGGGGTGTTTCTCATGGCTGACCAGAAAAAGCGGATGCCTGAAAAGGAAGGCGTGCTCGACTCCTATGTATATGACAACGAAGGCATACAGGTGCTCGCGAAAATATTCACAAAGACCGGGGAATTCGTGCCCCAGTACGAGGTGAACGTGCGCGAGCTTTCCGAGGGCACGCGCCTTGTGCTAAACACCCTCAAGGGCGAGCTTATCACAACTGTGAAGCTTGACATCACCGACATCATAGACCCGAAGAAGCGCGACGAGGTGAGGGTCAAGTTCGAGTCGCGCGCGAATTTCCTGCTTTCCAAGCACTTCCCCACGCTTTCCGAGGCCGACAAGAAGGTGCTCACCGCCTATCTCCTGCAAAACTCGCTTGGCTTGGGCGACTTGGAGCCTCTCATGCACGACAATGCGCTTGAAGAGGTTGCAATCAACTCGTCCGCGGAGCCCGTGTGGGTGTACCACAAGAAGTACGGCTGGTGCAAGACCAATGTGCACCTGAAAAACGAGGAAGCGATATACGACGTCTCGGCAATGATAGGCAGGAGGATTGGCAAGCAGATAAACACCCTGAACCCCGTGATGGACGCCCACCTGTCCTCAGGCGACCGTGTGAACGCAACGATGTTCCCTGTCTCATCTTTCGGAAACACCATAACCATCAGGAAATTCTCGAGGAACCCCTGGACAATCCCCTACCTCATCGAGCTCAACTGCATCTCGCCCTCTGTGGCGGGCCTGATTTGGCTTTGCATGCAAAACGAGCTTTCCCTCCTCGTGGCAGGAGGCACGGGCTCTGGAAAAACATCATTCCTCAACGCCATGTCCTGCCTTATCCCTGCCAACCAGCGCATCATTTCCATTGAGGACACAAGGGAGCTGACGCTCCCCACCTTCCTGCAATGGGTGCCCATGGTGACGCGCGAGCCCAACGCCGAGGGCAAGGGCGAGATTACCATGCTCGACCTGCTGGTGAACTCGCTGCGCCAGAGGCCCGACAGGATAATTGTCGGAGAGGTGAGAAAGCAGCGCGAGGCCGAGATACTTTTCGAGGCAATGCACACCGGGCATTCGGTCTATGCCACGCTGCACGCGGACAACGCGTCCGAGGCAATGACAAGGCTTACTACGCCCCCCATCTCCATGCCCAAGGAGTCGCTCTCCGCGCTTTCCGGCGTGGTGGTGCAGTTCCGCCACAGGAGGCTGAACATCAGGCGCACGCTGGAGTTCGCCGAGGTGCAGAAAGGCGGCGACATAAACTCGCTTTACCGCTGGGACGTCAAGAGCGACAAGATAAACGAGGTCGGCAAGATGGTAACGCTGTCCGCAACGCTTTCGCTTTACTCCGGCCTGACACAGCGCGAAATCGACCAGGACGTGTCCGACAAGGCGAAGATTTTCTCCTGGATGGTGAAGAAGGGCTACAAGAGCGTGAACACCGTGGGGGCGCTGGTGTCGCAGTACTACATGAACCCCGACTCCGTGGTCGCGCTTGCCAATAAGAACGCCGACTGGAACGGGGCAGAGTAAGGCAACCAATCCCGATGG
>CAITKI010000049.1 GCA_903892905.1 uncultured Microcaldota archaeon | reverse complement strand
GCGCACGACAAGGGATTGCTGCACGAGGGCGTGTACGTGGTGCCCTACTGCAGCCGCTGCGAGACCACGCTGGCAAACTACGAGCTGGAGTACGGCGAGCAGGCAGACCCGTCCATATACGTGAAATTCAAGTCGTCCGCAGCGCCGAACGAATACCTAATCATCTGGACCACCACCCCCTGGACGCTTGTCGCCAACATGGCGGTGATGGTGCACCCCATCTACACCTATGTGAAGGCAAAGGTTGGGGGGGAGACTTGGATAATCGCAAAGGAGCGCCTTGACCACGTCATGTCGCTGGTGGGGCAGTCAGCTGTGGTGCAAGGCGAGCTGTCCGGCAAGAAGCTGGAAAAGATGCACTACGAGCACCCGCTTCAGGACAAAATCGGCAAGAAGGCTGACCGCACCGTGGTGCTCTCGGACGAATTCGTCACGCTTGATGATGGCAGCGGGCTTGTCCACTGCGCGCCAGGGCACGGGCCAGAGGACTTCATAATAGGCAAGCGCTTCGGCCTCGAAGTATTCTCGCCAATCGACTCCACAGGCAAGTTCACCAAGGAAGCAGGCGCCTACTCTGGCATGCCTGCGCGCGAGGCATCCGCGCATGTCATCGAGGACCTAAAGGCAAACGGCTCGCTTTTGCACGAGGGCAAGGTGGCTCACCGCTACCCGCACTGCTGGCGCTGCAAGACGCCGCTCATTTTCATTGCCACCAACCAGTGGTTCATATCTATAACCAAGCTCAAGGAGAAGATGCTTTCCGAAATCGAGACTTGCGAGTGGCAGCCGCCATTTGCAAAAACCCGCTTCTCTGACTTTGTGTCCACTGCGCCTGACTGGTGCATAAGCAGGCAGCGCTACTGGGGCATCCCCCTTCCCATCTGGAAGTGCGGGGGCTGCGGCCACCTGAAGGTGATAGGCTCGCGCGACGAGCTTCCCAAGGTGGAGGAGCTGCACCGACCCTACATAGACCATGTCAAGCTCAAGTGCGAGAAGTGCGGCTCATCTGCGCACCGCATACCTGACATCCTCGACGTGTGGTTCGACTCGGGCAACGCGGTGTGGGCGTCGCTTACAAAGGAGGAGCGCGCTGCATTCCCAAAGACGGACTTCATCGTGGAGGGCAAGGACCAGACGCGCGGGTGGTTCTACTCGCTTTTAGGCTCTGGCGTGGTGCTCAACAACGAAATCCCCTACAAGACGCTCCTCATGCACGGCTTTTTCGTGGACGAGAAAGGCGAGAAGATGTCAAAGTCAGTGGGCAACTTCGTGCCCCTCGAGGAAGTGCTGGACAAGTACGGCGCGGACGCATTCCGCCTCTGGGCGCTTTCAAACACGGTCTGGGACGACCTGCGCTTCAACTGGGACGAGATAAAGGAGGCGCACCGCGCAATCGGCACCATTTACAATCTTGGCATCTTCCTCTCCCGCTTCTGCGCAACCGACGCAAAGCCCGCGCTTCCTGACGACTCGCTCCTGCGTGCCGAGGACAGGTGGCTGCTTTCGCGCCTTGCGGCGACCACGGAGGAATGCACCGATGCGTTCGACACTTATCGCCCCCATATTGCCGCAAAGGCAGTGCGGGCTTTCCTGATAGAGGATGTCAGCCGCGTTTACATGAAGCTTGCGAAGAAGAGGATTGACGAGGAGGGGGCAGCGTGCCCTGCTGTTGGCGTGCTGTACCACGCGATATTCGACTCGCTTCGCATGCTCACGCCTTTCTCGCCCTTCATCTCCGAGCACATCTACCGCTCGTTCTACATGCGCCACGAGGGCAAGCCCTCCATCAGCCTGGCAGGCTGGCCAGAGGCGGGAAAGAAGCGCCGCGATGCGCTCCTGGAGCGGCACTTCGAGGTGGCAATGGCAATTTCCACTGCCTGCGCAAGCGCGCGCCAGAAAGCCGTGCTGCCCCTGCGCTGGCCCCTTGAGGAGGTGCGCATCGTTTCCGAGTCCACCGAGGTCCTTTCCGCAGTGGAACACCTGTCCGACCTGGTGGAGACGCTCTCCAACGTCCGCAGCGTGAAAACCGCCAAGCAGCCCAAGACATCCATCGAAGTCGTGGTGAACAAGGCAAAGGTGGGCGCGGCATACAAGCGCGAGTCAGTTGGCGCGCTTGCGGCAATCGCCAAGGTGCCCTCAGACGAGATAGGCAAGTGGCTCTCGGGCGAGGCGGCCACCTACAAGGCAGGCAATTTCGAGTTCAGCCGCGAAATGGTGGAGATGATCGAAAGCGCAGAAGGCTTTGCAATCGCAACATTCGAGGGCGGCAAGGTATTCCTCAAGACCGAGATGAAAAAGGAGCTTTACGAGGAGGCCATGGTGCGCGAGGCAGCGCGCCGCGTCCAGATAATGCGCAAGGAGAAGAAGCTCGTGGAATCAGACAGCATCGCGCTCCACCTGCACACGCCGGACAAGGAACTTTCGGCAATCATCAAGAAGCACAGCGAGGAAATCGCGCGCCAGGTGAATGCCTCGTCCGTGTCATTCACCATCCCCGCGCACTGCGCAAAGAAGGAGTGGGAAATAGGCGAGGCGTCGCTTTGCGTTGCGATTGAGAAGAAGCAGGCACCCTCCTGACGCAGGTTTATAATCGTTTTCCATTATATCGAGGAGAACATAGAAACGGTGATTGATTGATTTGCGAAAGATGCAGCGGCCAGGAATACACGCTTGAGAAGTGCAACTCCTGCGGCAAGATGGTCTGCGAGTCCTGCAAGAAAAGCGCAAAGCGCGTGAAAAAGGTGACGCGCTACGTGATTTGCAGGGACTGCTGGACCGACATGAAGAAGCGCAGCAAGTTCAAGGCGCTTTAAGTTCCGCCTATTTTTCCTGTTTTCATCCCTATAGCGCAAGCCCGCGCCCTCACTATTTTTTAACCCTGCCATTGTACCCATTTCGGTGTTTCCATAGGTGCAATAAAGCGCGTTTTTGCAAGACAGGTATTGGACTCGCGAGGCAACCCGACTGTGCAGGCTGACGTTTGCACTGCGCGCGGTTTTGGCAGGGCGGCATCCCCTTCAGGCGCATCCACAGGCATCCATGAGGCGCTGGAGCTCCGCGACGGCGGCAGGAAATGGGGCGGCAAGGGCGTTTCCAAGGCGGTTTCAAACGTCAATGGCAAGATTGCGCGCGCGCTTCGCGGCTTCGATGTTTCCGACCAGCGCGGCATAGACTCCCTCCTTTGCAGGCTTGACGGCACAAAAAACAAAAGCAGGCTTGGGGCGAATGCCACCACGGCAGTGTCGCTCGCATGCGCGCAGTGCGCGGCAAGCGAGGAAGGCGTGGGGCTTTACAGGCTGCTTGGCGGGAAAAAGCTTCCCGCGCCCATGCTCAACGTGCTCAACGGCGGCAAGCACGCAGGCAACGGCGTCTCCATCCAGGAGTTCATGGTGTTCCCCATCCACTTTTCCTCCTTCTCTGAGGCGCTTCGCGCAGGCTCAGAGGTCTACCATTCATTGCGCGGCATAATCGCCAAGAAATACGGCTCGCAATCAACCGGCGTGGGCGACGAGGGCGGCTTTGCCCCCCAGTGCCGCTCCACTTCCGATGCGCTTGATCTGCTCGAGCGCGCCATAAGCGAATGCGGCTATGCAAAGAAAGTGAAGCTTGCAATGGATTCCGCGGCATCCTCGTTTTACGACGGAAAAACATCCAGCTACAAAGTGGACGGCAAGCGCATGTCCTCAGACGAGCTTTCCGATTTCTACGCCTCGCTGGCAAAGAGCTACCCGATAATAAGCCTGGAGGACCCGTTCTGCGAGGAGGCATTTTCCGACTTTGCCCATCTTCGCGCGCGCCTGTCCGGCAAGGTCCAGGTGGTGGCTGACGACCTCACGGTGACAAACGTGGAGCGGCTTTCGCAGGCAATAGAATGCAAGTCCCTTTCCTCCCTCCTTCTCAAGGTGAACCAGGTGGGCACGCTTTCCGAGGCGATATCCGCGGCAATGCTTTGCCGCAAGAACAGGCTGGGCGTGGTGGTGTCGCACCGCTCAGGCGAGACCGAGGATGCATCGATTGCGGACATTGCGGTGGGGCTTAACTGCGGGCAGATAAAATCAGGGGCGCCCTGCCGCGCGGAGAGGACGGCAAAGTACAACCGCCTGCTGCAGATAGAGGAGGAGCTGCCATCGGACAGCTTCGCGCGCGCGTCAGGCATCGTATTATAGGTTTTTTGCGAGAGGTAAAATCATGTTGCTGTGGTCGAATGAAAAGGAGCAGTTTTCGCGCATCTCGCTCCTGTTCACAATCTCATTTTCCATCCTTCTCATAATCGGCACGCTTTGCATGGTGTTCGCGAATTTCAACCTTGGCGTGCTGCTATTCTCGCTTGGCGTGCTGCTTGTCGCGGGTAACGAATACCTTGTCTTTCGGCGCCTGAGGACAAAGGAATATGCGGCTGCGCTTCGCACTCCCTCGAAATCAATCGAGGACCTCATGAACTTTGCCATCCTTGCATACATCCTGCCCTCGACATCCGCGATTTTCCTGTACTTCTTTGCCAACATGAGCGTGCAGGTGCTCGTGGTGGTCTTTGTGGGCTTCATACTCACGAGCATCAAAGTGGTCTCGCGCTCGCTGCAGTTCTACTTTTCAAAATAAGGCATTGGATAGGAAAGAAAAGATAAAATCAAAAAGAAAAAAGGGAATTAAGGAAAAAGAGCTACTTCTTGTATCGCTTCTTTACCCCGTACTCGGGGTGGTCTGAGACGTCCTTTAGCTGCCCTGCGAGGAACTCGGCCATCTTGTCCGCATCCTCCTTGCCTATAAGAACGTTGGAGCGCCAGCTCCACTGCGCGGCGAGCGTGGACTTGTCCCCGTCCTTGCCGATTTCATAGCCCGATGTTGCCACGAGAAGATATGGCCTGCCCGCCATCTCCTTCTGGAACTCCTTGTCAACCTTCTCAAGGAGCTCGGTGAGCTTCTTGTCGTTTGCAAAGTCGACCTTTGTTTCTTCCTTTTTCTTGTCAGCCATAAATACAACCTCTCTCTCCCTTTCATATGAACCTTTTTTATTTGGATAGGCTTTCCCGCCTCAATTAAATAAGTTTCCAACAAAAAGAGATTGGTGGTAATGTGCTAACGTTTCAGGTAAGGTCAACTCCATACAGCCCAGACAACCCTCATGTGGAAGAAGAAGCGCAGCTGAAGACGATAGCCAAGCTCTCCAAGCTTTCAGAAGGGGCCGTCATCATCGCGCAGGTGTATGCAAACCCTGTAATCGGGTATGAGAACAGGCTCCTGTTCGTGGCTGAGAAGTTCGACAAGAAAAGCAACAGGCTGGCCGTGGCAGGCATACCCTACGAGAATACCGTGAACGGCATCAGGTACAACGGGCTGTCAGTCAACAAGGTCCACCTTGACGACATCACCGACCTGAAAGTATTGGAGACCAATGAGAATGTGAAAGTGAAGACGCGCAACGGCGAGACCGTGGAGGGGCGCCTCCAAAAGGCCAACTTCATCCGGGACAAGGTCTTCATCGGGAAAAACGCGGTCTCCAAGCTGGAGATAGAGCTCATCGGCGGGCCAAAGGACAGCATGGTCAAGTACATGGTGGAGTTTGCCGACATCAAGGCCATCCAGCGCAAGGAAAAGGACCCTGAAAAAATCGAGACTTTCCCTGCTTATACCCAAACGGGGACGGATTGAAAAAAAGAAATTCGCCTCGGACATCTTATTTGCCTGTGAAAGGCAAATTCAGTCCTAGCCGTTCTGCCCTCTTTTTCGCTCTGCGAAAAAAGGGTCCCTTTTTGCCTTGCAAAAAGTGGACTGAACGCCTCGGACAGGACTTGAACCTGTGACCTATGGATCGCTGCCGCGCTTGCGCGCGATAACAGTCCATCGCTCTACCGTTCAGTCTCAGGAGGCTGTCCCTCCTGAAATGACTGAGCTACCGAGGCTTATTCGCCGCGTTCTCTTGAACGCGTCGATCTTCGTTGGGCATTGCCCAACGTCTGCCCGTTTTGCTCTTGCAAAACGTGCATGCCACTGGCCGGATTTGAACCAGCAACACATCGGTGTCTGAGCCGCTGGCTTCAGCGGATCTTCAGCCGATTGCTCTCCCAGGTTGAGCTACAGTGGCACGTCGTGCAGACCGAGATTTGATGATAAATGTTAAAAAAGGCACCAGCGTGGCTAGGAAAGCAGTTCCAGCACAGTTTTGTGCGGAGCATCCGTCCTCACCGCGGTGGGGCAGAAGTGCGTGCGCGAGGCAAAAAAGCCCGCCTGCCTGATTTTTGCGACTGCATCGTCCATTGACAATATCGCCGCCCCCCTTTTCTTTGCGACAACGTGCAGGTCATAGTAGCCGATTGATGC
>CAITKI010000048.1 GCA_903892905.1 uncultured Microcaldota archaeon | reverse complement strand
TTTGGACTTAAAGGAAATAGAGAAAAAGATACAGGAGCTTGTCCCCAGCGAATGCAGGCTCGTGAAAGTCGAGGCCGAGGGCCTGGACATCGTCATCTACGTGAAGGACAACGTCTCGTTCTACGAGAACGACCAGCTCATACGAAAGATTGCGGGCACGATAAGGAAGCGCATCCTTGTGAAAAGCGATCCATCCGCCCTGCTTCCGGCCACGGAGGCGCTTGCCATAATCAAGGAGTCCATCCCCGAGGACGCCGGGGTATCTGACATCCGCTTCAACCCTGACTTCTCAGAAGTGAACATCGAGGCTTTGAAGCCCGGCCTGGTGATAGGCAAGGGCGGCACCACGCTCAAGTCCATAATACAAAAGACGCGCTGGGCGCCGGTGGTGCAGCGCACCCCTACCATGCCCTCCTCCACGATAAAAGGCGTCCGCTCCACCATGCTGAAAGAGGCAGGCAACCGCAAGAAGTTCCTGCAGTCGCTTGGCAAGAAAATCTGCTCGCCGTTCACCACGAAAAGCGACTGGGTGAAGGTGACTGCGCTTGGCGGCTTTTACGAGGTGGGCAGGAGCTCGGCCCTCATCCAGACGCCAAACTCAAACGTGCTTGTGGACTGCGGCATAAACCCCGAAACATTCGAGCCGTCAAAAGCATACCCTTACCTCAACGAAATGAAGCTCGAGCTGTCCCAGCTGGACGCGGTCGTGCTCACGCACGCGCACATGGACCACTGCGGATTCATCCCCTACCTTTACGCTTACGGATACGACGGGCCGGTTTACTGCACCCCTCCCACGCGCGACCTGGCGATGCTTCTCCAGATGGACTTCGTCTCCATCGCAAGCAAGAACTCGCAGTACGCGCCACCATACGGCATCAAGGACATCCAGAAGGAGCTTGCGCACATGGTGACCGTTGGCTACAACGAGGTAATCGACATCACGCCCGAAGTGAAGCTCACGCTCTACAACGCAGGGCACATACTTGGAAGCTCCATGGCGCACCTGCACGTGGGCGAAGGGCTCCACAACCTTGTATTCTCAGGCGACATTAAGTACGGCTTCACGCGCCTGTTCGACCAGGCCAACAGCAACTTCCCGCGCGTGGAAACCCTTTTCATAGACAGCACATACGGCGGCAGGAACGACATCCAGCCAAACCGCTTCGAGTCGGACAAGAAGCTCGTGGACCTCGCGCTCTCGGTGTGCGCGCGCGGCGGAAAGGTGCTCATCCCCACATTCGCAGTGGGGCGCTCGCAGGAAATCATGCTCGTGCTTGAGGAATACGCCTCGCGCAACAAGGATTTCAACTACCCCGTATACCTTGACGGCATGATTCTTGAGGCGTCAGCCATCCACACTGCCTACCCCGAATATCTCCGCCACAACATCCAGCGGCGCATACTTTCCAACGACTCGCCCTTCGAGTCGAGGATATTCGAGCCAGTGAAAAAGGACAGGGAGGAAATCGCGGAAGGCGGGCCGGCAATCATCATCGCGCCCTCAGGAATGCTTTCCGGCGGCCCGTCCGTGGAATACCTGAAGCTTCTCGCAGACGACCCGAAGAACGCGATGTTTTTCGTGGGCTACCAGTCCGCTCTCTCGCTTGGCCGCAAGATACAGCGCGGCCTGAAGGAAGTGCCCACTGTGGGCGACGACGGCCGCGCCACCTCGCTCAAGATAAACATGCAGATAGAGACTGTGGAGGGCTACTCGGGCCACTCGGACAGGCAGCAGCTCCTGGCGCTTCTCAAGAACATGCACCCCAAGCCGGAGCGCGTGTTCACGCTCCACGGGGACGAAAGCAAGTGCGAGGACCTGTCGCGCACCATCACTAAGATGTTCCACATCGACTCGCGGGCTCCAATGAATCTCGATACTATCAGGCTGAAATAAGGGCTCGCTCGTTCAGGCTCAAGTAAGCCAAGGGCATGGCGGAGGCTGAAAATAATTTTCTTAGCGGAAGCAAGAGCGCCGCACGCTACTCCTGGGGCGGCTGGTAGAACACAGAGCCGCGCGGAGGCTCCTTTTTCTTGATCAAAGAGTGCAAGTACTCGATTATCGGGCGCACCGTGCTTCCCATAAGCAGCCCCCACGTGTGCGTGAAATATTTCATCACCCCTCCTGCCGACTCGGGGCTTTTCTTGCCCAGCACCACCACCGCCGCGCCGAACACGATGACCAGCAGCAAGATCGCCATGATCATTGCGCCCACTCCCTCTATCGGGGAGGAGGGGGACACTGGCTGCGGAAGGGGCGGCAGCGTGCCGTTTCCCGCAGTGGCATTCGCCTGCGCGGGCGGAGGGGCAGGGGGGACATAAGTCAGCGAAATGGTCTTCTCCACCGTCTCATACGAATTGGAAGCCACTGCCTTGACCAGGGCATCGGCGCCTGCGCATACCCTGACGGAATAAAGGCCGTTCTCGTCAAGCGAAACCGGAAGCTCAGGAAGCGCGGTGCCGTTCTGAAGCGGGAAAATCTTTATCGATATCGGGCGGTTGGTGCGCGGGTCGGACACCTTTGCGGAAAGCAGGTAGCAGTCCTGGCCATCCGGCCTGGATTCGAAATACTCTATTTTCAAAAGCGGGGCAAGCACCGCGGTCTCCTCCTTGGCCGCCCCGTCCGCGGTGACGTTGAACGAAAAGGCATAGTCATAGTCGTTTATGTGGATAAGTGCGCGCAGTTCCCCGCTCCCGGAAACGCTGACGGTGGCAATTCCCAGCGCATTAGTATATGAAGGCACCTCGATGCCATCTGCATAGAACACGACCTTCTCGCCTGCAGCCGGCGCGTTGCCAGCGGTGATGAACTTGACCGACACCGCCGTCTTGTTTGCAGCCGTCCCGCCCGTTCCCGCCTGTACTGGCAGCCGCACCAATATCTCCTTCCCCCCGTCTGTGCCAGCGGTGGCGCTTGCGGACGAGAAGTAATCCCCTTCGCTCTGGTAGGACGCAAAGCCTGACAGCTCGCCGCCCTGCAGCATGTAGACCACTGCCCTGCCTGAGGCGTCTGCCGCCCTTTTGATGGGGCTGCCCGTGATGTAAACCGACGCGCCTGCTGCCGCCTTGCCGTCTGGCTGGAGCACGATGATGGTGACTTTCTCCAGAGTCACAGGCGCCACGAACGAAACTACTATTGCCGAGCCATCGGCGCTCGCCTCCACCGTTTTCTGCTCGCCCGTCCACCCTCCGAAGCTTGTGTTCAGCGCGATTTTCCTGTTCTCCATCCCTGCAGGCACGGTATTTGAGATATTCACGGTGTAAATGCCGTCGTCGCCGGTATATCCTTCCGCCAGCCCGTCATCGCCTGTTATGCCGTTTGCCTTCTGGTAAGTTGCCAGGATGCTCGCTCCTGACAGTGGCAGGCCGTTTAGGTCGGACACGTTCACCACGACAGTCTGGTTCCACGCGCAAAACCCGGTTGGCAGCAAAAGCGCAATGCTAAGCAGGAAAACAGCCGCAAGCTTTCGCGCGCCCATATCCTCACTCCTTCTCCCCGGCCAGCTCGAACACAGGCGGGAACTCGCGCACCAGCTTGATAAGCGCGCCGCAGTCAGGGCAGTTTATCACCTGGCCCACCTCCACGCCTTCCTCAAGCTGGATGTGGAACGTGCATTCAGGGCACTCTGAAACAGCCATATGTATCGCGAAAAATCCCCATCTAACATTTATATTAGGTGCCGCTTGGGCGCAGACGCGCTGTTGCACGGCGGAGTAGGCTAGGTTATAAGCTATCCGCTTCAAAAACAGGATGAAAGATGGTGATCTAATGAAAGGAAAAGTGAAGATGTTCAATGCCGAGCGCGGTTTTGGTTTCATAACCGGCGACGACGGCAAGGATGTGTACGTGCACCTGACCGCGATTGACGGCGGGCAGCCGCTTTCCCCAGGGACGGCGGTGGAGTACGAGGTCGAGCAGAGCGACCGCGGCCTTCGCGCAAAAGGCGTGAAGAAGATCTAAGTTCTGTCCAACGCGCGCGTGATGTTTATCATCCGCCCATCAGCTTTGCCTTTTTTTGTTTTTTCCAGCTTCTTTTCCTATTATTGAAATTAAGTAGATGAAAGAATATGCAGGGTGCGATTTGAACGGCGATCCGTTCAACTGCGCGAGCAGAATTGCGATTCTGCTGCGCATCAGAACGTTTCGACGTTCTGATTGCGCCCCATTTTCTGCGGAAAATGCAGGGAGGGCAACTCAAGGATGATGCTAGAGGTAGAAGAACAATCGTCCTCAAGGTAATGAATATTTTCCATAGATATATATAGGAATATCTATGATTAACCTTTATATATAACAACGTTGATAATAAGATGGTTCCTCATGCTGGAACCGGTGAAAAATATGGAAAAAAACGAAACCAAGAAACTCGAGACGATTGGCCTTGGCTTCACACTGTTGGGAGGTGTGAGTGCATTCTACGAGCCGATAAAGGAAGTGTTTGGTTTTCCTGCAACATGGAGCTTCCTAGTTGCAACATTAATCGCCGGATTGTTCGTTGTGGGAATACTGTGCATTATCAGAAAAAAATAACAGCCAATATTCGCCAATTCGCTCAGAAGCTAAGCATTATCTCATACCCTGCTCGGTAGCATCAACCGTGACCACGGAGTCTATTGGCCCCTTCATAATCTGCTTTTGCACCAGCTTTGTCGCCGAGCTTGCCTTTAGCTGTACCGCGGTTGATGTATGCTTCTGCGTGTTTTGGATTCAGGTGTATTGCCTCGTTGGAGTCTTCTATTGCGCCTTTGTAGTCGCCGAGTATGACTTTGGCTCTACCTCGGTTGATGTATGCTCCTGCATCTTTTGGATTCAGGCGTATTGCCTCGTTGCAGTCTTCTATCGCACCTTTGTGGCCGCCAAGATGGGATTTGGCAACACTGCGATTGCTATATGCTTCCGCAAATTTTGGATTCAAGCGTATTGCCTCATTGTAGTCCTCGATTGCGCCTTTGTAGTCGTGCCGCTCCCAAGGAAAGGGTCCAACACCGTTTCCCCTTCGTAAGTGTAAAGACGGATGAGCGCCTCCGGCAATTCTTCCGGAAACATTGCGGGATGCGTTTCCCGGTTGTACTGGTTCTTGGTTTCGGGATGCATATCCCAGATGTCCGAGTTCCAGCGGCGCTTGGCTTCCTCAATGTCTACAGTTGCCTGCTTCTTTTCCTCCGCACTGACCTGCTTGTAGTCGAATCTGCCCTTACGGAGAACTAGGATGTGCTCGAAAATATTGTTCGGGAAATAGTACATTGGGTACGGGTGCTGGATGAACAAGCCAAAGCGCTTGGCAGCCCCGCTGCCCTTCTTTGCACCAATCCCGCTGGGCTTGCGCCAGATGATGTCCTCCCTGTAATCGAATCCCGCTCGTTGGAGAAGAAGGACGTAATGCGCGGGTATTGGGTACTTGCACTCGTGGCTGATGATGTCGCAGATGTTCACGCAGATGTAGCGCCCCTTCTCAAGCACACGATAGCACTCGCGGAAAACGGTCTGCATCTCCTGTAGGTATTCGTTGAAGTCATCAAGCGAGCCTATATTCTCCGCGCCATAATCCTTGACATCGAAATATGGCGGGCTTGTGACTATCAGCTGCACGGAGCTGTCAGGCACTTCGGTCATGTGGCGAGAGTCGCCGATTACAACGTGGTGGTCTTTTTCCATGCCCCCATTGTATAGGCAGGGGTGTCATTACAACTCGTGGAGAATTAGGCATTATTGTGCAGGGTAGCCGGTCAAAAGCAGATTTATATAGCTCCGAAGACAATATTTGATATCGGTGTGGGAATGCAGAAAAGCCGCGTAGTTGCGAATGTCAAGGCTGGTGTTTGCCTAGCCGCTGCGGGCGCAATCTTCTTCTGGTACGGGTGCAAGAGCGCAGATATTCATGCTCGCAGCGCAAAGCAGGCGCAAGAAACAATCTACGAATACAATAATGCAGATACAAGCACCCTTCTCAAAAAAGGCAAGATCGAGATGAAAATCGCAAGAGACCGGGAGGTTCTTTCGGGCTGGCCGAAGGAAAAGGCAGCCAAATACTACGAGGCTGCGATAAAGGATTTCTCAAAGTTCTTGACGCCTACCACAGATTCAGTGAAGATTGACGCAAAAGACATGGTTGATGCCCTGGCAGCCAGGGGTCGGGCGCATCTAGAAGTTGGAGAACAGGAAAAGGCATTTGCAGATTTCAATGCACTGGTCGAAAGATTTGGAAAAACCGAATTCCTATTCTGGCGCGGGTGGGCACTCGCGGGAATGAACAAATATATCGAGGCGTTTGCGGATTTCGATGAGTATAAGGAATCTAGCCGCGAGTATTCTTATTACTGGTACGCATACACTTACGAATCCAACTGGCATCGCAAAGACAAGCTAATCCCGCTGGCTATTGAATTTGCTGTGTTGCATAATTATGCCAAGCATTGCTAAATTTGCATATCCTCAATCTTTTCTAACCAACACATAAACTTTTTTTCCGATAAAATCTTTCGGGCAATCTATTTTTGCACCTGTCCCAAACTTGGTGACGATTTTC
>CAITKI010000047.1 GCA_903892905.1 uncultured Microcaldota archaeon | reverse complement strand
CCTTTTCATTGTCAATCAGCACAAAATAGTCTGTGATGCTCCCGCTTGCCTGCGCCCTGGTTACAGCCGTCACGTCGGTTGTGTTCCAATTGGTCGCCACGATGACAGGCACATTCACAGGGTTGTTGCCCAAGAAAGTTCCCCATCCTGTGTCAGTGCATCCCGGGCTTGCCATTGTCTTTTCCATGCAGTTGAGGCACCTTGTCTGCCTTGTAACATTGCACCCTCGCGCATCCAATTTCGTCTCAAGCAACGGCTCCTCTGTCATTATCACCGCGCCGTAGGAATCTGCAACGCTTGCCACGCTGCCATTCTTGTAAGGGCTCGCAAGCACGTATTGCTTGAGATTGCCAATCGTGACTCCTGTTGTGCCCGAGACAGCATCCGTCGAGCTCTTCGCGCTTATCTCGTTTGGGTACATCTCCGTAATGGGGCCGAAGAACCAGCCGTTGCCCTCGGTGCCCGTGCCATCCCCTGGTGAAGTGGTGTCCCGCATAATCCTTGGCGCGACATCTGCAGGCACGTCGTATGCGTCCTGCTTGAAAATCTGCTTCTCGGTTGCCCCGGCCCGCGGCACCCTCCTGTGCTCCATGTCCTTCCTGCTTATCATGGGGTCCAAGAAGCCAGATATCGAGAAGTTGCTCTCGGCGTGCATTGTCTTGCTCTGGTGCATGGTGCCCTCGGCATCCGTGATGTTCATCTCCATGTCGAATGAAACGCCCACGGTCCAAGGGTCAATCTGGTAATAATTGAAGTTCTTGGCGTCGGAAAACTGGATGTCGAATCCCATTGCGTTTGCAGCGGCATCCGTCTTGTTCTGCCACCCTGCAAGCGTGTATGAGTTTTTCTCCTCCGGGCTGTATTCTATCCCCGGCACCCAATTTGGCGGGCTGCTGCCGTTCACCATGAGCCCTATGGCAGTGGACTCCACAAGCCCCGCGCCCTTGTTGTTCGTTTCATGGTTGCCAGCCATCACTCCTAGTTCCCGCCCCTGGTTCGAGGTATAGTCCACCAGCTTGTAAGTCGCGTAGAATGCCGATGCGTTCGCGAAATCGGTGAGCGTCTGGTCCGACAGGCTTGCAAGCACCGACATCATCGCCTCTCCCTTGAAGCGCTGCGAGGAATTGTAATCCGACTGCTCGAATGTTTTCACCCAAACCTGCACGGTCATGAGCACAAGGGACAGCATGGCTAGTGCCATGACTGCGAAGAAGAAGCCGCTCCTCGTTCCCTTTGCTGTTTTTGCCATATTACCATCACGTATAGACTATCAGCCTTACCACCCTTATGGTGTTGTTGCCAGCCCGGAAATTCGATGTTGTGATATTGCAAGGCGTGGTATCGCAAGGCGCGGCATATTTGACATTCCCGGTAGTATTGTCTATCTCATAGCCTGTGCACTTTGCATGGCAGAAAGGCGACTCGCCCGGCATGGGCCGGAACAGGTATAGCGACAGGAAAGTTGTCGCGGACGCCTGCAGCTTGGTATAGTTCATGCCATATCTATCGGAGCCCGTGTCGTTTCCTGCATCGTAAATCATTTTCCAGTCCTCTGGCGTGCCTGGCTGCTGCACGCTGTCCAGGTTCAGGTATTGCAGCATGTATCCATAGCCTTTGGGTATTATGGGGCGGCAGCCATTGGGGGCGCAGTTGTCATTGCCACCCGCAACCCTCCTCATTATGTCGGGCGCCAAGCTATAATCCCTCAATATCCTTTCAAGGTACGTCTGCGCGGGCGCAGTTCCTGTTGGGATGTCCCCGCTCGTGGCAAGCACCTGCAGGGTGTCGTGCGCAAGGATGTGCGCGGACTCAAGCTCGGTGTAATACGGCTTTGGCGTGCCGATTGTGAAAATGAGGAGATTGACGGTAATCATGATGAGGACGAACGCCACAAAAGCGTCCAGTGAGAAAACAAAGCCCCGCGCACGCATGTTCCGAATTCCGCAAGAATATAATATAAAGCATCTGCTGATGCGCCGCCGTAGCCCACCTCTTGCGCAAAACGGAGCGAAACCGTTTTAAAATGGAGGATTTTAATCACCCTGCCTCGCGAATAGCAAATGTGCGACTGTAGTCTAGCCTGGTAGGACTCGAGGTTGCCAAGGCTTTCCGGCATCGATTCGTGCGGAATTGGCCGCATAAATCTCGTAACCCGGGTTCAAACCCTAGGGGGCTTAAGCAGAACAGAAGATCCCCCTGATGGTTCACCCCCACAAGGAAACCTTGTGTCGGTGCGCCTGGTGAAAATCCCGGCGGTCGCACTTT
>CAITKI010000046.1 GCA_903892905.1 uncultured Microcaldota archaeon | reverse complement strand
CATTCAAGAGCAGCCGCCTGCCCTCGGACCAGCATGATTTTGATTTCGAGTTCGTGGGCCTGGTGGGCTTCGAGGACCCGGTGCGCGTGAACATCTCGGAGTCGATTGCGGAATGCTACAGCGCAGGCATGCGCGTGATAATGATAACCGGCGACTACCCAGGCACTGCGCAGCACATCGCGAAGCAGGCGGGATTTGCCAATTGGCAGGAAGTCATCACAGGCATGGAGCTTGAGGAGATGAGCGATGCCGAGCTCCAGCTCCGTATTGCGAAAGCCAATATTTTCGCGCGCGTGGTGCCCGAGCAGAAGCTGAGGATTGTGGAGGCGCTGAAAAGCAACGGCGAAGTGGTGGTGATGTCAGGCGACGGCGTGAACGACGCGCCTGCGCTTAAAGCTGCGCACGTCGGCATTGCCATGGGCGAGAGGGGCACGGACGTGGCGCGCGAGTCCGCTGCGCTGGTGCTGCTGGACGACAATTTCGTCTCGATAGTGAAAGCCGTGAGGATGGGCAGGAAAATCTACGACAACATAAAGAAGGCGATGTCGTACATCATCTCCATCCACGTGCCGCTGGCAGGCTCGGCGATAATCCCGGTGCTTTTCGGCTGGCCGCTCATGCTCTTCCCGGTGCACATCGCGTTTTTGGAGCTTATCATCGACCCGGTGTGCTCCATTGTCTTCGAAGGCGAGGCGGAGGAGAGGAATATCATGAAAAGGCGGCCGCGCAGGCAAGACGAGAGGCTGTTTGATTCGCACACCCTGGCGTGGAGTGCGCTCCAGGGCATATCGGCGCTCATAATAACCGTCGGCATGTTCTGGATGGCGCTTTCAGCAGGAAGGCCGGAGGGCGAGGCGCGCGCGCTTGCATTCACCACCCTGGTGCTTGCGAACATTTTCATCATACTTTCCACGCGCTCGCAGTCGCGCACCGCGCTTGAGATGCTGCGCGTGCCCAACAGCGCGCTGCTTTACGTGGGCGTGGCCGCGCTTGCCATGCTTGCGCTTGCCCTATACGTGCCTTGGCTGCAGGAGATGTTCGGCTTCGTGCCGCTCACGCTGGGCGAGGTTGCGATGTGCATCGTGGCAGGCGCGCTTTCCATAGCCGCATTCGAGATTGTCAAGATGAGCAGGATGTGGAAGCACCACGAAACGGTTATCTGAAAACTTTTTTTGCCCACGCGCGCACAAGCGCGATGAAATCCTGGAACCCCTGGAAGTGCGAAAGCCACTGCTGCGCGGCAAGCAACGGGCGGCTGGAAACCGCTATCGCAGGCACGATGAAGTCCGCCTCGGCAACGCGGAACGTGCCTTGGAGCGGGCGCAGGAGCCCGATGCCCTCTGCCGCGCGGAATGAGCGCACAAACACGCCTATGGGAAGAAGGGCGATTATGGCAAGCCAGTTTTGTGCCAGGAACTTTTTCTTGTCAGGCGTGCTCCTGTAGCGCGAGTAAAGCTCGATTGCGAACACGATGATGGCGCAAAGCTCGATGATTTCCAGGAGGGAGGCATCGCCCTCGCTAAGGGGCGGGATGGCGCCGAAATCCACTGCGAGCAGCACGATGGCGATTGCGAAGAAGACCACCACGCACGCGGCAAGGAGCGCGCCCCAGAGCCTGTGCTGGAGGCGTGAACTGCGGGCAATGCGCCCTTTTACACGTTTTTTCCTTTTCACAACATATATATGCTGACGACTAGTATAAAAATGTTGCAGGGAGAAACAGTGAAAGCTGCGTTATGCAGCCCGTAGGTGTTTTGATGGGAAAAAGCAAGAAAGACCTGGGAAAGCAGGTCCAGAACATGAAGCATAGGATTATGGAGCTTGAGAAAGAGGCGAGGATGGACCCGCTGCACAAGCACCCCGAAGTGCATGAGGAGCTGGACAAACTGAAGAAGAAGCTTGCTGAAAACTCGTAGATTGCTGAAGCCGGAAGGCAGGCTAGCCTGAAAAAGGCTTGCTGAAAGCTTTTGGCGCGGCTAATCGAATTGCACTGCCCGCATGGAAAGCGAGCCGTACTCATACCCCTCGTACGGATAGGATATCCTGCTTTCTTTTCCAGCCGAGCCCATTGCATAGAGAAGAGGGTAGAAGTGGTCAGGCGTCGGGTGCGCCATCGCGGAAATCTGCCCGAGGCTTTGGTAGTTCACTATTGCGTCGTGGTCTTTCTTTTCCAGCGCCTCTTTTATGAATGTGTCAAACTTCCTTGCCCAGTCATATGGCGCGGCTTCCCTGCCCTCGGGGCTGAGCTGGCGCAGGTTGTGCACCATGTTGCCGCTGCCCATTATGAGGATGCCTTCTTTTCGAAGCGGGGCGAGCATTTTGCCGATGTCGTAGTGGTGCGGCGGCGGCTTGTAAAAGTCAATGCTCAGCTGCACCACAGGGATGCTTGCGTTTGGGTACATGTGGCGAAGCACGCTCCACGTGCCATGGTCCAGCCCCCATGACGCGTCGAGGCCTGCCTTGAGGGGGCGAAGGAGGGACTGCACGCGCGAGGCGAGCTTGGGCGAGCCTTGGGCAGGGTATTTTATTGTGTACAGCGGCGGGGGGAAGCCGTAGAAGTCGTATATTGTCTTGGGCATATCCATTGCGGTGGCGCTTGTGCCCTCGGTGAGCCAGTGCGCGGAAATGCACAGGATTGCCTGCGGCTTGGGCAGCTCTTTTCCAAGGCGCGTTAGTGAGCGCGTGAATGGATTGTCCAGCAGCGCGTTTTCAGGCGAGCCGTGCCCTATGAAAAGCACGGGCATGATGGGTGGTTTTCCTGCCATGAGGAGGTTCCACAATACAATAATAAAAACAGCGTCTAATACCTTGCCATGGCAGGCACAGGCAAAAAGGCGGATGCGGTGGCGCGCGCCCCTGGCGCGGGCAGAAAAATCGTCGTTGGCTTATCCGGAGGAGTGGACTCGTCCGTTGCCCTTCTTCTCCTTGCGCAGCAGGGATGGGAGCCAGTGGGCGTTTCGCTTAAGATGGCGGTGTGGAAGGGAAAGTGCAATGCGCTGAAGGAGAATGTGTGCTGCACGGACGAATCGTTCGGGAACGCTGCGCGCGTTTGCAAGAAATTGGGCGTGCCGCACTATATATATAATGTGGAGAAAGCGTTCGAAAAGCGCGTGATGGGCTATTTTGTGGAGGAGCTCTCGCGCGCAAGGACGCCTAACCCCTGTCTTGTTTGCAACCGCGACCTGAAAGTAAAGATGCTTTTTGAGTGGGCGAGAAAGCACGGCATCCACCACGTTGCCACGGGACACTATGCGGAAATAAAAGGCAGCAAGCTGCTGCGGGCGGCAGACATGAAAAAGGACCAGACATATGGTCTGTGCCTCATCCCTGCCGCGTGGCTAGGGAAGCTTGTGCTGCCGCTGGGAAAGATGAGCAAGCAACAGGTGTATGACATTGCGATAAGGGAAGGGCTGGGCTTTTACGCAGGCGTTTCGCAGAGCCAGGATTTGTGCTTTGTTTCAGAGCATGCTATGAAGCCGTTCCTTTTTGAGAAGTTGGGCAAGCGTGAGGGAGATATCGTGGACGAGCAGGGCAAGCGCGTGGGCACGCATTATGGGCTTTTCCTGTACACTGTTGGGCAGAGAAAGGGGCTTGGCCTGCCGAGCGCGCATTTCGTGAAAGGATTTGATGTGAAGAAGAATGCGCTTATTGTGACGAGGGACAGGAGTAAGGTTTTGGAGAAGAAATTTTCCGTGGAAAATTTCAACTGGCTGGCTGCAAAAGCGCCTGCGCGCAAATTTTCCGCAATGGTGCAGATAAGGACGCACCAGCCTGAAGTGGCTGCCACCATTGCCCCTCGCGGAAAAGGCGGGCGCACGCTAGAGGTGGAATGTTCCGTTCCCATTGAGGGAATCGCGCCTGGGCAGATTTGCGCAATTTACAAAGGAAAAGTGTGCCTTGGCGGCGGGCCTATCAAGTGCGCGCTAGCTTAGCGCTTTTTGGAAGAGCGGGGCTTTTGGAAGAACTTTTTCTGCGAAAGCCATGCGGCAAGGGCAGCCACTGCTGCTCCGGCAAGCGCATTGGTCACAAGTATGATGGCAAAAAGCGCAAGCAGAGCATCGCCCTGCGCAGATACGCCAAGGATGGGGTGAAGGGCCAGGCCTTTTGCTGCAAAAACAGCGATGCACAATGTGATGGCGGAAGCAAGGAAAAGCGCGCCGCCCTTCATGGCTGCGCGCGCCACGCCTGATGCTGCATATTCCATGCCGGCGTACACTATAATGGCAAGGCGCAGGAAGGCAAAGAAGAGGTTTGCAGGCGAGTAGGAAAGCACTGGCGGAATGATGCCAAAGCCTGCAAGCGAGGCTTCTATTATGGAAATTGCGATGATTGCGGCAAGCATGTGCTGGAATCCGAACAAGGTGAATTTTTTGGATGCCATGCCAGGAAATCGGAGGGAACCTTTATTTGCCTTGTGCGAGTATCCGTCGTGGGAGGGGTAGCATGGAGGCCAAGCCAACAACCGACTTCAAGGCAATGGACGTGAAGGGCGCGCTCTCCGCGCTTGTCACTGATGAGCGCGGGCTGACCGCTACTGATGTGACAACGCGCGTGAAGGAGTTTGGCTACAACGAGGTTGCGGAAAAGAAGGAAAACATCCTTGCGGAATTTTTCTCGCATTATTGGGGCCCCATCCCGTGGCTATTGGAGCTTGCCACAGTAATGTGCTACTTCATCGGGAACAGGATGGACGCGCTTGTGCTTGCCTTCCTAGTGGTGATGAACGGCGCTGTCGCATTCTACAATGAGCACGACTCGAAAAAAGCCCTGCAGCTCCTCAAGAAAAAGCTCACGATAAAGACGCGCGTGCTGCGCAATGGGGACTGGCAGACGCTTGATGCGCGCGAGCTGGTGCCAGGCGACATAATAATGATTGGCCTGGGGGATGTGGTGCCTGCGGACGCAAAGGTGATATCGGGCGGGATTTCAGCCGACCAGGCCGCGCTCACAGGCGAGTCGCTGCCCGTCGAAGTCCATGAGAGCGACGTGATTTTCACAGGCTCCATAGTGAAGAGGGGGGAAGTGAAATGCGTCGTGGTGAACACGGGCATGAGGACGTATTTCGGAAAGACGGTGGAGCTTGTCAACATTGCCAAGCCCAAGTCAAAGACAGAGGAGATAATGTTCACGATATCGCGCAATGTCACCTATATCGGCGCGGTGCTTTTCCTCATCATTTTGGGCTATTCGCTTTACTGGGGCATCAAGCCAGTGGTGATCCTCACGTTTGCGGTGCTTTTCATCGGCGGAGGCGTGCCTGCCGCGCTGCCCATGATGTTCACGATATCGCAGGCAAAAGGCGCGACGGATTTGTCCAAGAGGAACATATTGGTCACCAGGCTTGACTCGCTGGAAAGCGCTGCCTCGGTCGAGGTGCTCTGCCTGGATAAAACTGGCACAATAACGATGAACGAGATGGAAGTGCGCGAGGCAATCCCGATTGCCAGGGTGGAGGCGAACGAGGTGCTGGGGCTTGCGGCTCTTGCCTCAAGCGAGGGGAGCAAGGATGCCATAGACTCGGCAATACTGAATTGCGCAAAGGGAAAGAAGGCGGGCCTTGCAGGCTGCGCGCAGGTTTCCTACAAGCCGTTCGAGCCAGCCACCAAGAGGGCAGAGGCAGTGGTGAAGGACAGGAACGGAAGCTTTGTGGTGGTGAAGGGCGCGCCGCAGATGATAGTTTCGCTTTGCAAGGGCACGACGCAGGGGCAGAAAAATGCGCTTGCCAAGGCAGTTGATAATCTTTCGAAGCAGGGGTGCCGCGCGCTTGCGGTTGCGCGCTCGGAGTATGGGAAGTTCGACAAGCTCAAGCTCATCGGCGTGGTTGGCCTGGGCGACCCGCTGCGGCCTGATTCCGCGGAGACGATTGCGGCGCTTCGCGAGGCAGGCATCAAGCCCATAATGATAACTGGTGACAACCTTGCGGTTGCGCGCGAGATAGCGAAGCAGGCGGGCATAGGCGAGAACGTGGTGAGGATAGCGAGCATCAAGAAGCTGCCTGAGAAAGAGCAGGCAGACGCGGTGCTTGCATGCGACGGGATTGCAGAGATTTACCCCGAGGACAAGTTCTGGGTGGTGAAGCTGCTGCAGTCGCGCGGAAAGACGGTCGGCATGACAGGGGATGGCGTGAACGACGCGCCTGCGCTCAAGCAGGCAGAGCTTGGCATCGCGGTGAGCAATGCCACCGACGTCGCCAAGGCAGCGGCAAGCGTGGTGCTCACCGAGCCTGGCACCAAGGAAATTTTGCAGGCAGTGAGGGTGAGCCGCGAGGCATTCCAGCGCATGCTCACATGGACGCTCAAGAAAATCTCCCGCTCCATCCAGTTCATGCTCATACTCGTGGTGGGCTTTTTCTGCTTCCACGACGTGGTGGTGTCCATCACGGGCCTGGTCTTCCTGATGATAATCAACGACTTTTTGACCATGACACTTGCCATTGACAACTCGCGCGCCACCAAGGCGCCGAACAGGTGGGACCTGAAGAGCATCACGCGCGCCTCAGTGTTCGTGGGCATGATTTTCTTCCTCATTGAGGCACTAGTATTCATCATCGGCATAAACAAGTACGGGCTGGACCTGGATAGCATGCAGACTCTTATGCTCCTCTCGCTTGTGTACACAGGGCAGATGGGGATTTACATCATCCGCGAGCGCGGGCGCTTCTGGCAATCCTGGCCGCACAAGTATGTTTCCGCCACGCTTTGGTTCGCAATCGCTGCGATGACGGTGCTGGGCATATTCGGCGTGGGAATGGTGGGGCTTCCGGCGCAAGACGTCCTGGTGACGTTTGCAATCTGCGCAGGGGCAATACTGCTGACAGACTTCCCCAAGTACTGGATGTACAAGAAGCTGGGAATTGGGTACTAAAGGGTGGATTGAATGGCAAACTTGAAGAGGAAAAAGGACATGCGCGCAGACGGGATTGCCGTGGGCTTGGGCGTGCTGGCGCTCGCGCTCATCTGCGGCGCAGTGCTCTGGCAGTTCATGGGCGCGTTCTTCATCGCGGTTGTTGGGTATATTTTCCTCAACCCGCTGTACGCCCTGCTGCGCAAGCGCGGCATGGGGAAGGTATCCGCAGGCTGGGCAACGCTCATCGTGGGCGCCATAGTGCTTGGCATCCCAAGCATCTTCGTGATAAACCTGGTGCTGCAGCAGACGCTGGGGCTTTTGAACTCGGACAGCACGCAGGCTGGCGTTGCTGCGCTTTCAAGCAACCTGCCCAACATAAACAGCTACCTGCCTTCAGGCATGCAAGTGGACACTGCAAAACTGGGCGCGGAGCTTAATGCCGTGCTTTTGCATTCCGCTGATTTCATCAAGGCGGCGCTCATGGGCTGGCTGCAGGGAATCGGGGGCATGGCGCTTGGCCTGCTTATCGTCGTCTTCACGTTCTACTACCTGCTTACCGCGGAGGAGTCCCTTGGCGGGGTGAAGGAGGTGCTGCCGTTTTCGAGGAAAAACACCGACATCCTTATCCGCGATTTCAGGAGCGTGCTTTATTCCTCCATTGTGGTGACAGGCATAATGGCGCTCATCCAGGCAGTGCCGCTCACCCTGGTTTTCATGTATTTCAATGTGCCCGGCGCGGTTTTCCTGGGGTTCCTTGCTGCAATACTCACCTGCGTTCCTTTCACAGGCATACCGTTTGTTTGGATACCGGTTGCTGCGCTGGAATTGCTGGGGGGAAACTACGCGGCTGGAGGCGGCATAGTGCTTGCAGGCGTGATAATTGCAGTCATTGAAAACTTCCGCCCTATGCTTCAGAACAAGATTGGCGACATCCACCCCATGGTGGCGCTTCTGGGCGTGATAATCGGGGTGGTGTATTTCGGCATGCTGGGCCTTTTCATCGGCCCCATACTGCTCTCCTTCACCCTGCTTTGCGCGCGCATGTTCAAGGAGGAATATCTCTAGCTTAAGTGGACGTGATATTATGGAAAATAAGAAGCAATGGCATTTGGGCGCGGTGCTGGGTGTAGTGGGGCTGCTTGTGCTCACGCTGAACCTGGTTGATTATGCCGCGGGCTGGAACAGGATTGCGCACGAGACTACAATCGTTGGCATTGCGCTCGCGCTCATCGGCGCGTATTTTGTGCTGACTAGCGGGAAGAAATAGGATGGAGGTTGGTTGAAATGGCATTGAAAGGATACCACGTGGCGCTTGAGAGCGAAACACTGAAAAATAATGATTTCCGTCGTGTGCTTTACACCGGAAAGCACTCGCAGCTCGTGCTCATGTCTCTTGCGCCCGGCGAGGAAATCGGCATGGAGGTGCACTCGCACCTTGACCAGTTCTTCAGGTTCGAGAAGGGCGAGGGCAAGGTAATCGTTGACGGCAATGTTTACAATGTGAAGGACGGAAGCGGCGCCATCGTGCCCGCAGGCGCGCAGCACAACGTGGTGAACACGTCGAAAACAGAGGCGCTCAAGCTTTACACTATTTACTCGCCGCCAGAGCACATCGACAAGACCGTGCGCCACACGAAAAAGGATGCCGAGGCGATGCCGGAGGAGTTTGACGGCAAGACGACAGAGTGAGGGGTAGTTGCCCGCTCTCTTTGAAACTGGCTTGTCTCCAGCCTACTTTTTCAGCACCCTGCTAAGGAGTGGCGGCACAATAAATGTGGAAAGCAGTGCCATTGCCGAAATTATTGAGTACTGCGCAGCCCCGAGCACACCGGTTGATAAGCCAAGCGAAGCAATGATTAGTGCTACCTCACCCCTTGGGACCATGCCAACGCCCACCGCAATCGCCTCCTTCTTCTTCAGGCGCACGGCCATGGCAGCAAGCGCGCACGGAATCACTTTTGTTGCAAAGGCAATTCCAGTGAGCACAAGTATCGGAACCGCAAACTCGGCAAGTGCATTCACATCCACCAGCAAGCCAAGCGAGATGAAGAAGATGGGCATGAACAGCAATTCCAACCCTGTTGTTTTTTCCTCAATTTCCTTTATGTGCCTGCTCCTGTTCAAGACAATACCTGCAAGGAACGCGCCCACTATCGCCGAGAGCTTGATGAACTCGGCGATGTACGCATAGGCAAGCATGAACGCGAGCGCAAGCAGTATGGCGCGCGTGCTGGATGACCAGTCGCTGTCCATGTACTTCACGAAATACTTCCCCGCAAGCACGCCTCCAAACAGGAACACCGCTGCCATAATGCCTGTAATAAGAAGCGGGGCGATTCCCATGGAGCCGGAAGTGACATTGAGCACAAAAGAGAGCACGAGCAGGCCAAGTATGTCGTCTATCACCGCAGCGCCTACGATGATTTGCGCAAACCTCTGCTCCAGCAAGCCAAATTCCTTAAGCAGGGCAACCGTGACGCCTACGCTGGTCGCAGTGAGCGCAGCTCCCAGGAACATGGAATAGGCAAAATCCCCGCCTGTAAAGCTCGCATACAGGTAACCCACAGCAAACGGAACAACAACTCCGCACGCAGCAACAAACAGGTTGTCAAGCGCGAACACGCCCTCCAATTTGTTGTGCAAGCCGACCTTGAAAAGAAGGATGACCGCGCCAAGCTGCGCAAATACGTTGATTATCCCCTCGTTTTGGAAAATTGATGGCGCGGCGCCTGGCAGGTGCAGCGCGCTCCAGGTGGCGGAGAAACAGCTCGGCGAGATGAGTATCCCGAGCACCATCAGTATCATTACGGTGGGCTGTTTGAGATGGGTGACTGCGATTTCGCCCAGCACTGCAAGCAGCAGGAGAAAGACTATCTCGAAGTAAATGTGCTTCTCGGGGTCCACCTGCCCGAAAACGCTGGTGCGAACCACCGCAAGGATGAGGATGGCAAAGAGTGCCAGCACAGCGTAAGGAAACAGCTTCTTGAAAACGCCAGTTGAGGGCAATGAAGGAATTCCCATGAAGCAGAATAATGCGGTGATGAATATAATATTAGTGCATCAGACCGCCTGCCGGAGTCCCGACTCCGTCTCAGACGCTCGGAAGAGCCCCCGTTTCCTAGGAAACAGGAAGCCATTGCTATCTGGTGGAAAAGCATCTTTTCCCAAAATGGCCCCAGCAATTCCCTAATTTCGAGTCCGTCTGATACGGACTTGAGCATCAGACCGTCCGCTGGGTCAGTGACTCAACGTCAAGCCGCCCAAAGACACGTCGTTTCCTAGGAAATGAGGGGTGTCCACAATATGATTTTAAGCTTTCAACATGAAATATGGGATGGCGATGAAGCTCACCAAGCATTAAGCTAAACCGCCCGGAAGGGCTAACAGCTTCTACTTTAGTGGCGACGAGGTGGGAAAATGAGATATAACTGCACCAAGTGCAGCATGGAACGGGGAGTTTCGTCCCAGCTGATGGAGGATACTGCAAGCGGGCTCTTGGTCTGCAAGCTGAATCCAGATCACAAGTTCAAGCTCGATGGGTCCGGTTTTATTAAATCTGTGTAGAAATAACCAAAATTGGCGATGAAGCTCGCCTGCGACCAGCAAACCGCCTTCAAGGCTGATAGCTTCTACTTAACGAAAGGTGAGCTTCAATGGAAACAAGCATGGTGCCACTAATAGCCGGAATTCTCGTGTTTCTCGCAAGCATAATCTCGCTTCGGCTCGGCATATCTGTTGCAATAATCGAGCTGCT
>CAITKI010000045.1 GCA_903892905.1 uncultured Microcaldota archaeon | reverse complement strand
TCTCCCACGCCTCGATGTAGGGCTGGAGCTTTATCACCGCAGATGCATCGCCTGTTGCCTGGACGATTTGGTCCCAGCTCCAGTGGAGGTTGCGGTAGAGTATGAGGTCGATGAACGGCGTCTTCCAGCCCCTGCCCTCTGCCGCGCCTTCAGAGGAAAGCTTTGCGGCAAGCGCGCGCTTCCTGTCCGCGCGCGAAAGCGAGTCGAGCTTGCCTGACGATATGAACGCGAGCGCCTTTTCATAGTCCTCGATTGCACGGAGCACATTTTCCGGCGTTGGGTTGATGTCCACGTTCTCCTGGATGTCTGGCTTGAGGAGCATGTACTTGAGCACCTCGGGCGGGATGAGCTCCATAAGCTCGGACACGCCCATGCCAGTGCCCTTGCTCTTGCTGTACTTCTTGCCCTCGAACAATATGAAGCCGAACTTGTAGCCGATGGATGGCTCTTTCTTGAAAATCTCCTTGAAAATCGCTTCCAGCGTGTCGCGGCTGCCACCGCGCGTGAAGTGGTCCACGCCCCCGCCTTCCGCAGCTGTGCCGAAGTGGTCCTGCCATGCAGGCCAGTGGAGGCGCCAGGTGAGCTTGTAGCTGTGGTCGGAAATTTTCGCCTTGCCAGTGTGCCCGCAGCCTTTCGTGTACTTCACGTCCCTGTCGCATGCGTATTCGTAGCTGTCGCCGTCGTGGGAAACCACGCGCGTGGTGGCGATTTTCCCGCATTTTTCGCACACCGGCATGATGGGGGACCACCAGTCGGGCAAGGAGTCGCGGAGCGAGGACTTTGCCACAATCTCCCTTACCTTTGCCTCGTTCTTGAGGAAGAGCTTGGCGTACTTGTCCATCCCGCCGTTTGCGTACAGGTCGGTTGCGCGCACGATTTCTGGCTTGACGCCGAACTTGTCCATTGCGGCTTTCGCATCCGCAAGGAAGTAATCGCCGAACGACGCGGTTTTGCCTGTGGGGTCAGGCACGCTGGAGAGCGGCTTTCCCAGGTGGGGCTCGAGAACCGAAGCGTACTGCTCGAAAACAGATGGCACGCCGTCAAATGCATCGTAAATGTCCGCCACGAATATGTATTTTGCCTCCTTTTCGGCATAGCGAAGCGAGTCCACTATTGCCTGGGGGAAGAGGAATTCGCACACCGTTCCCAGGTGCGTGGGGCCTGACGTGGTCATGCCGCCTGAGACTACATAGGGCTCGCGCTTGGTGGAGATGATTTCCTGCGCAAGCAGCTCGGACCAGTGCAGGGATTTCTTTGCTTCGTCGTCTTTCTCTTCTGCCATAAAACGGGATTGGAGGGTAATAGAATAAAAAAGCGCCTGTTGGCGCTTTTTTAGAATTGGAATCGGAATTCCAATCTGATAAAAAAGGCGCCTATGGCTTGCCCTCGGCAAGCAGCTCGCCAAGCGCGGCTGCCGTTTTCTTCATTTCCTCGACATGCTTTGCGCGGTACATCCCGACATCGAAAATGTGCTTGGTGTCTGCCGCCCCTATTTGCTCCTTGAGAACGGCGGCCAGCTTGCCCGATTTGGCAACTTTGCCTGCCAGGCAGTAGTTCTCCTCGAGAAGCTCTTTGTTTTTCACCATAAGGCTTTCAATTTTCCATTCCATGAACTCTTTCACGCCATCCCGCTTTGCAAGCTTTCCCGTTGCCTGCGCCAGCTGCTCGCGCTGCTTTTTTACAAGCCTGAAGAAAGCCACTGGGTGGATCAGCCCTTTCAGGAAAAATGATGCGGGGGTTTTGCATTTCTGCATCGCACAGATTGTTTCGTTCGTGCGCCTTGCCCTTGCAGTAAAGCCGGATTGCGGAAGAAGCGATTTCTGTTCCATTGCACCACCCGCGCTTATCTGGTGGCAAGTGCTTAAAGATGTTGTGGCGTGCAGAGATAGGAAATTAGCGGAACATCTTCGCCCGCGGGCGTATGTCCAGGTTCGCTGCCGCTCACCTGAACATCCAAGCTTCAGCATCGCGCTGAGGCGCGATGACTTGTCGAGCCCGGCTCGACAATTGTGCAGCGGTTCGCCGCTGCACATCGCTTGTCTGTTCTGCGTCGTGCGCTAGCGGAACATATTGTCAAAAAGCCCTTTCTTCGGGTCGGCCTCGCCAAGCTCGGAAAGCGCCTTTTTCTGCTTGTCCGAAAGCGAGGTGGGCGTGCGGATGATTACGCGGATGATCTGGTCTCCTTTGCCGCGACCGCGCACATGCGGCATGCCCTCACCTTTCATGCGGAAAAGAGTGTGCGTCTGCGTGCCTGCAGGTATCTTGAATTTCGCCTTTCCGTTGAGCGTGGGAACCTCGATTTCCGCGCCAAGCGCAGCCTGCGAGAATGTTACTGGCGTTTCAAGGTAAATGTCATCTTCCTCGCGCGTGAAGATGGCGTGCGGCTTGACTGTGACAAATACGAAAAGGTCGCCGCTTCCTGCTGGGCCTGCCTCGCCCAAGCCCTGCAGCCGCAGCTGCGAGCCTGTGCCCACGCCTGCAGGGATGTCTACGGAGATTTTCTCGTCGGATTGCATGATGCCTGAGCCGTTGCAGTCGCGGCACTCCTTGGACGGGCGCGAGCCCTTGCCGTTGCAGGAAGGGCAGATGCCAACAGATGTGAAGCTTCCGAATGCGCCCATGCGGCGCACTGTCCTCACTTG
>CAITKI010000044.1 GCA_903892905.1 uncultured Microcaldota archaeon | reverse complement strand
CCCCTGCCATTGCATGATGGGCAGGTGACGACGCTGGTGAAGCTGCCGAATGCACCCATGCGCCGCACCGACCTTACCTGGCCCTGGCCCCCGCATTTTGAGCAGGCTGCTACCTTGCTGCCAGGCTCTGCGCCGTTGCCCTTGCAGCGTGAGCATGCCTTGCTCCTCTTGAAAGAGATTTCCTTGGAGGCGCCGCGCGCGGCGTCCTCGATCGTGATGTAAAGGTCATAGCGGAGGCTCTGCCCCACTCCGCGCTGATGGCGCGGTGAGTTGCCGAACATCGAGGAGAAAATCATGTCCTCGAATGGCGAGCCGCTGCCCCCTCCGAATGAGAATCCGAAGTCGCGGAAGATGTCCTCGAAGTTCGCGTTCCTGAAGATGTCCTCCTGCGAGTAGCGCTGGTCAAAGCCCGAGTGGCCGTACTGGTCGTAAGTCGCGCGCTTCTCATCGTCGGAAAGCACCGCGTAGGCCTCGGAGATTTCCTTGAAGCGGTCCTCCGCGCCTGCCTCCTTGTTCTTGTCGGGGTGGTACTTCATCGCAAGCGTGCGGTAGGCGTCCTTGAGCTGGTCCTTCGTGGCGTTGCGCGCAACGCCGAGGATTTCGTAGTAATCGCGTTTTGTGGTCATGGCACTGCCTCTGGCAAATGTGATGTTGATATAGGCGCATTTAAGTTTATAAATGTTAATACGGTATTAACAGGTAACGACTTATCGCGCCACGCTATTGCAGCTTGTACTCGCGCTTGAGGTAATCCACCACGATGTCAAGCGTATCGTTGATGAGCTTTATCTCTTCAGGCGTGGTGCGGGAAATGTGTTTTCCCTTATGGAAACTCCAATCTTGCAACTTATATCTCTCAATGGCATTAAGCACATATTCTGATTTGATAAGCCCCTCATCGGCAGTGGCTTGAAGCGTCAAGGAAATGCCGATAATTGTGTTGCCTTTGCATTTCATATTCGGATAATCGGGATGCCATTCTCCGACAAGCCCTTCGCTCGGCAGGGCATCGCTGTAGGATTTGAAACGCTTCAATTCTGAAAAATAATATTGCGGGAGTTTTCCGCTGAGAACCGCATCGCAGAATGAGCGGACGCTTTCGCAGGTTCGTTGATCGCATTGCCTCGCAGTTTTCAATGCCCTTCGCGCCATCCATTTTGGCGTTGGAGTGCCTGCTGGCGGCTTGAGGTGGAAAAACGCGGCGATCTTGTAATGCATGTTGTAAAAAGTAGTTGGAAAGGTTTTTAATTCACTCCGCGACCAGCGTGCCGCGGAACATGTTCATGCCGCAGTGGTAGGGGTAAATGCCGGGCGTTGGGGGTGTGAAAGTGGCATCGACGGTGTTGCCGCGCGAGACGAGGTTCACGCCCACCTTGTCGATGATGAGCTGGCTTCCGCAGCCCGCGCCGTTTGCGGTGAATGAAAAGTGCACCGGCACGCCTGCCTTCACGCGGATTTCTGTCTTGTCATAGCCTGAGCTGGTCGCCGTTAGGGAAACTTCCTGCGTTGCCGGCGTGCCTGCCGCAGAGGTGCCAGCCGCCTGCGCACCAGAAGCTGCGCTGCCTGATTGCGAGCCGGACGGGGCAGCCGCCGCTGTTTGCTGCGGGGTGGCGCCATTTACGTTTGCATCGTTTGAATGCCCGCCGCCCATCACTACAAATGCAGCGAATGCCACTGCCAGAAGCGCGAGGCCTGCGAATGCATATTTTTCAAGTGCCATTTTTACCACCTACAATTTCATCCAGCGCAGCGTGAGTGCGTTTGTCACTACAGATACTGATGAGAGCGCCATTGCCCCGCCTGCGATTATGGGCGAGAGAAGTATGCCGTTGCTTGCGTAAAGCAAGCCTGCTGCAATCGGGATGCCCACCACGTTGTAGATGAGCGCCCAGAACATGTTCTGCTTTATCTTGTCCATTGTTGCAACGCCAAGCTTGAGCGCGCGCGGCACGTCCTGGGGGTCGGAGCGCATAAGGACGATGCTGCCAGACTCCATTGCAACATCGGTGCCTGAGCCCATGGCTATGCCTATGTCTGCCTGCGCGAGCGCGGGCGCATCGTTTATGCCATCCCCAACCATGGCAACGAATTTTCCTTTTGCCTGGAGCTTGCGCACGTAAGCCGCTTTGTCTTCAGGCAGCACGCGCGCGAAATATTGCTTAATGCCTGCCTTTTGCGCGATAGCTGCGGCTGTCCTTTCATTGTCGCCTGTGAGCAGGTAGCTTTCTATGCCGCGCGACTTGAGCGCGGCGATTGCCTGCGCGGAGGTCTGCTTCACCTCGTCTGCCACTGCCACCAGCCCGATTGCTGATTTGCCTTTCCCAACTATCATTACCGTTTTGCCCTGCTCCTCAAGCTTGTGCGAGGCTGCCTGCTGTGAAGGAGTTAGATTGCTGAAAAGGTGGAAGTTGCCAATGGCATAGGAAGCGCCGCGTATCTTCGCGGACACGCCTTTGCCAGTGATGCTCTTGAATGAAGCGACAGGCAGGAGCTTGATGCTGCGCGCGTGCGCCTCGGAAACTATTGCGTCTGCAAGCGGGTGCTCGGACGGCTTTTCAAGCGAGGCGGCTATGGAGAGCAGGGAAGCGGCTGTGCCTGTGAAAGGCACAATATCAGTCACCTTTGGCTTGCCCTCTGTGATGGTGCCTGTCTTGTCAAATATCACTGCGTTTATGGTGTGCATGCGCTCGAGCGCCTCGGCATTCTTTATCAATATGCCGCGCTGCGCGCCAATGCCCGTGCCCACCATGATTGCCGTGGGCGTGGCAAGCCCGAGCGCGCAGGGGCAGGCGATTACCAGCACTGATACTGTGAGCATAAGGGAGAACTCGAATGCTGCGCCTGCGATGAAATACCAGTAAGCGAAGGTGAGCGCTGCGAGCACTATTACAACTGGAACGAAATATGCGCTCACTGTGTCTGCAAATCTCTGGATGGGCGCGCGGCTGCCCTGCGCCTCTTCAACAAGCCTGACAATCTGCGCAAGCACGGTTTGCTTGCCCACTGCAGTTGCCTTGAATGTGAGGGTACCGTGCTTGTTTATGGTGCCTGCCACCACCTTGCTGCCCTTTGTTTTTTCCACCGGGATGCTTTCGCCTGTCACCAGCGACTCGTCAACTGATGAGATGCCTGAGACGACAATTCCATCGACCGGGATTCTCTCGCCGGGTTTCACTATCACTAGGTCGCCTGCCACCACATCAGAGGCAGCCACCACCATTTCCTTGCCCTTGCGGATAATGGTTGCTTGCTTGGGCGCCAGGTCCATGAGCTTGCGTATTGCCTCGCTTGTCCTGCCCTTTGCCACTGCTTCAAGGTATTTGCCTAGTATTACTAGCGTGATGAGCACTGCGCTGGTTTCGAAGTATTGCTCCTGAGCAAGGCCGAAAAGAGCTGCCAGTGAATAAATGTATGCTGCGCTGGTGCCCACTGCGATGAGCGTGTCCATTGTGGCTGTCCTGTTCTTCGCTGCCGCGATTGCGCCGCGGTAGAAGTCCGCGCCTATAATGAATTGCACCGGCGTGGCAAGCAGGAAGAGGAGCTGGATGCGGTAGGGGAAGTCCATGAGGAACATGCCAAGCGCCGCAGCGGGCAGGGAAAGCGCGATTCCGAAGAAAAGCTTCACTTTAAGCGCATGGATTTCGCTTGCGCGAATCGTCTTCTCGCGCTCTGTGTCGAATCCTGCCTGGGCGCCATAGCCGAGCGAGGAGATGGTGGAGAGGATTTTCTTGGAGTCCAGCTTGCCCTCGTCATATTCCACCTGCGCGCGGGCGGCAGCATAATTCACATTCGCGCTCTTCACGCCGGGAAGGCGCGACACGCCGCGCGTGATGAGGGCAGCACAGCTGGCGCAGTGCATTCCTGAGATGGAAAAATCCTCTTTTTTCATGCCAATTCACCTTGCCGCAAGGCGGCCCCTATCTTCATCAAATTACTGCCTTGCCCCGCCGCATCCGCAGCCGCCGCTGCCCATTCCGCACGAGCCCGCCACTGCTTTTGGCGCGGTGCCAGTGTTTGCCGCCACCGTGCCGTCTGCGTTCTCTACCACTATGGTGCCGCGGTACATGTTCATGGAGCAGGAAAAGCCGAAGGTGCCTGACTTGTCAGGAGTGAATTCGATGATGTTGTCGCCAGCGCTTACGGTTTTGCTCACGCCAAAGTCAGGGATCACTATGCTTCTTGAGCAGCCAGTTACGCTGTTCATGTCTGCAACCAGCCTGACAGGCACTCCGATTTTGACACGGATGGGATTGGGATAGTAGTTGGCGCCCTGCACAGTAAGGGCGACTTCCTGCGCGCCGTCGCTGCCGGTTTGTGCAAGCGCGCCGGATTGCTGAGTCGGGGCAGGCGCTGCCAGCTGGGATGCCTTTGCTCCGCCGCACGATGTTGCTGAAAGCTGGCTTTGCGCGTAGATAGGCGACACTAACGTGCCGAATGCCAAGAATGCGAAGGCGCCTATTGCCATCACTGCAATCAATGCCCAGAATATTTTATCAGTTTCCATACCAACACCTCAATACAATATCGTGCTTGCCGAATGCGGCGCGAACATTATCACTGCAACTGTGAGAACGGTCAACAGCAGCGCGAGCCCGAAGAAGCCCGGGAACGCCATGAATTTCGCCTCGCCGCGCTTGCCCGCGTAATAGTATATCATGTACTTCAGGCCTGCGAGCACCAGCAAGTTGGAAAGCACGAAAAGCACCATGAACTCGCCAAGATGGTCAAACTGCATCATCACAGTGAGCATGGCGCCCATTGTGCCGCCCATCACGCCTGCCATGAGCCCTTCCATTGCGCCCATTATGCCGCATGCCTTGCCCACGTAATAGCCCAGCGCCATGCCGACCAGCATGCCAAACACGCTGCCTATGAACATGCCATTGGTGGCGCCCACTATCGCCCCGAAAAGGAAGCCTGCGGACATGCCAACTGTCATCCCCACCATCATGCCTTCCATGCAGTTGAAGTGCGACTTGTATGCGCGCGCAAGCGCCACTGCGCCGCCCACTGCCACTGCTGAAATTGCAGCATAGACAACGTAGATGAAATATTTGTTCGAGGCGAAGCCCGCAAACGAGATTGCCGCCAATATTATGAAGCTAATCACAGAGTATGTGAAGCACGCTCGGATAACCTTTGTTGCGGGCTTGCCGGCGATAAAGTCGCCAATGAAGGTGGAAATCTGCTGCTCGAGGGGCATGCTGGGAGGAAGCTCGTCCAAGGAATAGCCTGCCTTTTCTATTGCAGCATCTATGGCGGACTTGTCACCTTCATAATCTATTACCGCGTATCCCTTGCTGGCGCTTATCTCCTTTACCGCGCCGCCTGCCTTTTCAACTGCGCGCGTGATGAGCTTCTCGCACGACTCGCAAGTCATTCCGCTTATTGCAATTTTTTCGGTTTTCATCAATACACCTTTTTTACTGCGGCGCGTAGCCTGCGCCAGTTATTGCCTTTTTCACCGCACCTGCATCGATTTTGTCCCCTTCCACTGCCACTGTGCCTTTCTTCCAGTCTGCCTTGACGGACTTGACACCTGGGAGGTCGCCGATGTCCATCTGCAGCAGCTTCTCGCACGATGGGCAGTGCATGCCCTTTACCTTGAATATTTGCTTTGTCATTACCGTCCACCTCTCGCAGTATTTTTGGCGTTCCACAATGCTTTAAACGCGCCTACGCGCACCTGATGGTTAGGCGGGTGTAGCAACGCTTAATTAATATACCCCTGAAACTAGTTTCAGGCATGAAACAGGTGGGAAGATGGACTTTTCGAAGAACAAAACCGCGATAGGGATAGTGGCTGTGCTGCTGCTCCTGTTCGTGGCTGCGATATTTTTCTACAACAGGACGCTTAACGACCTTGCAGCCAGCAGCTGCACCGAGGATGCCAGCATCTGCCCGCATGCAAAGGTGGTGGACACGCAAAACATCATCATTGCCGTTCTCGTGCTTGTGATTGCCATTATGGCAGGGTGGCTGCTGTACAATGCATATTTTGCAAAGCCGCCTGCCTCTGTAGAGGCATCGGCCTCTGCGCTCGAAACAAAGACCTCGCCTGCAAAGAAAAGGAAAATTGCAGCTGCCGAGCTTGATTCCGACGAGGCGCGCGTGGTCGCCATCATCAATGAAGGGAATGGCTCTGTTTACCAGTCAGACATCATGAAGAGGACCGGCTTTTCAAAAGTGAAAGTCTCGCGCGTGCTTGACAAGCTTGAGCAGAAAGGGCTGCTTGAGAGGAAGAGACGAGGCATGACCAACCTAGTGGTTGCCAAGTAGCATATCAGCGCCAGCAGCAGAGTGGCGAAGCCTCGCGGCAGCCAAGCAAGCTAACAGCCAAACTCGCTGCCAAGCGCAGGGTCGCATGCGAACGGATTTACTTTTTGGTCAGCCGTAAGCGAGCCTGGCGCTGTCCCGTTCACCACAAAAGTTGGGTTGTCGCGCGCGATTTCAAGCCAGCCTGCTGTGAGGTGCTTTGCGTAAATCCCGTTGTCGGCAAGCGCCTTGCCGACGTTGCGCGAGAGCATGCAGTCGCTGCTGTAGCAATAGTTGATGGCAGTCGTGTTCTTGGGAAGCTTGGAGAATGCAGCGAGAAGCTGCGCAGTATCCATCTGCCCCGCGGGTATGTTTATTGCGCCCACCATGTGCCCCGCCTTGTAATCTTCTGGCGTGCGGAGGTCCACTAATATGCCGAGCGGCTTGCCTGTGCGCAGCCCGTACAAGTAGTCTGTCGGGCTCACGCTTACCATGGTTTCAACGGTGTAGAAATCGCGGAAAACGTCGTTGCTTGATTTGGGGAATAATGCGCCTGCCGCTGCAAACACGAATATGCCCACCACTGCGCCGATAAAGCCGCAGGCGAGGAATAGTTTTTGGCTTTGGTTCATGAAATACACCTGCTAGACTTTCTTATAGTCAGCATCATAAACGTTCCCATTCCCGCGCTCGTTGCCCGAGCCGCCCTGCGGCCCGTAGCCTGTTGGCCCGTCATCGCCAGGCGCGCCGCCTGGCCCGCCTGTCCCTGGGCCGCCTGCGCCCTGCCCCTTGTAGAGCGAGGCGCCTGCGTCCTGGAGCACTT
>CAITKI010000043.1 GCA_903892905.1 uncultured Microcaldota archaeon | reverse complement strand
TCAACCCTCTTGCAGGCCAGCTCAAAATTGCGCTGGTGCTTGTGCACTTCGAATTCACCCATGCGTATCCCTCCAGCGGAAGGGACTAATTGGGCTTCGTGCAACATCCTACATTTTCATGCAGGGTGTTAGCGCTCTGAACCGTGGTATCAGTGCAGGGAGGGGGATTTGAACCCACGAACGGCTAACCGACAGGATTTCCGAGGCCTTTTCGTCCATTTTAATTTTCCGCTGGCGCTTTTGTGAGCGAGCGTTTGTTCGGGAGCGAACAAAAGGGCCATCTGAGTCCTGCGCCTTTGACCAAGCTTGGCTATCCCTGCACAGTATCTTCTGTTTAATTGCATTTGATTTAAAAATCCGGCGTGCCGCGCGCCTTACTTGTCGTACCTGAAAGCCTCTACAGGCGAGAGCGCTGCCGCGCGCTGCGCGGGGAAAAAGCCTGAGAGAAGGCCGACCACGAATGCGAACGCCACGCCGAAGGCGGCGATGCCGAAGTCAACCTGAACCGGCAGGCCGAACACGCCTCCGATGTAGACAAGCACAAGGCCCAGCGCAGTGCCCATCACGCCACCTGCCAAGCCAAGCGCGCCTGCCTCGAACAGGAATATCTTCATTATGTCCCCTGATGTCGCGCCAACTGCCTTGAGCACGCCTATCTCCTGTGTCCTCTCAATCACCGAGGTGAACATGGACGTGGAAATCGCCAGCCCTCCCACGATGAGCGAGATGCCTGCAATCGCGCCCAGGAAAATTGTGACCAGCCCCAGCACCGTGCCCACAGACTGGGCGATGAACGCAGGGTCGATGACCGAGTAGTCACGCTCGTCAGGCTTCACCTTGTGCGACGCGTCCATCTCCAGCTTTATGCTCTCCACCACGCCTGCCATCTCCGTTCCCTCAGGCACGGCCAAAGCAATGGTGTCCATCTCGTTCTTGCCAATGCTGTTTGCGAATATCTCCTTCGCGTCCGAATACGTCACGAATATCCCGTTGTCAAGGTCCGACCCGAACGTGCCGCCGGTTTTTTTCAAAATGCCTATCACGCGGTAATTCACGCCGTTTATCGCGATATAGCTGTTCACCGCGACCGGCTTGTCGGCGCCGAACATTTTCTCCGCCGCAGTGCCGCCAATGCCAAGCGCATGGTGGTCGGAATCCAGCAGGAACCGCCCTTCCGCCACTTCGATGGAAGACACTTTCTGGAAAACCGCGGGCTCGATTCCGTCTATGGTGGTGGTCAGGTTCACGTCCTTGTAGCTCACGGTGGCGCGCCTTTCAATCACCCGCGAGATGTCGGTTATCTCGGGTATTTTCTTGAGCCGCTGCGCGTCGTTCTCGGTGAGCTTGGAGGAATAGCCCATGGTGGGCGAAAAGCTTCCTGACTGGAGCGCGGACTCCGCAATCGGCACCACATATATCGTGTTGCCATTGAGCGAGGAGAGTTGCTTGCCCACCTCTGCGTTGAATGCCTGCCCGAGCGTGAGCAGCGCCACCACGGACGCAATGCCTATCACCACGCCAAGTATGGTGAGCCAGAAGCGCGTCTGGCGGTGCCTTAAGTTATTGACGGCATATGAGATTACATCCGCGGTTTTCATGTCACTCGTACCTCAGCGCCTCTACTGGCGAAAGCTCTGCAGCCTGCCTTGCGGGGAAATATCCCGACGCCATGCCTATCACAAATGCAAATGCCACGCAGAACGCGGCAAGGAAAGGGTTGATGGATGCGGGAAGCCCGAAGAAGCTCCCGACATATACCAGCGCCAGCGCGATTGCCGTGCCCACTGCGCCGCCTATCGCCCCCACTGCGCCTGACTCGAAAAGGAAAATGTTGTTGATGTCTGCCTTTGACGCGCCGATTGCCTTGAGCACGCCGATTTCGTGCGTCCTTTCCAGGACAGAGGTGAACATGGAGGACGCAATCGCCAGGCCGCCCACAAGGAGCGAAATGCCTGCAATCGCGCCGAGGAAAAGGGTAATGAGCGAAAGCACGGACTCCACCGCAGCCTGTATGCTCTTGGGGTCGATGACCGAGTAGTCCCTCTTGTCAGGCTTCACCTTGTGCGAGGCGTCAATCTCGGTCTTTATGGCATCCACCACTTCCGCAGTGTCGCTGCCCTCGCGCGTGCGCAGCACTACGGCGCCCACCTCGTCCGGCCCTATGGTATCGCGGAAAAGCGGGCGCGCGTCGTCAAAAGGCACGTAGATGCTGCCGTCCTGGCTCGCCCCGGGGCCAAAGCCGCCTCCGGACTTCCTGAGTATGCCAATGACTCGGTACTTTGTCCCGTTTATGAGCAGGTAGCTGTTCACGGCCACGGTGTTCTTGGGCCCGAACGAGCTGTTCGCAACATTGGCGCCCACCACTGCCACATGCTTGTCGCCCTCCACGAAGAACCTGCCCTCCTCGACATCTATCGCCGTGGTCTTCTCAAAAACGCCTGGCTCAATGCCTGCAACTGACGAGGTTAGCGTCTTGTCCCTGAAGGTGACGTCCGCCCTGCCGGAAATCAGCCGCGCGATGTCGGTTATCTCCGGGATTTTCTTGAGCCTGTCCACATCTTTTTGGTAAAGCTTTCCCGACGTCGTCACCGAGCCTGCCTGGAAAGTGGCGGTGCTCGGGGTAATGAAAATGGTGTTGGAGCCAAGCGCGGACAGCTGCTTGTTCACCTGGTTTTGGAAGCCCTCGCCAATGGACATGAGCGCCACCACCGAGGCTATGCCTATCACGATGCCAAGTATGGTGAGCCACGAGCGTATCTCGCGGTGCCGAATCGAGGTGAATGAGTACTGCACGATGTCAAGTAGCTTCATGGCATTCACAAGTCCACGCCCGAAGCCAGCGCCTTAAGGCGCTGGTAAAGGCGGCTTTTAACTTTTGCAATACCTGCCCCGAATCCAACACAGTCGCCCAAGCCTTTAGGCGTGGGCTTGTGCCACTCATCCAAACAAAGCGGGCTGCACGCTGCAGCCCCAGGTGCAGCATCCTGCTTCACGCACATGACTGCTTTGCGCTTCACTGCTTCGCGTGCTTCTCAGGCTTCTTCCTCATCCTGAAGTACCAGTACCCAACGGCAAGCACGACCACGCCTCCAATGACAAGAGGCACAGTGTTCCCGTTGCCGCCAGCAGGCAAAATGTCTGAAGGCGAGCGGACCGCTATCTGGACGGTCTGGTTCTTGTCCACCCACACGCCTGACTGGTCCTTGTACCTCACGTCCACTGTGAGCGGGTACTGCCCCGGCACAAGCGCCTTCACCCTCACCTTGTACTGCACGGACGAGAAGTCGTCGGACTCCAATCCTCCTATGTACTGCGAGCGCTGGGCATTGAATACCTCGAAGTCAGGGCTGTCTGCAAGCGTCACTTCCACGTTCTGTATCTTGTACGAGCCCACGTTCGACACCGTAATCGATAGCGTGTGGTCCCCGCCCACCACTATGGGGCTTGGCTTCGCATCAATGTAAATCGCCGCGTCCGCGTCGGAGTTTATCACCACCGGCACGTACGTGACCTCTTCCTTATCCACGTCGTCCTCGGTCCACTTGAGGCGAACCTGCATGCTCTTCACGCCCGGCTGCGCGCTCACAAACACCTTCATGGAAATTTCCTTCTCGTCGCCTGTCGCCATGTTCCCAAGCTTCGCCTCCTTGTTCTCCTTTGCCTGGACGTTGGCGTCCTCAAGGTAGAACTCCACGTTCGCAAGCGCCCTTCCGGTGTTCTTCACGGAAAGCACGAGCATGTTGTCCCTTCCTGTCACCATCTTCCCTGCCTGCGTAAAGACAATGTCCGCCTTTTCCTTCTTCACCGCTACCGAGAGGTATTTCGTTTCCGACGTCTCGTTGCCTCCCTCCTGCTGGTATGTGAGCACAAATGGTATGCTGCTCACGCCCTCGTTCACGTTCCTCGAGTCCAGCGGCACAATCACGTTCGTGGTGCCTGCCAGGTCGCCGATGTATATTTGGCTTGTGCCAATGAATGAGAAATTGCTGCCGTCCGCAAGCGAAACCCTCAGCCGCGTCGCCTTGCCCCCGTCATTTTTCACTGTGAGGTTCACCTCGTCCGTGCCAAGCACGGTCTGGTGGTCGGACGAGAGCGTGATGACAGGCGGGTTCACCACCTGCACGATGGCATTCACGGTCTTGAGGTCTGTCTTGTCCTTCTGGGAAATGTAAAACGGCGCGGTTATCGTCCCGCCCTTCGCGGTTGGCAATACCTTGAATGCCAGGCTCACCTGCGCTGTGCTTCCGCTGTCAATTGTGCCCACGTTGAACGGGCTGGTGCTCGTGAACTGCAAGCCCTCCACTGTGCCCCCGAAAAATACCTGCACGTTCTCAAGCTGGCTCGTGGTGGTGATTGCAGAGCTTGGCACCACGTTTGATATGGAAAACGAAATTGCGCCATCCTGCCCAGGCTTTAAGGTGGAAGGCGTCACGGTATACGCGCCCACGGCTATTGCCGCGGACAGTGCGCCTGACAGCATCACCATCGCAAGCACAAGGATTGCAAGCATTTTCGTTTTCGATGTGGAATTTCTGTATTCCACATCTGAAAAAATTTCACTAAATTTTTTCATAGACATATTTTCCACCTCAAGCATTACTCTTTCAGGATTTTCCCGTCCACGACCCGAATCGTCCTCTTGGTTATCTTTGCCACATGCGCGTCGTGAGTGACTATGATTATCGTCTTTCCCTCGTCATTGAGCCTCTTGAACATGTCCAGCACTTCCGCGCCGGTCTTGCTGTCAAGGTTGCCCGTGGGCTCGTCCGCAAGTATTATCTCCGGGTCATTTATGAGCGCGCGCGCAATCGCCACGCGCTGCCTCTGCCCGCCAGAAAGCTGGTTGGGGAAGTGCAGCAGCCTCTCGCCCATGCCAATCCTTCCCAGAACTATCTCCGCCTTCTGCCTTGTCTTCACAGGGTCGCTCTCGTATATCACTGCGGGCAGCATCACATTCTGAAGCACATTAAGGCTCGGGATGAGGTTGAACATTTGGAATATGAAGCCGATTTTCTTGCCCCGCACCGCGGCAAGCCCCTTCTCTGACAGCTTGGTGGTTTCAATGCCGTCCAGGAATATGCTGCCTGCGCTTGGCGGGTCGAGAAGCCCCAGCATGTTAAGAAGCGTGGACTTGCCGCTTCCCGAAGGCCCCAGCACCGATGCCAAATCGCCCTCATGTATGTCCAGGTCTATGCCATTGAGCGCATACACCTTCTCCTCGCCCATCCTGTAGACCTTGGAAACCCCCTTGAGGGACATTATTGCCTTTGAATGCTGCGCCATTCCATCCTTCCTCTCACGCACTATCTCGAAGAAACGTCCAAAAGTCGCGCACAAGATTTATTACCCAGTAGCCTGCAGCTCCGCGTGCCGCAAAGCGATTGGGCGCATCTGCCAGCCACCAAGCGTTAAATTCCTTGCCTTCCCATGCTGCATCATGGAAGCAAAGCCCATGGCGACCGAGCACATTGCCCGACTCATACAGAATATGCTTTCCCCGCGCAGGGGCGAGCGCATGCTTTTCCTCACGGACTACGGCAGCAAGCCCTCCACCAGCCGCCACTCGCGCGACGGATTGCTTTTGCGCTGGCACACTGCGGCGTCGCTTCTTGCCGAGCACACGGGCTTTCGCGTGCTCCCAATAGTGAAATATGCAGAAGCATCCTCTCCCAACGCAGAGCTTCCGCCCACTGCGGTCACACCTGACGGCGGAAGGATAGATGACCTGCCGGGATTCATAGCAAGCGCGGACATCGTGATAGCAATGACTGAGCATTCCGCCTCCGCGCCCCTGAAAAACATCGCCAAGAAGGCAGCGCACCTGCGCGTGGTTTCCATGCCCGGCGTTACTGCGGAGATGGAGCCTGCCATGGCAACGGACTACTCCCGCATTGCAGACCGCGGCGCCCGCCTCCTCACCGTTGTCCAGGCAGCCACGGGCTTTGAAGTGGCATTTGACGGCGCAGGCGTGCCCAGAAATACCCGTCTCTTCCTTGACACGCGCGCCTCCAACTGGTCCCTTGACGCAGGCATCTGCAGGATGGCAGGCGACTTCATCAACTTCCCCTCAGGCGAGCTTTTCACGCCGCTTTACGAGGCAGCCACGCCCGAGGGCAGGTCCATCCACGGCGACTCGCAGACAAAGGGCATCTGGCCGGTGCATTCCTACAAGGACAGGAAAGTGGCTTTCCTGCACGTGGAGCATAACAGGATTGTGCGCGTGCAGGGCGACTCGGCAGAGGCAATGCGCATAATAGAGGACATCGCGCAAGACGAGCGCAATGCAAACGTCGCAGAGCTCGGGCTTGGCATAAACGATGCCGCGCGCTGCGCCCCAGGCGTTCCTGTGCTTGAGGCTGAAAAGGCAGGCCCTCACATTGCATACGGCCGCTCGGACCATTTCGGCTCAACAGGCTCTCAGGCAGGGAAAGTGGCCGCCTCGACGCATCGCGACATAGTCTACACGCGCAGCACGCCCATCACCGCCACCATCCACGCAATTTACCCTAACGGAAACAGGCTTCTCATCGCAGAAAGGGGGAAAGTGGTAGTAGTTTGAGATTGAAGGGGGGTTGAATGGGAATTTCAGACATCATCTCGAAATTTTGCCAAAACTCTATGAAGTTCGGTGCCTTCTTTGCGCTGGCTTACACTGTATTCTATGTTTTTTCCATTCTTATCTCAGGGTCTGCTTTTGACCTTGGCAGATATCTAATGATGGTTTTTTTCATCCTCTTTTTCTTCTCCATCATCTTCCTTTTCTGGAAAATGCGGAGGAACGTTTCCGAGGACGCGCAGGGTTACCTCCAAACCTACCGCGATTTTGCCCTGCGCCATTCGCTTGCAATGTCTGAAAAGAAAATCACTGGAGGGCTTGATGATTTAGATTGTCTAGTTGGAACAATAGGTGGCAGAAAGGCGCGCCTCTGGCTCGACTACGAGATGAGCAACCACACATCTCGCTACGGGGCAGGCATAAAGCCTGGCAAGACCCACCTTTTGGCAGAGGTTTCATGCAATCCGCAGGAAGCCTTTTACTCAATCGCCGCAGGGCTTGAGGCAAGCCTCTCGCCAGAAACAAAGGCATTCATGTCAAAATATTCCCCAACAGTATCGTGCGCCCTGGGCATCCTTAAAACAAAT
>CAITKI010000042.1 GCA_903892905.1 uncultured Microcaldota archaeon | reverse complement strand
GCAGTACCGGGAAGCGTTTTTGTCGCTCCAATAGTATATGGTGGAGTCTTTCTCCTTGCCGAATTCATAGGTGATGCTGAAGGCTCCGCCTGCGAGGAAGGAGACCGCAGGCCTGCCCTTGAAGGGAAGCCAAAGCGACCCCAGCTCCAGCTGGATCGGGGTGATGATGTCGTATGCGCGAAAGCTGGTGTGCCTGCTCGCCACCAATCCTTGCCCGTTGGGCCCGCGGTCGTCCTCGATCAGCCCGCTTGCGTGGAGCTGCGAGAACGTGGTGCCGAGCATGGCGCCCATGTGGACGGCGAGGTTTTTGTTGCGGGGAAGGATGGACTTGCTTTCGAGCATGGCATATGCGCCGGGGAGGCGCTTGCCGGAGAGGCAGGCCGTTGCGCTGGCGGAGAAATTCTGCTCGGCAAGGGGGTAGAGGTGGCGGTAGCGCTTTGCTTTCGGCGCAGGGCGGTGCGCGCTTGCGGCTTTTGCCGCCGGGCGGGCCGCCTTCTCGGTTTTCTGCTCGCTTGGGGCAGGATAGGCGAAATCCCTGCTCTGCGCAGCCGCCCTGCCGCTGATTGCGAGCGTGGAGGCAGTGAGAAGCACGGCAAGCGCCGCGGCCTTGAGGCGCATGTGGTTATTTTAGTGCAAAGGAATTTACACATTATCCTACAGCCGCTTGTAAAGGAAAGTCTGGTCGTCGCCGTCCTCCTCGTAGAAGCTCACGCGCCCGCCTGCTTTGAAGCCTTGCTTCTCGTAGAACGCCTGGATGGGCTTGCCGCTGTAGATGTCCACGCGCAGGAATGCAGCCCCAGACGCGCGCGCCATTTTTTCCACGCGCGCCACGATTTTCTTTCCGATGCCTGCGCCCAAATGGCCATTGCCCACCAGTATGAAATAGAGCACGAACGCCTCCACCTCGTGGCGCGTGGCAAACACTGCCACCAGCTTGCCGTCCTCGGTGACGGCGTACGTAGCAAGGCCGCAGCGCCTGCAGCCGCGCTTCCCGAAAACATTTCGCATGTGCGCAGCCCAGCCTGCGCCGAACGCGCCTTTTGCGGCGTCAAGCATGGTATTGAAGGAAGGCAGGTGCTTTGTGCTGAAGCGAACGAAGCGCATGCCTGAAGATGGCGCGCGCAGATTTATAAAATGGGGAAGGGAAAGTGGCGCATGAGAGAAAGGAAAGACAGCGCGCGCATGAGGGGGATGCATGAAGGAAATTTTTGACAGGAGGCAGAGATTGTTTTCCGGCGCGCGGTTTTCAACCGCGCTTTTCTGCAGCGGCGGCTCTGCCAATGGCGGGGGCGCGTCGTTTTCCTATTTCTCAGGCTGCGCGGTGGACGGAAGCTACCTGGTGCTCAAGAAAAGCGGGGGCGTGCTGCTCACGCACGGCATGAATTATGCAGAGGCAAAGGAAACTTGCTGCTATCCAGTGAGGAAATTCGGCAAGGAGCCTGCGAAAGACCTGAAAAGGGCTTGCGGCAGGGGAACGGTGGGCTTTGCGCCAGGCGAAATGTCAGCCGCAAGGTATTTGGCGCTTCGGAGGATGGCAAAGCTCGCGCTTGCCAACGCAGGCGAGAAAATTGCCGAGGTGCGCGGGAGGAAAAGTGGGAGCGAGGTGCAAAAAATTTCCGCAGCCGCAAGGATAACCAGGAAAATACTTGATGGGCTGCAGCCGTGGAAGTTCAGGACGGAAACCGACCTGGGCGCGCACCTGAAAATCCGCGCGCTAGAGGTTGGATGCGACCTTGCTTTTGAGCCAATTGTTGCGACTGGAAAGAACAGCGCGCACCCGCACCACAAGACAGGGAATGCAAAAATGGGAAACTTTGTGCTGGTGGATTTTGGCGTGAAAAAGGACGGCTATTGCTCTGATTTCACGAGATGCTACTTCAGGGGGAATGGCGCCGCGCGCGAACGGGCGGCGTATGGGAAGTGCAGGAAAATCTACGGCGAAATTGTGCGCGCGCTGCCCAGTTGCAAAACAGGCAGGGACATTGCGCTCCTCGGCGGGAAGATGCTGAAAAAACACGGCATGCCTGTGCTCATCCACTCAATAGGGCATGGCATCGGCATGGAAGTGCACGAGTATCCGCACCTGGGCTTCAAGTCGGATGAGAAGCTGGAGGGCGCGGCGCTCGCGCTTGAGCCTGCGGCTTATTTTGCGCGCTTCGGCGTGCGCTATGAGAGGATGGTTGCGCACGTCAATGGGAAGTGGCGCGAGATTTAGTCCGACCCTAGCCTTATTTGCATTGTCAGGTCGTCCATCTCGGATTTTGCCTGCTTTATTTTCTTTGCCACGCCCGGGTCGGCATGGGTCGAGTTATAATCAGACATCTTCTCAATGGCGAAATTGTACTGTGCGACCGCCATTATCGCGACCGCTATTTTTTCCTTGGGGCTGCGGGTTTTCCTTGCAGTGGCTGCGAAGCCGCGCGCGGCTTCCATGTGGTCGCTCCAGCCGAGGATGGCCTTGGCAGCCACGGCGGGGTACCTTCCCTCCGGGGATGCCTGCTTGCCGCAGGGGCCGTTGTACCTGTTGACTGCTTCTAGTTGTGCCATAATGATACCTCAATCGTGTTTGTGTGTCTAAATGTTTAAAAACATGACTAATGTGGCAGGCTTTAATCCGAACCGAGCTTGAAGCGGATCATGAGCGTTTCCCGCTCCTTGCCAGCGGCCTTTATCTCGCCGGCCAGCCAAGGGTCGCATCTTCCCTTAAGCTGCGCGTTCATCTTGCTGATGGCGTTGGTGAAGTGGCCGATTGCCATGATGGCTTTAGGGAGCTTTTCAGGCGCCTCGATGTTGGCGACCGTTTGCCTTGCAAGGAGGCGCGCGCTGGCCAAGTCGGACTGCCATGCCGTGAGTGGCGTGGATGCGGTTTTCTGCAATGCCATGTGGACACCTCGCGTTGGCTGTGTGCCCAAATCCTTTTTAAACAATTGTACTGAATAAAGCCAGCGAACAGGGATACGGCATACGTGTTCTTCTGAGGAAGTGATAACATGAAGATAGTCATATCAGAGAAGAAAACAGGCAAAAGCTACGGCATTGACCTTGCGAAGGACAAGGACTCCGCGCTCATCGGCAAGAAGATCGGCGACAAGCTCGAGGGCGGCGCAGTGGGCGCCGAGGGCTATGAGCTGGAAATCACGGGCGGGTCCGACAGCTCGGGCTTCCCCATGAGGAGGGACGTTTCAGGCCCCAGGCGCGTGGGAGTCATCCTCAACAGCGGCACGGGCTTCAGGAAGCTTGGCAAGGGCGTGCGCGCGAAGAGGAATGTGCGCGGCAACATCATATCCGACCAGATTGTCCAGGTGAACACCAAGGTGGTCACGGCAGGAAGCAAGCCGCTTGAGGAGATATTCCCCAAGGCGGCGGCAGGCGAAGGCAAGAAGGACGAGAAAAAGAAGTAGATTTTTTTCTGATTCAATCAATTGAGGCATTTGATGCAAGCTGAAGTGAACATCGGAATGGTCGGGCACGTCGACCACGGCAAGACGAGCCTCACGCGCGCGCTCACGGGCAAGTGGACGGACACGCACTCGGAAGAGCTCAAGCGAGGCATCACGATAAAAATAGGCTACGCAGACGTGACTTTTTACAAGAGCAAGGACGGCAAAGAATACGCGACCGAGGCAGAGGCTGCGAAAGATAAAGATAAGTGGGAAGTTGCGCGGTATGTTTCCTTCCTCGACGCGCCCGGGCACGAGACATTGATGACCACCACCATATCAGCCTCAAGCATACTTGACGGCGCGGTGCTGGTGATTGCTGCAAACGAAGTTTGCCCCCAGCCGCAGACAGAGGAGCATTTGCAGGTGCTCGACATTTTGGGCATCAAGAACGTCGTAGTGGTGCAGAACAAGATTGACCTGGTGGACAAGGAAAAGGCAATGGAGAACTACCAGCAGATAAAGAAATTCCTCAAAGGCTCGACGGCGGAGAACGCGCCCATTGTGCCCATATCCGCAAACTACAACGCGAACATTGACAAGCTCATCGAGGCGATTGAGAAGACCATTCCCACTCCCAAGCGCGACACCACGCTTCCTGCGCGCATGTACGTCGCGCGCTCGTTCGACGTGAACAAGCCTGGCGCTGACATATCAAAGCTCAAGGGCGGAGTGGTGGGCGGCTCGCTCATACAAGGCATGCTCAAGGTTGGCGACGAGATAGAGATTGTGCCGGGCATTGCAAAGAAAATAAAGGACAAGGAGACCATCGAGCCACTTGTGCTCAAGGTGACCGCGCTCATGGCAGGCAGCCAGTCCGTGCAGGAGGCGCACCCAGGAGGGCTCATCGGCGTTGCGACAGGGCTTGACCCTGCGGTTGCAAAGTCAGACCATCTCGTGGGTAATTTGATTGGAAAGAAGGGAACGCTCCCACCCATACTTTCCGAGATTACGCTTGATTATTCGCTTCTCAAGCGCGAAGGGTTTGACAATCCGGCGCTCAAAGCCGCGGAGCCGCTCGTGGTTTCATCCGGCACCGCAACCTCGCTTGGCGTGATTGTGAAGCTCAAGGGAACGGCAGTCACCCTCAAGCTCAAGAGACCCATTTGCGCGGAGAAGGGCAACAAGATGGCAATCACGCGCAGGCTCGGGCAGCGCTGGAGATTGTCGGGATTCGGCGTGCTGAAGTAAACAGGGAAGGGCTCGCGGCGTTGGCTTGCAGCCGTTTTCTTTTGTTATTTTTTTAGCGCAGCCAGCGCAGCCTCGCGCTTATCGTAAGGGACAAGCACGTGGTCGTGGTGGTAGGCTGCGAAAACGTTTGCAGGGATTTTCGCTGCCGCAAGCGCGGCTGAAAAGCCTGCCGTCACGCCGACATCTTCAAGGGAGGTTTGCGCGCGGAAAGTGATGAGCGCAAACGGGCCTTGGATTTTCTTTCCAGTGTAGATGGAAAGCGGCTCGCGCGCGGCTTCCTCAAATACTGCGGTCAGCCCTTCCTCCTCTCGGAAAATGCAGATTATGTGGGGAAGGTAGTTTGCCAATCCCATCATCTGAGCCTCGGAAAATGTGCCGATGAAATACTTTCCGCCCAAAAGCGCGGGGAGAAGGTTTTTTCCTGCCATGCGCCAAGTTGGGCGACAAATTTTAAATATAGCCCCCCAATTCCTGATGAAGTGATGATTATGAACATTGCAGGATTGTGCTCGATTTGCGGGAGGACTGCGACTGAAACCTGCCGCGCGTGCGGAAAGGGCAACTGCGGCCGCCCGCAGTGCAAGACGGGATTTGTCTGCAACGACTGCGCCAAGGGGACGCAGGCTTGATGCTCACTTGTTCATGGCAGAAGAGATGGCTTCCCTCACGGCGAACAGAAGCTCGGCTGCCTGGTTGGCAAATTTGCGCGCTGCAAGCTTTTCCACTGCAGCATAGGCGCCGGACTTCTCAAATAGCTTGGCAGTTATCTGCTTATATTCGGCTATCTGCGGCTCGATTGCTGCGAGAATTTCCTGGGCAGAAATTGCATGCTGCTCGGAATTGGCATTCACGAAAGTGGCTACATCATCCTTAATGAAAACATTTGCTTCCTTGGAATAGCGGTGCTGGTTGACGAGGCTGAAGACGAATATGGGGACGCGGTCCACGACTTCAACAGAGGCACCGTCGCGCTTCATCACCCCGTCTGAAGCGAGTGCAATCACCTGGTATGGCTTTTTCTCTTTCATCATGCTCGTTTCTGCAAGAGGAAGGGACTCTTCAGCATGATAGGCGCCCTTGGACACGTCCTGAAAGCCCAGCACGGACTGCTTTGACTCCTTGTTGACATCGGGGACGACGGAAAGCACAATCCTGTCAGTGCCTGTGCTTTGCATCCTGGCAAACGCCTTGTCAAGTGCAGCTTTCACTGCGCCCTGGGTATAGTCTGGCTTTGAAGCCTGCTGCTTAACCGTGCTTTTGCCTGTGAAAAAACTTGTCAAGGACATTGTGCCACCCCGTATTGGATGGGGTGGCAAAGGTATTTAAACAGTGTGGTTTTAAGTGGAAATATCAGAGCTTCAAGAAGAACTCGTGGAACTTGGTGGTGGTAAGCTCGGGGTGGAAGGAAGACGCGAGGAAATGGCGGTCGCCCTTCTTCTGGTATGCCGCGACCACCTCTTCGCCGTGGAATGCCATGGGCTGGCAGTCCTTGCCCATCGGCGTGATTTTCGGCGCGCGGATAAACACGCCGTTTATGGTGCCAAAAACAGTGGTGAGGCGCGCCTCGAAGGATGATAGCTGGGAGCCGTATGCATTGCGCGAGGCTGCGATGTCCATGAGCGAGAGGAAGCGCTGGCCAGGGACTGCGCCTTCCACCTTGCGCGCGAGCATGATGGCACCCGCGCAGGTGCCGAATATTTTGCGGATTTTCAGCACGGATGGGAACAGGTTCTCCCGCTCCATCAGCCTGCTTATGGCGGTGGATTCGCCTCCAGGCAATATGATTCCGTCCAGCCCCTCGGCGTCCTCCTGCGTGCGCACCTCGACAATCTGGGCGGGAATCGCGCATTTTGCAGAGGCTGAAAGAAGCGCGTTT
>CAITKI010000041.1 GCA_903892905.1 uncultured Microcaldota archaeon | reverse complement strand
TGACGAGCTCATAAACGGCGGGTTCGAGAAGGAAAGCACCACATTGATCATGGGCGACGCAGGCTGCGGGAAAACCACGTTCCTTGCGCAATTCCTCTATAACGGGGCAATGCAGTACAGCGAGCCCTCCGTCCTCCTTTCCTTCGAGGAACCCAGCGCATCCATCCTCAAGCACATGCAAAGCTACGGGCTTGATTTCGCAGAGCTTGAAAAGCAGGGGCTGTTCTCCTCCATCAACTACAGGCCGCACGAGGTGAAAAAGCTGGTGGACGAGGGCGGCGGGCTCATCTGGGACACCATTTCCTCAATCGGCGCCAAGCGCCTTGCAATCGACTCCCTCACATCTTACGCCATGCTTTTCGAGTCGCTCTACCAGGCGCGCGAAGCCGAGCTTCTCCTGTTCGAGCTGCTGCGCAAATGGAAGTGCACCACGCTGCTTTCGGCAGAAGGGATAAACACGGAAAAGATGCGGATAACAACCGGCATGGAATACCTGTCCGACGGCGTGATACTCCTCCACCACCCGCGCTACCAGTCAGGCAGGTACCGCGCCATTGAGATTCTGAAGATGCGCGGCTGCAAGCACTCGGAAAAGCTCTGCCCGTACGAGTTCGTGGATGGCGAGGGCATACGCGTGCACCCGGGAGAGACGATCTTCTACGACGTCAACGAGCAGGAGTAGATTTCTTTATTACTTTTTCTTGCTGCGGCTGTCATCCACTATCGCCAGCCACGAGTCGCCTATTTTCATCAGGTAGTTCCCGAAAGTCTTCGAAAGCGTAATCGTCATGGGGCGGAATTTCCTCTTGTTCTCAAGCGCGATGATTGTCTGCCTCTCCACCTTTATCATGCCCACGCGCCGCAAGCGGGGCAGCACGCGGTTGTAGAAAGTCGCTTTTGACACGCCGTTTTGCGAGACAAAGTTGCCGATTTCATCCCCGGTGAGCGCGCTTTTCTCCAGAAGCAGCCTCATGAAGCCGATGGCAATCTCATGGTACTTTGCCTGGAAGCGCGCGGGAAAAACGAAATTCACCACTTCCTCCAGGTTCCAGGAGTTCCTCGTGATGTTCTCATTGCCGTCCTGGAAAGCGCGCAGCTCAGGCGAGTTGAATGGAGGCAGGAATAGGGAGTCTTTCGAAGGAATGCCGCGCGACGCGATTTTGTGAGGCTCATCCTCCTTTTCCTCAGGCTCCTCCTGCTCTTCCTGCTCCAGCTGCTCATCAGGAACCTCTTCCTCAGCTTTCGCCTTCTCATCTTCTGCCATGTGCCAAAAATCGCAGGCAGGAATTAAAAGCATGACGAAACCAAGCGCGCGCAAGCTGCGCGGGCGCGCCTGTCCCGGCAGGCTTTGCTCTGCACGCCTGGCTCGCGGCACCCGGCAACACGTATATAAGCCTTTCCCCGCTTAACCAAACGTTCCAGTTCTTCTGTCTCTATAACTTATACTTTTAGGAGTGGAAGAAGCAGTATTTTTGGAGTGGACCAGCAAGTTTTTCCGGGAAGGCGATCGGTGCCAATTACGGACGGAATATGCGCGATATAATTTTCGGGGTGTTTCCTATGGCAAGCAACAATGTCAACGAACCAGAGCTCAAGAAGCTCCAGACCGGCACCACCACGGTGGGCGTTGTCTGCTCTGACGGCGTGATTCTCGCTTCGGACAAGCGCGCGACCATGGGGTACTTCATCGCCAACAAGGACATCCAGAAAGTGTACCAGATAGACGACCACCTCGGCATGACCATTGCTGGCGGCGTGGGGGACGCGCAGGCGCTCATCCGCCTCATGCAGGCAGAGGCGAATCTCTACCGCTTCAAGCACGGCAAGAACATCACGGTGAAGGCAGCTGCGAACCTGCTCTCAAACGTGCTCCACAACTACAAGTTCTACCCATTCTACGTCCAGCTCATAATCGCCGGGACGGAGGACAAGCCAGAGGTGTACAGCCTGGACGCGCTGGGCGGCCTGTCAGAGGAGAAATATGTCTCCACAGGCTCAGGCTCTCCAGTGGCATATGGGTTGCTCGAGGAGCTTTACAAGGACGGCGGGAGCATAAAGGACAATGCGCGCGCGGCCGCCAAGGCAATCGCGGCGGCAATGAAGCGCGACGCGGCGACAGGCGAGCGCGTGGACCTTGTGACGATAACAAAGGCGGGCTTCAAGAGGTATGAGCGCGCAGAAGTGGAAAAGCTCCTGCAGTGATTTCTGCCAGCCAATTAACAACTATATATAAGGCGACTGATTTGGACTTAAAGGAAATAGAAAAGAAGATAGAGGAGCTTGTGCCAAGCGAATGCAAGCTTGTCAAGGTGGAAGCGGAAGGCCTGGACATCGTCATCTACGTGAAAGACATTGTCTCCTTCTACGAGAACGACCAGCTCATACGAAAGATTGCAGGCACGATAAGGAAGAGAATACTTGTGAAAAGCGACCCGTCCGCGCTGCTTCCTGTGGCTGAAGCTATTTCCATAATCAAGGAGTCCATCCCCGAGGACGCGGGCGTGTCTGACATCCGCTTCAACCCTGACTTTTCAGAAGTGAACATCGAGGCGCTCAAGCCCGGCCTGGTGATAGGCAAGGGCGGGATGACTCTCAAGACAATCATCCAGAAGACGCGCTGGGCGCCGGTGGTGCAGCGCACCCCCACCATGCCCTCCTCCACGATAAAGGGCGTCCGCTCCACCATGCTAAAAGAGGCAGGCAACCGCAAGAAGTTCCTGCAGTCGCTTGGCAAGAAAATCTGCTCGCCTTTCCCGAACAAGAGCGACTGGGTGAAGGTGACGGCGCTGGGCGGCTTTTACGAGGTCGGCAGGAGCTCCGCGCTCATCCAGACGCCGAACAGCAACGTGCTTGTGGACTGCGGCATAAACCCCGAAACTTTCGAGCCGTCAAAAGCATACCCTTACCTTAACGAAATGAAGCTCGAGCTTTCCCAGCTCGACGCGGTCGTGCTCACGCACGCGCACATGGACCACTGCGGTTTCATCCCCTACCTTTACGCTTACGGATACGATGGGCCGGTGTACTGCACTCCGCCCACGCGCGACCTTGCCATGCTTCTCCAGATGGACTTCGTGAGCATCGCAAGCAAGAACTCGCAGTACGCGCCCCCATATGGCATCAAGGACATCCAGAAGGAGCTTGCGCACATGGTGACCGTTGGCTACAACGAGGT
>CAITKI010000040.1 GCA_903892905.1 uncultured Microcaldota archaeon | reverse complement strand
TAAGCCCGTTATATTGGATACAGAACCAGAGCGGGTCTGGGCTGGCAAAGATGAACTTGAAGGCGGAATCAACAAGGCCTTGGGAAGAGGAAACGAGCCCGGAAACCGTGTATGAGAAAAAACCCTCCACTATGCAGCCCGGAAGGTTGGTTAGAGTGTTGAGCAGGTCATTATTTCCCTGGCATATAGTAGAATTCGTGTCTGCGTGCGCGGTGCCTGAAAGAAGAGCAAGCAATCCCAAGACTAGAATAAATCCTTTCAAGAAAACCACCGTTTCAACAGGCGATAAGCCAGCCACGCGAGCACTGCGATGGATGCCAGGTAAAGAAGCACTGAAAGAAATTCGGGTGCTTGCGCTGGCACCACTGCATATGCCTTGGCACTTTTCGTTTCAAAGTCGGTAAGGAATTCGGCTGTGACGAGGTTTGATACTTTTGATAGGGTGAAAATTATCTGCGCCGAACCGTTTGTGTCCGTTATTGCGCTTGCGCTTTGGTTGCCATAGGAGAAAGAGAGATTTTTCCCTGCCAGCGGCAGATCGGTTGAGTTGTCGAAGAATGATGCTTTTGCAATAAAAGACGAGTTTGTCCGATTTGCGATGGTCAGGGTTATCGTTGGCTGCTGCGTTGCATTGTAGCGGCAAGCGTCTCGCAGCGTCTGCCTTTCAAAGTGCGAATTGATTTCAAGGCTGCAATTCAATTCTTGTGCCGGAGCGAGAAAATGCATCTTGTCGCCGTGAAAGGTGATGGGGAGGGCTGAGAGATTTATGCCTAGCCACTGCGTAAGGAAAAAATAAAGGTTCGGCTCTGTCACTTTTAGGAATTGGTCGAATTCGGTACCTGACAGCGTCCTGTTTTCCCTTGAAAGAATGCTCATCTGCTTTGTTTGGAGCTTGTTTGGATTCGTAATGAAAACAGGAGTAAGCGTGTTGTAAGGCGCAAGACTGTGCCGAAGCTGATATTGCCTGCTTTGCAGCTTCATGGATGAGTTTTCAATCGAGAAAACAATATTGTTGAAGTCCTCGTTTGACACGAGAAAGAGCCAGCCATCGGTAAGGTTGTTCTTGAAAGATTCGACAAACGCGTTTTGGAAGGCGATAAAGCCGTAATAGTACGCTTTCTTGACATCGGAAACGGTCAGCGAATCGTGCCTGTCGTCAGTGCTGTAATAATCGCATGTGGTGTAGCAATATGTGATGCCGTTTGAAGTATAGCAGTGCGTTACTAGTTGGTAATGATTGATCATATACTGCGAGTTCACGCTCAGGACTGCGGAGAAGTTGTTCTCCGCCAAATGGTAAGGCGAAGGAACGGCAAAGTTCGCAATGGGCTGGTTCTGGTTGTTCAGGCTTGCCCCGTTGTCAAATGCGTTCAGCGAATAGGAATAGCCGCAAACGGCGTATTCGGTTCGGCAGTCGCCAGGGAAAGTTTCTTTTGGGATTACGAACGTGAAGGCTTTTGACATCCGAAGCTTGCCGGTGTCGTTTATGTAGGTCTTGTTATCGCTGGAATCTATCACCGCGGGGCTCAACGCAGTGATTTTCACCCATGTATCCTTGATGTAGGTACTGCTTGAAGTGGAACCCCCATCAGGCGCGTATTTCGTGAATGGGATTTGGCTATTCCATGAATCGGCTTCGCTGAAGGGCGGAAAACCGTTGTTTTTCACGAAGTCGTCAAGTATGAGCTGCTTCTTTTGATCCGTGGTCAGCCTAGTGTCATTTACCACGTTGCAGAGTTCTGAGTTATTGAGCTCCAAGGATGGGCAATTGCCAAGAAGCGTGTCTGCCGGCCTCACGGGTGGAGAATAGGCGCTTGCCCAAACGAAGTCGTGATGGGGGTAAGATGGGCAAGCTGGCGCGTCTGCTGCAAATGCGCAGCAGCACAGCAAGAGAAGTGCAATTGATTTGTACATGTTCATCCTCCGCAATAGGTCGCTCCGCTGAACTGAGATGCAAGGAGCGGGGCGAGGAAGAGGAGGACAAGACCGATGAGAACTCCGGCTATCACCTCCTTCCATTCCTCCCGCTGCTCCACGCTCCGGCTGGTCGCCAGGGTGAACCCCGCGTATGCGATGGTTATCGTGGCAAAGAAAACAGCCAACAGCTTGAGGCTGTTGGCAAGCCCAACAAAATCGAAGGGCACTTCACCACCCGCACACGTCAGTAGCCCCGACCAGGTTCTTCACCACGAGGGGCGCTAACCAGACGATTATCAGCCCGATGACCACGCCAGAAATAAGCATCTTGGACGTGTTCCGCTCCGTGATGTCGTGGCT
>CAITKI010000039.1 GCA_903892905.1 uncultured Microcaldota archaeon | reverse complement strand
GCATGAAAATGTAGGATGTTGCACGAAGCCCAATTAGTCCCTTCCGCTGGAGGGATACGCATGGGTGAATTCGAAGTGCACAAGCACCAGCGCAATTTTGAGCTGGCCTGCAAGAGGGTCGAGAAGGACAAGGGCGTGAGCCCTGAAAACAGGAAGCTGATTCTTTCCTTCTCGAGAATGAGGATAGCCGGAGGGTCAGGCCGCCTAAGGGTGGTCAAGTGCATGTATTGCCTCCGCTACCTGGCAAAATGGCTCAAAATGCCGTTTGACAAGGCGACCAAGGAGGATTTGATAGAGGTGGTTAGCGAAATCGAGAACCAGCCCTACAAGGAGAACACAAAATACGATTTCAAGGTGGTCCTCAAAACGTTCTACAAGTGGATGAACGGCAACGGCGAGGAATACCCGCCGGAAGTAAAGTGGCTCAAGCCCAAGCTAAAAAGCAACGCGCACAAGCTGCCGGAGCAGCTGATAACCGAGGATGAAGTCATTCGGATGGCACAGGCTGCCGAGCGCCCGCGCGACCGTGCGTTCCTGCTTGTCCTTTACGAAACAGGGTGCAGGATTGGGGAGCTGCTCACCCTGAAAATGAAAAACGTCCAGTTTGACGAATACGGCGCGGTTTTGCGGGTGACTGGCAAGACTGGGGACAGGCGCGTCCGCATAATAAGCTCGGCACCCACGCTTTCGGCGTGGATAGACGCGTATACGTTCGAGAAGGATCCGGAAGCTCCGCTCTGGCCTCCGATGGCAACGAACTACAAATACCACGGGCAGCCGATGGAATACCGCTCAGCGCACATTCTGCTGTCAGAACTCGCAAAGAAAGCGGGCATAAACAAGAGGATATACCCGCACCTTTTCAGGCATTCGCGTGCAACCGCACTAGCTGGAAAGCTCACGGAAGCGCAGATGAAGGAATATTTCGGCTGGACGCAGGACAGCGGCATGGCTGCCACCTACGTTCATTTGTCCGGCAGGGATGTTGACAAGGCGCTCCTGGCTTTGCAAGGGCTTGTCAAACCGGAGGATAACCACGAAGATCGCATGAGGGTTGCAAATTGCTTGCGATGTAGGGAAAAGAACTCGCCCATAGCGAAATTCTGCATACGCTGCGGGACTCCGATGAGCGAAGGCGTAGCCGCCCAGATAGACGAGGAAAGGAAAGGAGGGGATGCGATGCTCAACAGCCTCATGAAAAATCCGGAATTCAAGGAATTCCTCTTCAAGAAGGTCACGGAGCTAGGGCTTGACAGGCAGCTCGCCTGATTTCTTTTCCTTTTCTTCCCTTGCCTTCATTTTCAATTCCCAAAGCCAAGCCGGAAGGAACGGCTTGAGCTCTTCGAGGGAGAGGGGTTTTTTGTCCATGCCTCCTTTTCTGTGGCTACCACCCATTATTCGTTCATGCCATATTCTACATTATTGTGCAGCCCCGTTCTAGAGCCCAGAACCCGCTTTTTTCCTAGGAATTTCCGCGGAAATTCGTCAGAGGGGTAAATTTCCGAGGAAATACACTGTCTGCGGTCATGCCAATAATCTTGATGGTGTAGAATAATGGGCATGGTCGGAAAGGTGGAGGACAATCTGATGCTCCAATTGCTTGAGATTATCCCAGAAGAGAGCATGAGCGTGCACCAGATTTCCTGCAAAACTGGCTGGGATCACCGCACCATCAAGAAGTACGTCAAGCTCTTCCTTGCAGTCCTGAACGCGCACAAGATAAAGATGGAAGTCGTCGGATTTAGAATTCTTGTGAAGTAAGAAACGTACATTTCTACTCCTAAATCCTGACAGTCACAAATGAAAGGCAGTTT
>CAITKI010000038.1 GCA_903892905.1 uncultured Microcaldota archaeon | reverse complement strand
GTGACCGACGAGCTCCTCAAGAAGGAGGGCGAAATGTCCAAGAGGCTGGAAAAGGCGTTCTCCATCATCACCACTTCCGTGACTGTGGCGGTGGTCGCCATGATCCCGCTTCTCTTCTTCTCAGGGCTAGTGGAAATCATAGGCTTTGCGACCGCAACCGTGCTGGGCTCGCTCCTCGGGCTTTTCATCTCGCGGCCCGCGTACGGCGTCATCGCGGAACATCTCTTCGAATAAAAAAAGCGCTTCACTGTTTCTTTGTTTTCTTTTTAGCTAGCTTTTCCTCTACAATTTCCCAAAGCGAGTTGAGCATGGGCACGATGTAGAAAGGAAGCGCAAAGCCCACAATCACGCCTGTCACCTCGCGCAATAAATTGCTGCTCTCGCGCAGGCCGAACAGCTGCGTGAAGCCGTCAATCGCAATTGGCACGCATGCGACGACCAGCAGCCATTTGTTCGGCCACACGTCGCTCTCCACACGGCGCACGAATGGAAGGACAAGCGCGCCTAGCAGCATGGCAAGGTAAATTGCAACGTCGCGCGCGCAAACAGGCAGCTTATAGCCAAGCCTGCCGTTCTGCTCCACCTCGTTCTCGCGCGTGTACGACAGCACATCGGACTGCAGGCAGTCGCCGAATGAATAGCTTCCATCCGCGCTCGAGACAAATAGGCAGTTTGAGCGCGAAGTGAGCTGGTGGCAGGTGGGCCCGAACGCCGCGTACATGAGCGACGCATTCGCATCCCCCTTCGACGCGGCGTAAGGGACGTAGAAAATTGCTCCGTTTAGCAAAAGCAAGAATGCGATGAAAAGCGCGTACGGGAGCTTGGAGCCTGCCATGGGTTGTTTCCATGCCGCACTCTTTTAAAGATAATCAAATGGAAATACGTGCACGGGGGCTCGTAGCTCAGCTTGGATAGAGCGGCACTCTCCTATAACCCTTTTTCGCGCTCCAGATGGGTACGCGCGAAAAAGCGTTAACGGAAAAGTGAATTTTGTGCTTTTTCCGCGAATGTGCGGAGAAAGGTGAAGGTCGTGAGTTCAAATCTCACCGGGCCCGTTTATTTTTTTCATTCTTACAGGCGCATTTCCGCGCGCGGCACAGGTACGTTTTATAAGCTCAAGCGCGAAGGATGGGCAGAAGGTAGTGAATATGCGAAAGGTTGAAAATATGCTTTCAGACTCAGAGATAACACGGCTCGCCGACCTGTTCGTGGACGGCGTGCGCAACAACTGCCAGGGCGAGGTGGCAATCCTCTTCTCAGGCGGCATAGACAGCACTGCCATTGCAACAGTGGCAAAGCGCTTCACCACGCCGCTTCTCATCACTGCTGGCGTGGAGGGAAGCTCTGACTTGGAAGCCGCAAGAAAAATCGCGGCAGAGCTTGGATTGCCCCACAAGTCCGTGGTGCTCACTGAGCAGGAAATCATCTCAGTCTACAAGAAATGCTACAAGATAAGGAAAGGCGAACTGAACAAGGTCGAGCTCATGGTGCCTGTGTTCAAGTGCTGCCGTGAGGCAGCGCGCGCGGGCAAGTGGAGGATACTTTCAGGCTCAGGCGCAGAGGAGCTTTTCATCGGCTACAACCGCTTCTTCAAGTACAAGGGCAAGAAGCTTGAGAACCTGCTGAAAAAGGAGATAAAGGAGCTCCCGTCAGGCGACTGCGAGGCGCAGGACCTGGTGGCGAAGAACTTCGGCATGCGCGCAGCATACCCGTTCCTCTACCCGCCTTTCGTGGACGCCATCCTTGCCATGCCGCTTTCCGAGCGGCTGGGCACGCTTGAGGACAAGAAGCCGCTCCTGCGCAAAATCGCCGCAAAGCTCGGCATGCCGCAGGATGCCATTGACCGCAAGAAAAAGGCAATGCAGTACGGCAGCGGCGTGCACAAGCTGCTCCTCAAGAACATAAAGCAGATAGAGGACGAGCTGCGCGTGAAGGAGGAGCTCAAGCAGAGGAAGCGGGACCAGGCAGCGGAGAGGTTCCCAAATAGGAGAAAATACCCCCGCTAGCTGCCCTGTCTTTTAACATTGTTTTTTGCCCCCATATTCCCTCCACTAATTTTCCTGCCCTGCGGGCGGCGGGGCGCTCACCGCGCGCCACACTGTCATGTGCGACACGGCAAGCACGTCAGCTATCGCCCTTACTGGCATGCACTCCTCCCAGTAGAGCTTCTGTGCCTCGGCAATCTCAGGCTCAGAAAGCGCGCGCGGCCGACCTTTGGGTGTCATTCGAGTGGAAGGTGCGCCTTCCACTGCTGAAAAAGTTGTCCGCAACTTTTTCATGCCCATCACCCCCCAATCGCGCCCTCGAGCTGGAGGCCGCCTTCCAATCCCGCCACAATCGCATTCTTCATGCAAACTTGAACGCTCGTCATACGAACACCTCTTGCTACTGCTAAGTTTCGTGTTTTTGGCAACCCTCGCAAGCATGTAAAAACGCGCCGCTAGGAATTCCAAATCCGGAGGCCCGCGCAATTAGGTGTTTCACGCAAGCCAAAAGCTACTGCTTGTTGTAGCAGAAGTGCCTGTCAGAATTAGAGCACATGCTAACCAAAAGCGCAATTGCATCAATTGTCTTTGTGTATTCTTCGCTCATGGTTGGCACCTTGTGCTACTCCCGTTATGCGTGTGGGAGTATATATACCTTTGTAACAGAACGTGCGCAGCCTACTTTCTTTTTCCGGTAATGAAAAGATGCTCCAGGTCATAAGGCGAAAGCTCGATTTGGTCCGCTACCGTAATTTCGCTTCCCACGTGCGCGACGAATTCCTCGAATATTTTCTTGGGCTGGCGCGTCACATCAATGGATTGGGACTTTATGGCAATCATGCCCCAGCCGCCTTTCTTTAGGAACATCTGCGAATTCTTTATGAAAATGTCCGCCTGGTCGGGCTGCGCGACGTCCTGGTAGACGACATCCACCTTGCCCGTGCCCAGCATCTCGGCGTACTCGTGGGGCTGGCGCGCATCGCCCATCACGGGAAGCATGTTCTCGCGCCGCTCGCACACCGTGAGCAATTCACGCATGGAGCGCTGCGCGAACTCCACGCAAAAGACAGTGCCGTCTTTCCCCACAATATCTGAAACGTGCGACGGGGTGGTGCCTGTGGATGCGCCAAGGTACAAGACAGTGGAACCGGGCTTTATGTGCATCTCCTTCATCCCCTTGTACATCGCAGCGGCAAGCTTGCTTCGGTGCAAATCCCACATCCTGTATTCCACGCCCCCTTCGTTCACAAGCCGCTCTCCATATACTCTGAAGCCCGGGGCTAAGGATTTCGTTGCAAGCCTTCCGCCCACACGATAGACGCCTGGGAACACTTCCTCAACATTCATGCAAATCACGCTGGCAGGAAAATAAAAGCGGGCTCGGTCCGAACCCAGGGGGCACCTTCGGTTCCCCCTAGGTTTGAGGTTCTTCCGTAACCCCTTCCGACGATATTATTTCATAACAATAAAAGCGGGCTCGGTGGGATTTTTGGGCGCAGGGGAATCGGCAATAACTTGATTTCCCGGCGGAACCCACGGCTTTCTGGTTTCTTCAGCCTACTTTATCCTCGATCGGATATGAGTTTTGCTTTTCTTTAAAAGCCAGACACTCTAGGCCAAGCTGAGTTACGAGCCCGCTATGCGGGTTGAATTCTATTCGTAACCTTTTAATATCTACTCCGCGAGTTTAGGGCATCTGCTTGCGCGGGGTGGGCTTATGAAAAATATCATGTGGTTTTCCGAGATAAGGAAAGGCAACCTGGCGGAAGTCGGCGGGAAGGGCGCGAACCTGGGAGAGATGGCATCTGTCGGCCTGCCTGTGCCTGGCGGCTTCGTGGTGACCTCGGGCGCCTACTTCAGCTTCATCGAGCACAACAACATCGGAAAGGTCATACAGGAGATGACCTCCGACCTGAACATCGAGGACAATGACAAGCTCAACCAGGCATCCGACGTGATAAAGACCCGGATACTTTCAGGCGAAATCCCCTCGCAGCTGCGCAATGACATCCTCACAGCATACAGGGGCATGATAAAAAACGGGCGCGAGCCCTACGTGGCAGTGCGCTCCTCCGCAACAGCCGAGGACCTGCCCGAGGCGTCGTTCGCAGGCCAGCAGTCCACCTTCCTCAACGTGAAGGGCGCCGAGGACTGCGTGCAGATGGTGAAGGAATGCTGGGCGTCGCTTTTCGAGCCCCGCTCCATCTACTACAGGACGGAGAACAAGTTCGACCACCTCAAGGTGGGACTTGCCGCAGTGGTGCAGGAAATGGTGCAGTCAGAAAAGGCAGGCGTGATGTTCACCATAGACCCCATGAGCCAGGACAGGAACAAGATATCCATCGAGGCGGCGTACGGGCTTGGCGAGGTCGTGGTCTCAGGCTCGGTGACTCCTGACCGCTATGTGGTGGACAAGAATACGTTCAAGATGGACGTGAAGGACATTGCCCAGCAGACCTGGATGCTTGTGAAGGTGAACGACAAGAACGCGCACATGAACGTGCGCGAGGACATGCAGTCGCGCCAGAAGCTGACCGACCAGCAGATAATCGGGTTTGCGCAGCTTGGCAAAAAGATAGAGCAGCACTATGGCAAGCCGCAGGACATCGAATGGGCGGTTGCCGACAACAAGCTTTTCATCGTGCAGTCGCGCCCCATCACCACGCTTAGGAAAGAGGTGATGGAAGGCGCAGTGCAGGCGCTTGCAGGCATCAGAAGCGTGGAGGGCGTGGGGGCAAAGCAAAATGCGCCTCAGGGCACGCCGCTCATGCAGCAGCCAGCTCAAGGCGCGCAGCAGCAGAGGCAGGCATCTGTGCAGGGCGCGCCGCAACAACAGAGGGCGCCGCAGCAAAGCGCGCCGCAACAGCAGCAAAGGCAGCAGCTTCCCGCAGTGCAGCAGGGTCAGGTTACCAAAATTGCAACAAGCGCGCCAGCCGCGTTTGCAGCCAGCGCGCCGGCGGCAGTGGCAGCAGCGCCAAAGGCGGAAGAAAGAGGTGTAAAAATGGCAGAAGCAGGCAAAATAATCCTTCGCGGGCTTGGCGCAGCGCCGGGCATTGGCAAGGGCACGGTGAAGGTGCTTTCCGGCCCCAAGGAAATGGGCAAGGTGCTAAAGGGGGACGTGCTTGTCACCGACATGACCACGCCTGACTTTGTGCCTGCCATGAAGCGCGCATCCGCAATTGTCACAAACTCCGGCGGGATGACGTGCCACGCAGCAATAGTGTCGCGCGAGATGGGCATCCCCTGCATAGTGGGCACCAAGAACGGGACATCAGTGCTTCACGACAACCAGTTGATTACAGTGGACGCAAGCCGCGGCATTGTATATGACGGTGACACGGGCATGGCGGACGTGAAGAAGGAAGAGCCTGCAGCGGGCGGCGCATCGTCCGGCGCACAGGCAGCATACTCGCCAACAGTGCCGGTGACTGGCACGAAAATATACGTCAACCTCGCCGAGGTTGACCTTGCGGAAAAGGTCTCCAAGCTCCCCTGCGACGGCGTTGGCCTGCTTCGCGCCGAGTTCATGATAGGCGACATCGGCGAGCACCCCAAAAAAATGATAAAGGAAGGAAGAGGGCAGGAGTTCACTGACAAGCTTGCAGAGAAAATGCGCGTGTTCGCAACCGCCTTCTACCCGCGCCCGGTTGTCTATCGGACAACTGACTTCAAGACAAACGAGTACCGCAACCTGAAGGGCGGCGAGGAGTTCGAGCCGGCGGAATCCAACCCCATGATGGGCTGGCGCGGCTGCGCGCGCTACATCACCGAGCCCGAGGTCTTTGCGCTTGAGCTTGCGGCGATAAAGAAGGTGCGCGAGGAGTTCGGCATGAAGAACCTCTGGATAATGCTCCCGTTCGTACGAAGGATAGGCGAGCTTCGCGCCATCAAGGAAATGCTCAAAGCCCAGGGCATGCACCACACGCGCGACTTCAAGCTCTGGATAATGGTGGAGGTCCCATCCACTGTTTTCCTGATCGACCAGTTCTGCGCAGAAGGCATTGACGGCGTTTCGATTGGCTCCAACGACCTCACGCAGCTCATACTTGGCATAGACCGCGACAACGCCACGCTGGCGGAAGGCTTTGACGAGAGGAACGACGCGGTGCTGCGCGCAATAGAGCGCGTGGTGAAGGTGTGCAACGAGAACAAGGTGACCTGCTCGATTTGCGGCCAGGCACCGTCCGTCTACCCGGAGTTTGCGGAGAAGCTTGTGGAAATGGGAATCACTTCCATGTCCGTGAACCCCGACGCGGTGGAGAGGACAAAGCGCAACGTGGCGTCCGCGGAGATGAAGGTGCTCCTCAAGCGCCTTGCAAAGCTGGCAAAGCCGTCTTCCGAGCAGCCTTCAGAGTCCGCTTCCGAGTACAAAAGCAACTTCGAGGATTAAGGTGATATCATGGACTTCAGGAACATTTTGGCAATCGCTACAGTTTTTATTCTCTTCGCCTCCCTTTTCGGGTGTGCGTCCTCAAGCAAGGGGGCGCAAGCGCCTGCGCCTGCACCAAGCGTGCCGCCGGTCGAATTGGAAAACCAGTCAAAACTAGGTGATTTGATAGCAAGCAACAAAATAGTAGCAAAAGGCGACACTGTGGGCGTATATTACATTGGCAAGCTTACAAACGGCACGCTTTTCGACACCAACGTGCAAACAGAGGCGGCAAAAGCAGGGCTGCCCGCGCGCCCAAGCTACTCCCTCCTCACATTCACCGTGGGCGCAGGCCAGATGATACCTGGCTTTGACGCCGCAGTGGTGGGCATGAAGGAAGGCGAGGAAAAGACCGCGACCCTCCTGCCCGAGCAGGCATATGGGCAGAGGAACCCGAACGCCACGTTCTCAGTGCCGCTTGCCAACATAGGCAACTCTTCGGGCATGAAGGTGGGCGCGCTCATCTAC
>CAITKI010000037.1 GCA_903892905.1 uncultured Microcaldota archaeon | reverse complement strand
GCATCACCTATGAATTCGGCAAGGAGAAAGACTCCACCATATACTATTGGAGCGACAAAAACGCTTCCCGGTACTGCAACGAGGCCAGCTTCAGCTGCGTCGAAATAAGCCTCGGGCTCATGGCAGGCGCAAAATTGCAGGTGGCTGAGCATTTGGCAATCACCGCCTTTTACATGTACAAATGGGTCGTGGGTTTCGACGGCCCGCCTGTCGATTACAAGGCCTCTGGCGGCACGTTGGGGATTACGGTGTCATACCCATTCTACTTCAAGAAGGGCAGCGGCCATTCCTGCCCGCGCTACTGAAGCAACAGGACCAGCTACATTTAATTGCTTTTATGGACACAAAACAGCCTCAGCGCTGATAACATGATAGCAAATGCACTCAAAATATCCCCTGCAAACGGAAAAAAGGCAGGCAACGCCAGGTTCACCTACCCCGAACTCGAGCCGAATTGTGCCCTCTTCCGCAGGCCCGACGGCGCAATCCACCTTCCCTCGGGCATAAGCGGAAGGATGCTGTGCTTCAAGCCGCTTGCAAAGCGCGAGTTCGAGGCAACCGAGCCCCTGAGCGAGCCGGGCCTGTTCAGAAAAATCGACGAGCGCTGGCTTGCCAAGTTTGAACTCTACAGGGCAAGCCCCACATCTGAAAAAGCGCTCGACTGGATATGGTCTGAGCTTTCGTCAATGAGCCGGGCTGACAGGAAATTCAGCCTGATCTCCTGGTTTCCTGCCGATATCCACCCCATCTGGCGGCTTGCGCACAAGGGCATAACCAGGAAATGGCACGCCAAGCTCCTCCAAAGCATGGCAAGCCCCGCCAGCGAAGAATCAATCCGTTTCCGGCGCCTTCAGGAACGCCTTTTCGCAGAAGGAAGGCTGAACGCAGGGCAAATCCAGGAATTCGAAAAAGCATTCGGCAAGTTCAAGCCGGCGCCGCCCCCGAAAGCAGCTGGCATTCCCCAGAAAGGCCCCTCGCGTTTCATCGAAAGCCTGGCGAACTACCTCAACGAGCTGAAAAAGCTGGCCCCTGGCGAAAAGCTCGGGAAAAATCCGGAAAACAAATGCGGGGCCAGGGCATATGCCTGGATAGTCCTTATCCGGCGCAGGGAAAAAGAAGGGGCCCTTCCTGCGGAATGGAGGAAAGCGCTTGATGAGAACGGCGTGGACTACATGCCAAGTTCCCTGGCACGGCATGCAAAGGAATTCCTGGCATTGCTGGCGGGTGGCGGGCGCCAGCCGGTGCGTATTGATTATGCCGGCGCCCCTATAGACGAAAAGAGGATCCTTGCGCGCAACCACCAGATCCGCCTCAAGTATCTCCGCAGGAAGCTTGCGCCCGATGACGAAGCGATTGCGGTCAAGGCAGGCATAATAACCGAGCGCGACATCATAGGCCGGAAAGCAATGTTTGGCACCTGACTGCTATGCCGGCAGGCACGCCAATACTGTGTCAAATTTTCTCAGCAGCGCAAGCGCTGTCTGCGCCTGTTTCTTAGACAAATCCGCATCCGCGCACTCGCGCGCAAACTTCTCTGCAACTGCAAGCGCGGAGGGCAGGTCCATGTTGTCATCCAGCGACGCCTCAAAATCAGCGCGCGCATCCGCAATGAACTGCGCAAACCCCTCCTTCCAGGAGCCTTCGGCTCCTGTCCCTCCGGGAGCTTCGCTCCCGAAGGTCTCCTCGCCGCGCGCATTCTTCAGCGCGTTTACTGCTTTCCTTATGGCAAGCGACCTCATCTTCACTTTCCGCGCATACTCCCATGTAAAGTCCAGCCTTCTCCTGTAATGCACCGACATCAGCAGCATCCTTGCTTCGCGCGCAGAAAAGCCGCGCGAGAGCAAATCCGGCAGCAGCACCACATTGCCCTTGGACTTGCTCATTTTCTCCCCATCCAGCAGCAAGTGCTTCACGTGCATGTAATATTTCGAGAATTCGCAGCTGCAAAGCGTATCTGCGATTGCGCGCGTGTTCTCATGGTGGTTGAACAAATTGTCCTGCCCGCCCATGGAAATGTCAATGTGATTGCCAAGCTCCGCGGTCGCCATGGTGGCGCACTGCACATTCCATGCGGGCTTGCACATGCCCATTCTCGTCTCCAGGCATTTTTCGCACTCGGCGTCAGGGCACCTGCCAAGCAGCAGGAAATCCCCTGCCTGGAACGGCTTGTACTCCTCGCGCATCACTTTCCTGCTTCCCCCTAGCTTCCTTCCTGCCAGCTTCCCATAAGTGGGGAACTTTGAAATGTCGAAAAATATGCGGTGCCTCCCATCCTTGTAGGCTGCGCCCATTTTCAAAAGCCTTTCAACAGTGCCTGCCATATTGCAGACATAGCCGCTCACGTGCGGATATTTGGCTGCAGGCATTATGCCAAGCGCGGCGGCGTCCTGCTTGAAAAGCCGCTCGAACTTTTTCACAAGCGCCGCGCGCGGCACGCCCGTCTTTTTGACTTCCCTTGAAATGGTGTCGTCAATGTCTGTGATGTTCATCACGTGCTGCACGCGAAAGCCTTGGTAGAGCAAGTAGCGCTTGAGCGCATCCTCGAAAACATACGTCCTGAAGTTGCCCAGGTGCGGCCGCGCATAGACGGTGGGGCCGCAGGTGTACATCTTCACAGCCTTGGGGCGGCGCGAGGCGAACGTTTCCACCTTCCTTGTAAGCGAGTTGTATATTTTCACTTCGCAACACCTGCCTAAATCTGCATCTTCTCAAAGCTCTTGCTTGCGATGTATGCGAACGCGACCGTGGCAAGCGCCAGCACCACGACATCATAAGCAATGCCGAACTGCCCGGTGCCCAGAAGCGCCTCGCGCATGAGGTCCACGCCATACGTCATGGGGTTGAGCCTCACAATGATGTTAAGGAACGAGGGCAGGTTCTCCACAGGGAAAAGCGCGCCTGAGAGCATGAACATGGGCCACATCACAAAGCTCATCACAAGGTTGAAGCCCTCTGGCGACTTCATGTTCGCGCCGATTATAAGCCCGATGCTGGTCATACAGCACGCCACGATTGCAATGAGCGGGATTGCCAGGAAAAACTGCGGGATGCCTGGCACAAAGCCGAATATCAGGCCAATCACCAGAAGCACGGACGCCTGCATCACTGCGTCGCTTGCGCCTCCCAGCATCTTGCCAAGGAATACGGCGGAGCGCGGAACAGGCGCCACCAGCACCTCTTTCAAAAAGTCCAGCTTCCTGTCCCATATGATATACATTCCGTAGAATATCGAGCCGAAAAGAATTGCCATTGCCACGATTCCCGGGAACATGAACATCTGGTAGCTCATGCCCTCTATCTGCACGCTTGCGCCCAAGCCCCCTCCCACTGCGAAAATCCACAGAAGCGGGGTGACCACTGCAGAAATCACGCGCTCCTTCTCGCGGAAGAAAACTATGATTTCGCGCACCCAGATTGCGTATACTCCGTCAAAATATCCCATGATAACCACATCTAATCTTAGCTACCTATTATTCGGGTTCATCATCCTTTCCATGAACCCGCCCTCTCCAGACTCTTCGCGTATTCCCTTGCCAGTGTATTTTATGAAAACCTCGTTGAGCGTTGCCGGGCGTATCTCAATTGACTCAATGCCTGAAATCGCGTGGAGCATTACTGGCAGGTTCTTGTGCGACTCTGCCACGGTGACGTGCACGCTTTTGCCATCGGCTTTGACGCGCGAGGCGAATTTCATTTTCTTGAGCTTGGCAACCACTTGTGCAGGGGTTTTCACCTTCAGCACCACGGAATCGCCGCCCAGCTCAGCCACCAAGTCATGCGGCGTGCCAACTGCAATAATCTTTCCATGGTCAATGATTGCCACCCTCTCAGCGAACTGCTCTGCCTCTTCCAAATAGTGCGTGGTGAAAACAATGGTGGTGCCCTCGCGCTTGGACATCTTCTTGATATATTCCCAAATGTGCTGGCGCGTCTGCGGGTCAAGCCCCGTAGTGGGCTCGTCCAGGAAAAGCACCTTGGGCCTGTGCAGTATGCCGCGCGCAATCTCCAATCTCTTTCTCATGCCGCCGGAATATTCCCTTATTTTTGCGTGCTGCCTTGAGGTGAGGCCCACAAGCGAAATCATTTCGTCTATCCTTTCCTTCCTTCCCTTTGCAGGCACATTGTACAGCAACGCGTGCATGTCAAGGTTCTCCCTGCCGGAAAGCAAATCATCCACTGAGGGCTGCTGGAACACCACGCCGATTTGCTGCCGCACTTTGAGCGGCTCCTTCTGCACATCAAAGCCCGCCACTGTCGCGCGCCCCGATGTCGGAGCAAGAAGCCCTGTAAGCATGGAAATGGTAGTGGTCTTCCCCGCGCCGTTGGGGCCGAGAAGTGCAAATATCTCCCCCTCTTGCACAGTGAGGCTTATGCCGTCCACTGCCTTGAGCCCTTCGAAGTGCTTGGAAAGTTTTTCTATGCTAATCGCTAGTTTTTGTTCCATCAAAACGCCTTGACAGGAGTTGCCTCCCCACACTTTATAAAGCGCACTAGAACGGGTGCGGGTTAGCCCAATATGGCATTGAACAGGTAGCCCGTGATTACAAACGCGATGAACAGCACGAGCGCGAAAACAGCGATGAGCTTGGGCTTTATCACGCGGCGCAATATTATCATCTCAGGCAAGGACAGGCCGATCACGCTCATCATGAACGCTAGCGCGGTTCCCATTGCCATTCCCTTGGAGACAAGCACGCCCATAATTGGCACCATGCCTGCGGCATTTGAGTAAAGCGGGATGCCAATCAGCACTGCAATGGGCACGGCGAGAATATTGCCCTTGCCTGCGACATTGGCAAGGAAATCCGCAGGCGCATAACCATGTATGAGCGCGCCAATCCCGATTCCCAGCACAAGGTATGGCAGCACGCGAAGCGTGATGCTTTTCGACTCAGCAAGCGCAAACTCCACGCGCGCATTCCAATCCATCTTCCTGCTTCTTGCCTGCTTGCCCTTGGCTGCGCGTATCCTTTCCACCTCGCCCTCCAGCCCCAGCCTTCCAATCACAATGCCTGCAACAGTGGCAATCGCAAGCCCTGTCACAATATACAAAAGCGCAATGTGCCAGCCGAACATGCCCCACAGCATCGCCACGGCTATCTCGTTGATGAGCGGCGAGGCAATCAGGAAGGAAAATGTCACGCCCAATGGCACGCCTGCCTCCACAAAGCCGATGAAGAGCGGGACCGCGGAGCAGGAGCAAAACGGCGTGGGCACGCCCAGAAGCGCGGCAAGCAGGTTCCCAACACCTTCGCGCTTGCCTCCCAGCCACTTTTTCACCTTTTGCGGAGTGACAAATGTGCGCGCAATGCCGACGGCAAACACCACGACTGCGAGAAGCAGCGTGACTTTTATCACGTCAGCGACAAAGAAAACCGCGGACTCGCCAAAGGGCCCCTGCGGCACTGACAAAACAGAATAGATGAGCCACGTTGCAAACCCTTCAAGAATTTCCACACTACCACCTGCTGATGTCTCCGAGCACTTTCCTGCCTTTCTCAGAAATCGAGTATATCCTCTTCTTGCCGTCCTTCCTCATGCGCACAAGCCCTGCTTCGCGAAGCACTTTCAGGTGCTGGGAAACAGCCGGCTGGGAAGTGCCCACGCGCTTTGGCAGCACGCACGCGCATTTCTCGCACCCAAGCAGGAGGCAGAGCATTTTCAGCCTCGTCCCGTCTGAAACAGCGGCAAGCGCCTTTTTCATACATATAAGCAGGGACTTATATTTTATAAAGCCAGCGCTAGTCAAGATGAAAATGAAAACAGGAAAATCAGTCGCTGTCAATCCTGGGCGCGAGGTAGTAGATTACCTTGGCGCTTTCCACCTCGTACTCCACTTTCAGCGGAGCATTCGTCTTGAGGTAGATTGAGATTGGCGCATTGTCCGGGCAAGCCTTGACAATGTCCTCCAGGTACTGCAGCGGGAATGTGGCGCGCGAGGGTTTGGTGACAGTCATTTCAATGATTTCCTCGCCCACTTTCTCGTTTTCCTCTGTCAGGTCAGACGAGTCGCCGTGCACCTCGATGGAGAAGCCTGCCTCGTTCGCCTCGAGCGAAATGTGCGAGCCCACGAGCGACGCGTCGCGCAGCGACTCGCGGAAGTGCGAGCTTGAAACTTTCACCACAGCGTCATGCGCAATTGTCGGCTCCTTTGCCACGCCTGCGGGCATGTCAAGGATTGGCACCTTGAAGCTTCGCTTCCTGCTGGCGCCCACGAACTTGAGCTGGAACTTGTTGCCCTCCTGCGACACCTGCAGCTTTTCCGAGCCGCGCGTGCGCGAGAGTATTTTTGCAATTGCGTCGAAATTCAATCCCACCTTAGCTGAGGGCGTGGGCGCCTCAAAAGCAGAGAACGCGGACTTGGGCATGGCGAACGACACCATGGCGATTTGCGATGGGTCCATGGCGCGAAGGTATAATCCGTCCTCGCGTACCTCCATTATGCCTTCGTCAATGAGGTTGACAATCGCATCTGTCGCGTTCTTGTAGCGCTTGGCATCCTCAACAGTGAATTTGAACATGAATATCCCTCCCGCGGCAAATTAAGCAGGGCAAATTTTTAAAGATGCCCCGGCACATTGCAAAGCATGGAAAACCCCCTTTACCTGTCAGACTCATACGCGCGCGCCTGCAGCGCGCGAGTCCTTGCCGTCAGCGAGGGCAAATTCATCACGCTTGACGCCAACATCTTCTCGCCGCGCGGCGGAGGATTGGTCTCAGACACAGGAAAGCTTGTGCGCAAGGGCGACGGTGCAGCGTTCCCTGTCCTCTATGTTGTGAAAAAGGACGGCGCCATCCAGCACGAGGTGGGGCCGGCGCAGGGCGCTGGCGGGGCGGTTGCCCCTACCTTGGCAGCAGGCGACGAAGTCGCCTGCGAAATCGACTGGGAACGAAGGCACCGCCTCATGCGCTCGCACACCGCCGGGCACATCCTCTCCGCAATCATGTTCAAGCGCAACGGCATTCTCATCACAGGCAACGCAATAGACGTTGACAAATCGCGCTTTGACTTTTCCATGGAAACATTCGACAAGGACGCCTTCCAATCTCTCATTGACGAGGCAAATGCCGCAATCGCGCGCAACTTGGACGTGTCAGTTTCCTACCTCGCGCGCGAGCAAGCCCTTCTCTTGCCTGGCATGGTGAAGCTTGCAGGCGCGCTGCCACCTGAAGTGAAGGAGCTTCGCATTGTCAAGATTGGGGACGTGGACGAGCAGGCAGACGGCGGCGTGCACGTGAAGAACACTTCCGAGATTGGGAAAATCGTTTTCCTCTCAGCGGAAAACAAGGGCAAGAGCAACAGGCGCGTCTACTTCAAGCTCGAGCCGTGATTACGCTCAGTTGCATGCCCTTTGTTTTTATACAATTCCTCCATGTTCAAAGCCAGGTGTTTACCATGATAGATGAAAGGACGCTTCTGCAGCCCAAAGTGACGGTTTACAGCACGCCGACCTGCCCGTACTGCGTGATGGCAAAACGCTATCTCGCCGAGCGCGGCATAAAGTACGATGACGTCGACGTCGCCGCGGACCAGTCACGCGCGCTTGAGATGCTCACAAAGACAGGCCAGATGGGCGTGCCGGTGCTTGACATCGGCGGGCAGGTAATCATAGGCTTTGACAGGAACGCGATAGACTACGCGCTCATGAACAGGAAGTAGCCCGCAGTTTTGGCGCGCTGCGCCAAAATCTGGCCAAATCCCAAAGCGATTTGACCATCGGCGGGCAAGTGATAATCTGCTTTGACCGCAATGCAATCGAGTACGCGCTTGCGAACCAAAGATAGCTAGTCTCCCTCGTCAAAAAGCACTGCTTCTGAGCGCCAGGGGTATTTTGCGGACACGAATTTCCTGTGCTCGAACAAAAAGCCCTTGCCCTTGCGCGAGACTTCCTTGCTGAAAACAAGCTCGTAGTGCCCGCCTGCCTCGGAGTGGTACGCGAAAATTATGTCAAGCTTGCGCGCGTCCTTGCCGCCCATCATGCCGCGGACGAAATCAGTGACATCCTTTTTCTTCTCTGCGTTCGGGCCAGCCTCGAACACGTCGATGTGCTTCTCGTCCAGCACAAGCTGCTTGCCATCTGCGCGCAGCGTCGCCCTGAAATCGTAAATCGGGTGCTTGAGCGTCCTGTACACCAGCCGTGCGCCACTGCCCTCTGGCTCCAGCTCCCAGATAAGTATGGGCCGCACCGCAAGCTCGAGCCGCGCGATGTCCTCCTGCTTTTTCGAGGCCACGTTGAAGTAGGCAAAGTAAAGAAGCGCGAGCGTGGCAATTGCCACAAGCGACTCGACATAGACGCGCGCGGCCTCGGGCGCAATGGCGCCTGCCTGGAAAAGCATCAGCACATAGCCGAGCAGGAGCAAAAGAGCGAGGACCACGAGGTAGATGTATTTTTCCCTTACCCATTCGAACGTTGCCATGCGCTAATATCGCACTGCACTTTAAAAAGGATGTTTCCGAATTCCTGCCAGGTGTCATTATGGCGGTGGATATCAAGAGCAGGAAGCGCGACCACGTGGAGTCTGCGCGCAGGAAAAACGTCGAGTATGCAGTCTCTGCAGGCTTCGAGGACGTGCGGTTCGTGCACCAGCCCCTGCCAGAAATGGCATTTGACGACGTGGACACTGAGTGCCGGATGTTCGGCAAGATGCTCTCCGCCCCAATAATAATACTGGGCATGACCGGCGGCTATCCCCAGGCCGCAAAAATAAACGCAAAGCTAGCCGTTGCGGCAGAGAGGGAAGGGCTGGCATTCGGATTGGGCTCGCAGCGCGCCATGATTGAAAAGCCACAGCTTGCTTCCACCTACAAAGTGAGAAAGCTTGCGCCCACCATCCCGCTCATCGGCAACATCGGGGGATGCCAGCTGGAAAAATACGGCGTGAAAAAGGTGCGCGAGGCACTCGACATTGTGGAAGCCGACGCGCTTGCCATACACCTAAACCCATTGCAGGAGGTCTGCCAGCCAGAGGGCGACCATGATTTTTCAGGGATACTTGAGCAAATCGGAATTTTTGCGCACGACTTGGGAATGCCTGTCATCGTGAAAGAGACGGGGGCAGGCATGAGCATGGGTGCGGCAGTTGCGCTTCGCCGCGCAGGCGTGTCCATGGCTGACGTTTCCGGCGCAGGCGGCACGTCTTGGAGCAAGGTGGAGTACATGAGAAGCGGCAGCGAGCCGGTTTTCGAGAACTGGGGCAACCCCACATGCGTCTCCATCGCAACGTGCTCTGAAGTCATAGAGACAATCGGCAGCGGCGGCGTGAGGAACGGATTGGACGCGGCAAAATGCCTTGCGCTTGGCGCCTCGTTTGCCGGCGCAGCCCTCCCCTTCCTGCGCGCAAAAGAGCCCGCGCGCGAGGCTGCGGCATGGAAGCGCGACCTCAAGATTGCAATGCTCCTAACAGGGAGCAGGAACTTGTGGCACATGCGCCGCGCGCGCCTTGTCGTTTCCGGAAAAACAGCGGAAGAGATGAAGCGCATAGGCGTGGACGTCAACAGGTATACACGGCGCTAAACAGGCTTCTTGTGCGGCTGGCAATGGCGCTTCGCCGCGCGCATTCTTAATAATCTTCTTCCCGTAATTGGCGCATGGCAGGAAAACTAACGCTTGAGGAAACAATCCGCAAGTACACGCTGAAAAATGCGGTGGATTACAAGCTCGCAATACCGGCAAAGGTTGTGGGCAAAGTGATTGGCGAATTCCCGGACGCGAAAAACGACATGAAAGCAACGATGAAGCTTCTTAATGAGGAGGCGAAGCGGGTGAATGCGCTTACGCACGAGCAGGCGCAGGCGGAAATGAAGGAGTTTGAGTACGAGGAGAGGAAGGAGGAGAAAAAGGAGCTTGAGCTTCCTGGCGCAACACAGGGGCACGTGCTCACGCGCTTCCCGCCCGAGCCTTCAGGCTACCCGCACATCGGGCATGCAAAAGCCGCGTGGCTTGACTGCCAGTCCGCGGCCAACCATGGCGGGAAAATGCTCCTTCGCTTCGACGACACCAACCCGGAGAAGGAAAAGCAGGAATACGTGGATG
>CAITKI010000036.1 GCA_903892905.1 uncultured Microcaldota archaeon | reverse complement strand
GGTTCTCCACAAACATATTGGGAAACCGCGACGGATTGGTGCTTGACGACGCAGGCTCTTTCAAGAGCAAGGAAATGAGCAAGAAGTCTTCGCTTGAGTTCATCTTCCAGCCCGACATGTACCCTGACTTGTACAAGAACATGTACCACAAGGTAAGGATTGAGTACTATCCCCCGAAAAACGACGACAAGGAAGGCTGGGACAACATCGACATCTTCGGCTGGATGGGCTACCCCATGCAGATAAAGATAAACTTCCTGTGCAAGGACAGCATATTGGCCGCGCCCATTGTGCTTGACTTGGCGCTTTTCATGGACCTTGCGCAGCGCGCGCACATGTCAGGCATGCAGGAATGGCTGTCCTTCTACTTCAAGGCGCCCATGCACGCGGACAGCCTCTACCCGGAGCACGACCTGTTCATCCAGCACATGAAGCTGAAAAACACGCTGCGCTACCTCATGGGCGAGGAAATGATAACGCATCTGGGCATAGAATATTATGACTACTGGGGCAAAGGCTGAAGCAATGGCACTCAAAACCACCTCGCTTGGCGCCTCTTTCCAGAAAGCATCAGGCAGGCTTTTCTCGCGCTTGCCTCTTTCCGCGAACCAAATCACGGTCTGCGCGCTCTTCCTTGCCTTCATTGGCTTCTATTTCGCCTACGCGCAGCAGCCTCTCATCTCCCTCCTTTTCTTCATCCTTTCCGGCGCCACTGATGCCATTGACGGCGCAGTTGCGCGCGCCAGGAAAGAAGTTTCCGCGCGCGGCGCCTACATAGACGGCATGATTGACAGGCTGGTAGAGTTCCTGTTCGCCTGCTCGTTTTTCTTCTACGCGCTCCCCCCATTCCTGCTTCCAGTGGGGGCATGGATAATCTGCTTCCTTTTCTTCGGCTCATGCATGACAAGCTTTGCCACAGCGTACGCCGACCACAGAAAAGTCGCAGACGCGAAGAAACTCGCGCGCCAGCCTGGCATCTTCCCACGCGCAGAGCGTCTCATCCTCCTTTTCATCGCCCTCGCGCTTGTTCCCTTCTGCCCAACCTGCACGTCGTTCCTGCTCTTCGCAGGTGCAGTGCTGGCGACAATAACTTTCAAGCAGAGGTTCATCTATTTTGCCGATTAGCCGAAAGTGCGTGCAATGCCGCTCACTTGCTTTCCGACTCAGCAGTCGCATCCAGGGCATTGACAGGCAATCCCATCATCTTGCAGTAGTCGGAGTATTTGTAAATCTCAAACGTGCTGCCAGCATTCCCATTCTTCAAAACCCCCACAAACCGCTGGCCGCCCTTGCCGGTGATGCTCAGCTGGGTCAGGTTGGGCATTTCCTTCATAAACCTCCTTATTGCGGCTGTGTCGATGTACTTGTTTGCTACCGAATCGCCTAGGCTGAAAGCCGGCGCAATCCCTGCCAGGCTCGCAGCCCTATCCATACCTGCATGGTTCGGATTGTGCTTGTGCTGCGTTGGAATTACTGGCAACGAAGGCAAAGTCACGCCCTGGAAGGGCTGCATCTTGCCGCGGTTTGGGTCGAATGGATCCAGGTAGCCGTGTGCCTGGGGATGGATCTCAAGCCAGGCTCTATAGTGCGTTCTCTCGTTTCTTGGATAAGCGTCAATGTCAAAAAGCCTGGCCCTGAACGCGTAATCTGCCGGAAGGTCAATCCTTGGTGTAAAAAAACCGTTCCCTCTCTCGTTGTGCGAAAAAGACCAATCACGCCCTGGCACATTCCCGCTGCTCGGAAAAGGCCAACTGTACCTAATAGATCTATATGCTGTAGCGCCAGCAATTCTTTGCCCATCTGCAAGGATGTTCCACCACTCGTCCGTAAGGCGCGTCCTATGCCACTTCAGATGACTGGATTTATGCAATGCTGCGCGATGCGTTCCCAGCGTCACCGTAATGCTCACCTTTAAAACATGCGTGTGCTGCGCCTTTGGCAGTGGCATTTCTCTTTGCGCCGCAACCTTGATGGCTGGAAAAACAAACATGGCTGAAAATAGGATGGGTATAACCGCTTTTTTGCATGTGCCTTTGAGCATCCGCCTGAAAAAAGTGCTCCTATTCATTGCGAGATGGCCCTTATTCTCGCGCAACGGCGCTTTAGCACCGTTCCAAAAAGAAGCCAGCGTCATGAAGGCACCTCCTTTGTTTCCAGGCTTTGCCGGGAAACGCCCAAATGCGCACGCGCGCATGGCACTTTCCACATGGATTGTAGAATTTACCACTAATGGCTTATAATAGTTACCCTGCAAAGCGCGCAGAACGGCCAGTTCTTCTCTTTGCAGGCGCAGTGCTGGCAACAATAACTTTCAAGCAGAGGTTTGTCTATTTTGCAAAATAATAGAAAAAGAAAATTTGCAAAAGCAATCAAACTGCCTTGAAGAAGCCGTCGTTATTGCGCGGATCCATGTTCTGAACAATCTCCTTATCTCTATTAACTTGATTTCTTGTTGTTGTTTGAGTGTTATCAAACTGCCTGCCTGATTGGTCGTTTGTCGTGGCTGGATCGATATCTGCACCGCTGGATTTCTTGAGCTGATCGTTAAGCCAGTTCTTGAAGCCCCTGTAGAATTCTTCAAACATATTTAGCTCTTTTAGCTTATTGTTGAATGCATTTATTTGGCTTGAATTGGTTAAGTCATATGTAGTCGTTTGGCCACTATTACTAGTAATTTTAGCACTGCTTCCGTTTACTTCAACAACATTTCCATCTTTCTTCATGGAATATGTTCTATCAGTTGTCTTTTCTGTATCTTTTTTATCTAGTGCTAGATATGTGGATATTACAACTTCGGGCTTTGCATTTTTTGCCACTTTTTTTGGTAGTTCTTTGCCTGCCATCGAAAGTGTTTCGTTTACTCTCGCGGTCTGAGGTTGTTCAGAATCTTTTTTTTGTGTGTTGCTGCTAGCCCCCCACGTTATTTTCGTCTCTTTTACTCTACCTTCGGTGGCCGGGGGCATCTTCAAAAGCTCTTCGTTAGACTTCTTTTTTGGTTGAGGCGCGAGAACGTCACCCATATTTTCACCATCTAGTCAACTTCAACTATTTTCATATCTCCATTTATCTTACTATCACTATCTCTATAAATCTCGAGATATGATTTAGAGTTAGAACATTTAAAAACGGTCTTGCCATCATAATCGATAAATTCAGGGTTATCCATTTTTTTTACTTTGAATCCCTCTAACAAACGTAAACGCCCCTCAGATCCAAGAACTATTCCCCCGACGCCCTCAGGCGTAGCTATCAAAAACGAGCCGTTGTCGTCCTTTGTCCATTTGCAATCTGTGTGAGGTTTTATCTCGTATGTGCTTGTTGGTATTTTTCCATCTTCTGCATTGATCAGTTCTGGGCCCTCAATTACAAGAATCGCATTCCAATCTGATCTTAGGATAACATGCTTATATCCTATTTTAGAATTGCCTATTAGTATCTTTTTTTCAGTGCCATCGAATCCACTAGCCCCTAAGGTTTTCCATTCTTCTTCGGATGGATAATAAAAATAACATGATTTTTCGCTTGCTTTGAGTATCGTTCCGTCAAAATTCTTCACACTCCTTGCTTTAATCATAATGCAAGATCTTGTTGCGTCAATCTCGATATCGCTTGGTATGTAGTAGTCTAGGTGTTCGATATCTGCACTGCTAGTATATTTTTTCTTCGGATCCGACCCGGGCTCGATTCTCTTCTCGTTCCTGTCCGGCGCGTAGCCCCTAAGCGAATCCTTTCCGTCGCGCGCGGGCACGATATACGTGTTCCTTGGCAGGCTGCGCTCCCCAGCGGCAGCCATCATGATTTCCGTCTGCTTGTCAGTTGGCTTGTTCACCTGTGTTTTGATGCTGCCCTGCGCGTTTGAAAGAGAAGGAGCGATGATTCCTGTCGTGATTCCGGCCACAAGCCCGAGCCTGCGCGCGAACTTGCCGAATTTTCCAGGTGTTTTTGGTTTTTTGATAGTAATTTTTCTGTCCGCCGGCTTGCTTACAATTGGTTTTCGATGCCTTAGCGTACCCATTTGCATAACTTCCATGCTTCTTTCTGGTCAGCGTCAGTAATTATGCGCGGGGTGGTTTTTAATGGTTTGCCTTGTGCAGCCATTGCGCGCGACTTGTGTTTTTCGGCAGGAAACGGTGTTCTTTCGTCGGTTTTCCATCAAAAACGACCTAAAGCGCATAGAATGCCATTATTAACCAGGAGGGAAAAATAAGCCCATGAAAGTCTGCATCCTGGGCGTGGGCAAGATGGGAAGCGCGCTGGCAGTGGGGATCGCCCGCGGAAGCGGGCGAGATTTTGGCGCGTGGAGCCAAAACCCCGAAGGGGAGATAGCGCGCGGCAGGGGGGCACAGCTCACGCTGTGCGACCATTCGCATGCAAAAGCAGCCGCGCTTGCAAGGAAAACAGGCGCGGGAGTGGCAAAAACCGCAAAACAGGCAGTGGAGGGCGCGGATGCCATAATAATCGCAGTGAAGCCTGATGCCACGGCAGCGCTTTTGGAGGAGATTCAAAAGGAGCTGGGCGAGACGCTCATTATCTCAGTCGTTGCAGGCCTTCCAATGTCATACTACAAGAAGCGCGTGCCAAGAAGCTGCCGCGTGGCGCTCATAATGTCCAACCTTGCCGTCCAGATAGGCAAGGGCACCACGATGTATTATGCGGAGTCGCATGTGGATGCCAAGGAAATCGAGGCATTATTGGCGCCCACTGGCGCAGTCATCCGGGCAAGGAAGGAGGAGGACATTGACTTTGCCATGCTCACAGGCTCAGGCATGGCATTTTTCCTCGCTGCAATTGAGGGAATGGCAAAGGCAGGGGAAATGCACGGCCTGACATACGCGCAGGCTCTCACACTTTCAGCAAAGGCTGCCGAAGGCGCAGGCGCACTTGTTTTGGAAAAAGAAATCAAGCCGTTAGAGCTGGAAAAGATGGTGGCGACAAAGAAGGGCATCACACTTCAGGGGCTGAGGATACTTAGGAAAGCAAAGGTAAAGCATCACTTCCATCGCGCAGCGCACGCCGTGATAATGGATGCAAAGCGCAGGCGGAAAAAGAACAGGTAGCCAAAATCAGGACGGCAGGGGAATATTTATCGTCGTGGTGTATATCCCTTCTGAGGGCTTTCCCCTAAGCTTTACAAGCTCTTTTTCACCCATGCTTTCAAGGTGCAGCTCAAGCGCCTCTTTCAGGTTTTCAAGCGCATCGCCAATTGTCTTGCCTTGCGAGGCGACATCTAGCTTAGGGCACCACGATGTGTAGCCCTTGCCTTCAGGGAAAACGACCACTGGGAATCCAAATATCTCCATAGATTGGTTTCCACAGCATAAATTTTTATTATGTCCTTTCGATGCCTTATCTGGTTAGAATGTCAAGGCAGGTTTCAGGAAAAGAAATGATCAAGGCGCTCCTCAAGCTCGGCTTTACGGTTATCAGGCAAAAAGGGAGCCACGTTCATCTTACAAAAGATAAGGACGGCAAAATTCTACGTGTCACGGTGCCGGTGCATGGCAATGAGGATTTGAACCCATTCGTCTTTCGCTGCATTTGCCGCCAAGCTGAGATAAACACTGAAGAATTGGAAAAAGTCCTTTAGCCCGCCCTTCTCAGAAGAACCTGCCTGCCTTTTTGCGTAAGCTTGTAAAAGACAAACTTCTTGCCAGGAGTGGCAACGCGCTCCACCAGCCCTGCATCAGACAGCGCTGCAAGGTGCTCCACAACGGCAGCCTTGCTCTTGCCAAGCTTGTTGGAGATGTCTGTTGGTATCTTGTCAGCAGAGGACAGTTCCTCCATTATGCCTGCGCGCGTGGGGTTGTCAAGCAGCTTTTCAGTCGCAGCGTCAAGCACTGGCTCGTGCCTGCTTTGCAATATGAGGTAGGATGCAAGAAGAACCGCAATGAATGCGCCAAGCAGCTGCAGCGCCTGTTCAGTGCCAATCTCCTGGTTCGTAGCAGGGGGCGCCGAAGGGGCTGCCAGCGTTGATTTTTCATAGGAAGCGCCGGTTACTGCCATCTCCTGCCTTCCTGCCCCGGTGTCTTGCAGTGGCGCGGGCGCAGGCACTGGCGCCTGGGCTGGCACCGCATTCTCCCCTGCCCATGACCCATTGGCGTCGCAGTATGCCTCCTGGCCTTTGGCAGGGGCAGGCATGGCGCTCATGTCGCATACAGTGTAGAATTTCCCGCTTTTCACAAGCCACCCAATCTCAGACGCCAGCGCGGATTGGCTTTCATCTGCGCCGAAAATGGCAACTGTCACCTTGCCGCCTGATGTGAATGCGACAAGCGTGTAGTTGCCAAAATGCCCGCCCATCTCGACATTCTCAGGCAGGCTGGACGAGCCTGTGGAAAACGAGGCAGAGCTCGTGGTGGCGGAAGCTGCGGCATGGGCAAGCGGAAGCGCAAGCAGCAGCAATAGCGCGAGCGGCAAAGCATTTTTCATGGTTTATGCTCTCCTCTAAGTGGTTTTAAATGATTCGGTTTTTGTTTGGTCGCGAACCAAACAAAAATCTGATGCATTTTACGGTTCGCCGTAAAATGCACATCGGTTTTTGTTCGGAAGACGTCAGGGCTTTGCCAGCTTGATGTCAGCCGCGGTGATGGTCTTCCTTCCCGCGTGCTTTGCAAGCTTAAGCGCGCGCACCGAGATGTCATTGCCGATTTTCTCAAGCACTTCTGCAAGCTCCACAGCAGCGCCATCGCTTACCCTGCGCGCGCCAGCCTCTCGTATGAGCTTTTCCACAGGCGCTTTTGGAAGTATCATGGGTATCACCATTCGCTGCAAGGCAGCATACTGCGCCACTGGCGCCATCTGCAATGCCACTGGCATGCTACCTCAATTAAGTAATTAAATACAGTGCCCCATTCACCTAGCATGGCTGCAAGTTTCCTTAAGGAGGGCATCACGCCCCGCGCCTACCAGGCATCGATTGCAGCATCCGCGCTTGCGCGCGGAAACACCTTAGTGGTGCTTCCCACAGGGCTTGGAAAGACGCTCGTCGCATTCCTGGTGATGGAAGGCAGGCTGCAAGCAGGGCGCGCGGTATTCCTTGCCCCCACAAAGCCCCTGGTGCG
>CAITKI010000035.1 GCA_903892905.1 uncultured Microcaldota archaeon | reverse complement strand
GGGTCGGCAAAGAAGCCGATTGCAAACATGAGGACGATTATGGATATTGGAAGGAGTTCACGGTTCACCGCACCACCAAACGGGATTCGGTAGCAAAAATTATAAAGCACGGCTCCGATGTACACACATGGCAGCATCTCCGCGCGCCTTGGCGCTTGCAGCAGTGGCTGCGCTCCTGCTTTTCGGATGTGTGTCAGAGCCCAAGCCGGCAAGCGGGATGCAAGGCGTCGTGGTGCAGAACGCGGAAGGGCTGCTGGGCAATGTGCAGAACCAGAGCGCCGCGCCCCAGCCCGCAACGACGGCACAACAGATAAGCTGCACTCTTGCAGTGAAGCAATCCGTGATTTTGGCAGGGGAGCAGGCAGACATATCGCTTAGCTCGCGCTTCCCGGGCAGCGCGCGGTTTGACCTTGTGTGCGGAAACGAAACAAGGAGCCTTCTCAGCGAGAACACGCTGGTGCTTGAGACAAAATGCAAGTTTGACACGCCGGGCCAGCAGACTATATTGGTGAGGGCGAACGGGCGCGAGTGCGCAAGCGCCACCGTGGTGGTCAGGAGGAAAGCAGGGGGGAACTGCAGCATCGACAGCGCCAGCATAGAGAAGGATTTGGCAACATTTTACTACAAGTGGACAGTGCACTTCGACGGGTTTGCGGATGGGGACGTGCTGACCTGGGCGTGCGACAACACGGTTGCAAAAGAAACGTTGTCAAGCGACCCGGTCTGGGGCATGCCGCGCCTCGAAGCGCTTTCCTGCGACTTCCCTAGCAGGCCTGTTGGGGATTACATAAACGTCTCGATAAGCGGCGTGCCGTGCGGGCAGGTGCCGACAAGGTAGCGGTGAAACGAACGGGGATGACAACATGAAATTTGGCGAAAACAATGTGGGGGAGATTGACAAGGCTGCGCGGGCGGTTTTGGGGATAGTTTTCCTGTGCGTGTATATTGGCAACTATGTGGCACAACCATGGACATACGTTGCGCTTGTCTTGGGGCTTGCCATGGTGGCCACAGCGGCATACGGGTCCTGCCTGATTTACTCGCTGCTCGGGATAAGCACGGTCGCGGCGAAAGAAAAGAAAAAGTGAGTGTTTTCTCACGCTCTAGCCGCACAGCGCGGGCGAAGGCAGGATTTCTCACTCTCTTTTAAGCGTTTTCTTCGCTAACCCTTGGATGGGAAGTGGCAATCTGCTCAATGCAACAGTCGAGCCCGAGTCGCTCATGTCCGGGCTTACGCAGAAAGAGGCAGAGGAGCGGCTGGGGGAGGAGGGCGCAAACGAGCTCCCCACCTCGAAAAAGCGCACGATTTTCGACATAATACGGGACGTGATGCGCGAGCCCATGTTCCTGCTCCTTGTGGCGTGCGGCATAATTTACCTGCTTGTTGGCGAGCTGTCAGATGCGCTCATGTTGTCCGCATTCGTGGTCGTGGTTATAGGCATCACGGTTTACCAGGAAAGGAAAGTGGAGCGCGCGCTCGAGGCGCTGCGCGACCTGTCCTCGCCGCGCGCGCTTGTCATCCGCGACGGGAAGCAGATGAGGATATCCGGGAGGGAGGTGGTGCGCGGCGACTTGTTGGTGCTTGCCGAGGGCGACCGCGTGCCTGCGGACGCAGTGGTGGTCTCGTGCAGCAACCTGCTTATTGCCGAGTCCTTGCTCACCGGCGAGCCCGTGCCTGTGAG